>DASSNV010000225.1:0-8039 GCA_035701245.1 Gemmatimonadaceae bacterium | reverse complement strand
CGCCAAGAAAGCCGCGCCCACCGACACGGCGGGCAAGTCTCCGCGCCAGCGCGCGCTGGAGCGCGATCGGGCCAGGAAGGCGCACGCCGACTCGGTGTTCGCAGCGGCGAAAACGATCCAGTTCAAGATTGTCGGACATACCGTCGACATCCAGGCGCTGACGCGATTCATGAAGTCGCTCGAGGCGTCGCCGTTCATTCAGAACGTCCAGCTGAAGCAGTCCGATCTGGTGCAGGCGGAAGGCAAGGAAGTGACCGAGTTCACGCTCGAGGCGGAGTCGCAGGTGCCGCCTCCGTTCGCGGTCAAGACGGTTCCACTCGTAGTCTCGGCGGTGCGTTAAGATGGCAATCGGCGCAAACATGACCAAGCGCGAGCAGACGCTCGCTGCAATCGGCCTCGTGGCGGTACTGCTGCTCGGCGCGTACTGGTACTTCCTGTACAAGCCCAAGTCGGCGGAGCTGGCCACCATCCAGGCACACGTCGACTCGCTCGACAAAAAGAATCAGCAGGCCAAGGCAGACATCGCGCAGGGCAGTCTTCAGAAGCTGAAGGCGCAGTCCGCGGAGTACGAGCAGAGCCTCAAGGTGATGCGCCAGCTGGTGCCGAGGAGCAATGAAGTCCCGGCGCTGCTGGAGGACATCTCTACGGCAGCGCGGCGCGTCGGACTCGACCTCGCCAGCGTCGAGCCGATGCCGGTGCTCCAGGGCGAGCAGTTCGATACCTATCGATACAAGCTTGGCGTGATCGGCGGTTATCACCCGGTCGGCCAGTTCCTGAGCAACGTCGGCTCGCTGAACCGGATCATCGCGCCGGTGACGATGCAGATCAGGCTCCATCCTATCGCCGACAAGACCAAGGCGCGCGTCAAGAAGGGAGAATCGCTCATCGACACCGAGTTCCAGGTGCAGACCTACGTCGCGCGCACCACGCCATACGTCCCCGCCTCGGCGGTGAAATAATGCATCGTTCCATTTCCTTCGCCCTGATCTTCGTCTCGGCTCTCGCGAGCGGCGCATCCGCGCAGGCGCGTGCGCAGGCGACATCACGGCCGAATCCGAATACCGCCGCGCGGCCCGCGTCGGCGAGCAAGCCTCCCGTGAAGCCGGCTGCGAAAACAGCTACTCCGCCGCTTCCCGCCCCGGACACCACTCCCAAGGTGCTGATCAACCGCGAGGTGTTTCAGTACGAGGGCGATGGCCGGCGCGACCCGTTTGTTTCGCTGCTGACTACATCTGACCTCAAACCGCTCCTCACCGACCTCAAACTCGTTGGTGTGGCGTACGATCCACGTGGTCAGAACTCTGTTGCGGTTTTGAGAGATGTCACGTCTAAAGATCAGTACAAGGTCAGGGTCGGCCAGACGATCGGCAGAATGCGCGTCGCGGCGATCCAGCCCAAGGCAGTGATTTTCACGATCGAAGAGTTCGGTTACAGTCGGCAGGAGCTCCTGCCAATAGCGCCGCCCGATTCGACTAAAATGAGGCTTCGTCAATGAGCTTGCTGAAGGCGCTGCCCGCTGCGGCGCTCCTGTTTCTGCCCTCGTCGGCCGCGACCGTTCGCTCACTCAGTGTGATCCCATCGTCAGGGAAGACTGAGGTGGTGATCGGCGTCAATGCCGGCGTCGAAGTGCAGGACTTCACGCTCGACGCGCCCGCCCGGGTGGTTGTCGATCTGAAAGGAGCCACCCTCGACATGCCGCACCGCCGCTATGACAAAGAGTCGCGCGGCGGAATCACCAACATCCGCTACTCGCAGTACAGGCCGAACATCGTCCGCATCGTGATCGAGATGGATGCCAAGCATCCATACGAGGTGACGCGCACCGACGGTGAGATTCGCGTCGCCGTCACCGGCGGCAAGACTACCGATTTCACGGCGTGGTCGCCGACCCCGGGCCGCAAGCCGACCTACGTTGCCACCCGTACACCGACGCCGGCTCGTCTGGCCAGCGCCAACACCGAAGTGAAGGCCGCCGCGGCTCACTCAACTCCGGTTCCCGCGACACCTGACAAGACAGTCGCGGCCGCAGCCAAGCCGTTGAGCCAGCCGACGCAGGCAGTCGCGCAGGTCGAGACTTCGACGGTGCAGAACGAAGTTCAGGATGATCCCGCCCCGCTCGCAGCCGAGATCGCGCCGCGACAGGCGACAACCTACGAGAGGCCCAACCTCGGCTCGACCTACGACAGGCCGGTCGCGCTGTTCTCGCAGTCACAGCAGTCACAGCAGCCGCCGATCACCGTCACGTTCCAGGACACCGACATTCGTGACGTCATCGCTTCGTTCGCCGCGTTCTCCGGCCGCACGATCGTGGTCGGCAAGGATGTAACCGGAAGCGTCACCGCCGAAGTGAAGAACCAGCCGTGGGACGTCGCGCTGCGCGCGATTCTCCAGGGCCAGGGTCTCGCCGCTTCGGAGGATCCAGTCTCCGGCATCATAACTGTCGACAGCTACGCCAACATTCTGAATCGCCAGGCGTCAGAGCCGCTGCAGACGCAGCTGGTCTCGATCAACTACGCCCGCGCGTCCAATCTCGTCCCGACGATCCAGCAGCTCCTGCAGAAGGATTGTCCGCAGATCCCGACCAGCAACAACGTCCCGCAGGCGAATTCGCGGCAGGGTTGCGTTGCCCGCGGCCTCGTCGCCGCTGACAGCACCACCAACACGCTCATCATCACTGAGACGGCATCACGCCTCGCCGACGTCCTGCAGTACGTGCACAACCTCGACGTCCGCACTCCGCAGGTCGGCATCAAGGCCAAGATCATCTTCGTCAACAGAACCAATATCGAAGACATCGGACTGTCGTACGATCTCGGTACCGGCACCGACCAGTTCTTCAGCCAGCTTGTGAAGCGTCCGGACCCGGCGACTCTCAAGCCGATCGACACCAACGGCGATGGAGTGCCAGACGCGCTTGGCGGCGGCACGCCATTCAACGGCGACAGAATTCTGCTTGGCGGCAACGCCCTGTCGGCGATCGCAAACGCCAACGCCCGCGTCGTCAATCCGGCGCTCAGCGTGGTGTTCTCGACCGCGCTTGGCAAGTTCCAGCTCACCAGCTTCCTCGACGCGCTCCAGGAAGTCCGGCTCGCCGATTTACAGGCGGAGCCGAGCATCGTGACGCTCGACAACAGACAGGCTTCGATCCAGGTCGGTCAGGAAATTCCGATCCGCGTGCTCGACGCGAACACCGCGAACCTGAGTGGCGCGACGACCCCGAACGCGCAGCCGCGCGCGACGGTGCAGATGAAGCAGGTCGGTATCATTCTCACCGTCACCCCGCACATCACCAACAATCGGCAGATCTTGCTGTTGTTGCACGCCGAGAACTCCGACGCGCAGCTCGCTGCATCCGACGTCGGGTTCATCTTCGGCAAGCAGTCGGGTGACACCCAGCTCCTCGTTGGCGACGGCGAGACCGCTGTGATCGGCGGCCTGACCGTCACGCAGACAACGCAGTCCAAGTCGGGCATTCCGCTGCTCGTCGACCTGCCGCTCATCGGCAGGCTGTTCGGCGAGACGCGCACCGACGACGAGAAGCGTGACCTGCTCATTCTTGTCACGCCTCACATCATCGATGACGGCGCGCCGATTCCAGGCTCGTCGAATCCGAACCCACCAGCCACCCGTTAAAGGTGACTCGTATGCATAAAGCACTTGTTCGTGGGCTCAACCGCGGCCTCAGATGGGCCGCGGTTGCAGCATCGATCTCACTTGCTGTCGCTGCCTGCAACGACAACACATCGATCGATCCGCAGCGCGATCGCATTCCGCCGACGCTCGACCTCACCGCACTCGGTGGACGGGCGGACACGGTCATCGCGTTCACGACCCAGGCCAAGGACAACCTCGGCCTCAAGACCATCCACGTGCAGGCAATCGGTGCGGTCGGATTCGTCTACGACACGGTGTTCACGAGCGCAGTCACGGACATTCAGCTGCCGTTTACGCTCTTCTCGTCGCGCAGCGTCCCGCCGGGCACCCCGGTGACGATCACCGCGACGGCATTCGACGGCGCCGGCAATTCATCGGGCGTCGATACACTGATCATGGCGACCGGCAACCTGCCGCCGCCGGAAGTTCGCATCCTGAGCCCGTTCTCGGGTAGCTCCGCGGTCGTCGGCAAGTCGATTCTGGTGACGGTGATGGGCAAGACGGCGACGAAGGTGATGTCGCTCGGGCTCAATTCCACGGGCCCGGTCGTGCGCAACGATTCGGCCCTGTTCTCGAGCCCGCTCAGCGATTCGACAACCATGCAGGACACCATCGCGATTCCGGCGAACGCAACTCCGGGAACGCTGACGATCACGCCGTTCCTGCGCGATTCGCTCGGGCAGCGCGCGACGGGTCCGTCGATCACGATCAACGTCCAGACGGCGGCGCAGATCAACTCGGTGCCTGTCGTTAACCAGTACTGCGTCGGCAACTCGGCGTTCGACAACGCCTGCGGTCACGCCAAGCGCGTGGAAGTCACCGATACCGTGCACGTCGAAGCCGACGATCCGAGCGGCATCAGTCAGCTCGGCTACGAGGTCAGAAGCACTCCGGGTGGGCCGATCGACGACACCCAGACCTTCGCATCGTCGGGTCAGCTGACGTTCCAGCCGCACACCTTCAAGATGAATCTGCCGTACACGAACTTCCCGACGATCGCCTACATCCAGGTGTTCGCCCAGAATTCGAACGGCGTCAGAGCCTACGCGAAGCTTGCAAGCGGTGTGGACCGCATCGACACCGTTACAGTCGTGGCCGGAGTGACCCGTCCGCTGCCGTTTGGCGGCCAGGTAGCCGACGCGCTGTACCACGCCGGCAAGGACCGCCTGTACCTCACCAACATCGCGAGAAACCAGGTCGAGGTCTTCAACCTCTCGGATTCCTCGTTCAAGACGCCGATCATCGTCGGCTCGCGCCCGTGGGGAATCACGGGGTGGCCGCGCGACCGCAACGGCACGATGGGCGACACGCTGCTGGTTGCAAACTCGGGTGGCACGCAGATCAGCTACGTCGATCTGAACACCGGTCTGGCCGGTGGCAGCGGATCGGAAGTGTTCCGCTACATGCTGCCGAACATCATCGTCTACACGATCACGACGACGACGTCCGCGACGAGCGGCTTGCCGATTCGCGTTCGCACCAAGTATGACTTCAGCGATCGCCCACAGTACATCGGCGCGACTTGTATAGCGCCGGCCGGAAGCTGCACACCGGGCTCGGGTGGCGAAGTAGTCCTGACATACTCGACCACGCCGACACCGGGACAGCCCGGTCCGTTCTCGAGCCGAAACGGCACGCTTCGCTGGGAGAACCTGACCAGGGGCGTGACGGCAGGCGGTCCGCTCGATCGTCACGTGTCGCACTACTTCTACGAGCAGGCGATCGGACAGACCGGCGCCCGCGGCGACACCCTGGAAATCGTGAGATACGATGCCATCACTCGCGACTCCGTGACGCTCGTTCCGTTCATCGACCCGGTGACGCTCCAGTCGACGGTCGTCCGAATCCAGGAGCTCGCGTTCCGCGACACAACCTTCGTGCGCAACTCCGGCAACTTCCGGCGCGCCGTGTTCGGTGAGGGCGGTAGCGTAATCAACAGCCGCGCCATTATGTATGATGTGGATACGGGTTTCGATCCGACTTACTGGTGGATCGACAGGGGCGTCTCCCCCGCCGCTGACGTCACCGACTTCATCGCCAGCACATCGGCGACGATGCAGGGCGTTGCGATAAACTTCGACGGAAGTCTGTCGGCGATCCGTGCCGATTCGACCTACCTATTGAACCCGAACCTGAGACTGATGGGCGAGTTGGGCACGACAGCTACCAACGCCGGCCTCGACTTCCATCCCCGGAATGACGCTACGAAAGCCCCGCTCAACACGCGGCTAGCCTTCGCCGCGTCGTCCGAGCCGCTGATCGAGATCTACGACACCAACTGCTACCTGAAGGTGGGGTCGATCCCGATCAAGGACCCCATCATCGGCCCGATCAAGGCGGCGTTGCAGGCCGCCACAGGCCAGCTTGTACTCGTCGGCGCGACGTCGCGAGGAGTGGTGATCGCGCAGCTCCCCAATACGTTCACTACGACTTGTCCGTAATTGCCCGTTAACACAAAAACCCGGCCAGCTTGGCCGGGTTTTTTTTGGCTCTGTTGACGCATTGTAGAATCACATTCTTAATACCGCCTTATATGCCCATAACGGACTAAGAAAGATCACCCAATAGGCCGGTTGGTTTGGAGTGCTTCGATCCATTGCCGCGAACGAGCTCCCGATTTTGAATACGTAAAGCGGTTCCGGCCAGACCGCCGGAATGGTTGCATTCGGATTCCAGACGTGTAGGAGAGAGTCTAACGCTTGTCCAGCTCGGGCGCACACGGCAGAGTCGGATACAAGCACAATCTCGGACAAGGACACTAGCGGGATCCCAAAATCCGACCGGATTTGGGTCATCCTCTGCGCAGTATCCATCATTCCACTAATCTGATAAATCACACGGGCACTTTCGTCGTCGGGTGCGTGGCAAGTGGCTTGCGCGGCTGCTGATCGCCCGAGAATAATTGCCGCAAGAAGAATAGAGATCGAGCGCATATAGGAGATGTACGAGCCCCTCAAGGGTTTATTGTGGGAAGATTGCATGAGCCAACGAGCCTGCTTTTAACTCTTGTATTTTTTGACCCAACTGCATTTTCGCGCAGCTGGGCTTTCCGCCGCTGCGAGCCTTCCGACCGGCCACGCTTTATGAGGCCCCCGCAAGCTCCCCGTCATCGGATCATCGAGACGCAACGCGTAACCGTAGTCGGTCATAATGAACAAGGGCATGCCGTTTGACTCCACCCAGCGCCAGTCATCGTCGCTCCCGCCATAGGTCGCGTCCTCTTTCGATTGGCGAATCGTCGGGCGAGGTTGCCCATTTTCGTCCACATCCCCGGGAAATTGTGCAGCGCGCACCAATACACCTTTGGTATTGTAGGCGCTGTCACATCCATACATCTGCTCAAACCACTGCGAGGGGTGCACATGCACACCAGCGACAGGAATTGCACCTGGCACCGGTGCCGCCGAGGCGTCAAACGCCGACTGCGGGAGGTTTGCGTGGCAGGCTGTGGATGATGGGTCATCGTATGGTACAAACTGGTAGCCACCTCCGTTCGGAAGCTTCCACAAAACTCCGGGAGTTTCGTTTTTCCACCCCTTGGGGTTGCTCGAGTTCCATCCCGCTGTCGGTGACGAATCTGGATTCGCAAGGCCGAGAGCCTCTAAGAGCTCGGCGCGGGCCGAAAAGTCGTTCGCTGTGTCGTTTGCGATGAAGTCGGCTGGATTCACAAAGCACTGAATCGAGATCGACGCCGTCTGGGTATATCCGCCGGCAAAGCCGGAGACTACCATCCGACCCGCTTCCTGAGGCGTAAACACGCACTTACGCGTCGGCGCGACCCCTGATGGGTAGAGGCAGGTTGGCCCAGACGTCACGGTGGCCCGCGTTGAGTCGGCGCCTGTCCACGCCCATGAGGTTACCTCGAACGTAAAGGGCTGGCGACCCCCCTGAACGGTTAGGGAATCCGGATTCAGGAAGCCAGTGAAGGTTACCGGTGTCGTAGTGGCGGCGAAATTCACGACCTGCACGGACGCCTTCTCCTTGAGTGCGACTGGTACCGGTCTCAGCCGGACGGACTGCGAGCCACTTACCGTGTGGCAAACGGCGTTACCCCACGGATCGCAGTCGTAAGACCACTGATATGGGGCCGGGCCGCGCATCACCTTTACGTTTGCCCCTACTATTTTGGAAATATTTACCTGCTGAGCCTGGCCGCAAAAGCCGAAGTTGCCACCGTTGAATACTGCGCCGATAACGGAGAGATTCATGGCACATCCCGTATCTTGGCGTCCATCTACAACTCCTGACGGTAGCCCAATTTAGAGGTCCGGAAATAAGTTGACAGTCCTTGATGCCGCTCTGGCGGCGAGGAGGACTGGTCGATGCGGAAGTCGAGATTTACCGACGAGCAGATCGTCGGAATTCTGAAGGAAGCTGAGAGTAGT
>DASSNV010000224.1:0-14959 GCA_035701245.1 Gemmatimonadaceae bacterium | reverse complement strand
CAAGGAACATCAACGTCATCTGGGCGGGCACTGACGATGGCAACATTCAGGTGACGAGCGACGGGGGCGCAAAGTGGACGAACGTGACGCCGCCGCAGATCAAGCCATGGACGCGCATCTTCAACATCGAGGCGGGGCACTTCGACGCGAACACCGCGTACGCGGCGGCGAATACGATGCGAATCGACGACATGAATCCGCACCTGTGGCGGACGCATGACGGCGGACGCACCTGGACCGAGATCAACACCGGTATCACTCCCGGCGCCGTGACGAACTCGATCCGCGAAGATCCGAAGGTGAAGGGCCTGCTGTACGCGAGTACCGACACCCAGGTGTGGGTCTCCTACGACGATGGCGAGCACTGGCAATCGCTGCGCATCAACATGCCGGCGATCTCCGTGCGCGATCTCGAGCTGAAGGATGACTCCGCGTGTCTCTGCTCGGACCTCATCGCCGGCACCCACGGCCGAGGCTTCTGGATTCTCGACAACGTGACGCCGCTGCGGGCGATCGCGGCCGCTGGTAACGCGCGGTCTTCATCCTATCTAGTCAAACCTGCAACCGCGGTCCGCGTCCGCTTCGCGGAAAACGATCCAACGCCGTGGCCGCCGGAAATTCCAGCCGGCGAGAACCCGCCCGCCGGTGCGGTCATCGACTACTTCCTCGCTGCCAATGCCGGCAAGGTGAGTCTGCAATTCGTCGACGCGGGTGGGAAAGTCATACGCACTTACTCGAGTACCGACACCATTCCGGGGCCCGATCCCGCCTTGAATCCGGAAGAATACAACAAGGTATGCCAGCGAAACACGAGCGCGCCCCACTGTTCCGTTCCGCTCTACTGGGCAGCTCCGAACTCTGCGCTCTCGTCGCGCTCGGGAATGCATCGCTTCGTTTGGGACATGCGCTACGAGCCGATCGCTGGCACCGGCCAGTCTGAGGGCGGAGCTGTTCCGCATCGGACATACCTGGTTCCGAATACCCCGTGGGCCCCGCCCGGCGCTTACACAGTGCGACTTGTCGTCGACGGCAAGACTTACACGCAGCCGCTCAGGCTGGTGCTCGATCCACGCGTGAAGACTCCAGCCTCAGTGATCGCCCAGGTGTCCGCGCTTTCGCGTGAGATGTACGACGGAGCCGTCGCGCTTCGCGCGGCTTACGTGTCGGCGCGCGCGATGTCCGCTCGACTGACGAGCACCGGCGACGCCGCATTGAAGGCCCGAATCGACTCCATCGCGCCAGCACAAACTCCCGGCGCGAGACGGGGATTCGGATTCCGCCAGGCGCCGAGCGGCGCACCCACCCTGGAGAGTGTGCAAGCGGCGATGATGTCGGCTGCGATGGCAATGCAGTCCGCCGACGTCGCCCCAACCGCGCGCGAGCTCGACGCCGTGATGAAGGCGAGAGCTCAGTACAAGGATGTCATGGCGCGCTGGAACACGCTGGCCGCGCGCAATCCGCGCTAAGTGGCGCCCTCCTGGCGATACGCTTGTGCCGTACCGCCAGGAGAAACGTACCGACGTCGTGAACTGGTCACTGAGATCTATGCTACTGACGTCTCGCACCCGTTCAGTTGCCTTTTATCTCGCCCCGTAACCGGCATCTACGCTACTGACGTCTCGCACCCGTTCAGTTGCTTTTGTCCTACCCCGCGCGCAAAGCCCCAAGGACCGCAGGCAATGCTCCGACAACCCAGACGATCGCCCCCGCGATGTACGCCTGCTGCTTCGGGATCTTTCCGACCACGTGCAGCCCGATCGCCAGCAGCACCGTCACCCAGATCGTGAACAGATCGACCCGGCTCCCGAGCGCGATCAGCACCGGTGATGTTTTATCCGGATCCATGAAGCGCGCCAGATTCAGCCCCACGCTGTTGGCCGAGTTGAGACTCTCCGGACTCATGAACAGCGCCTGCGCCGCGTTGACGAGGATCTGCACGAGGCGCGGGATCTCGGAATAAGTCGCAACCATGATCGCCGCGGCGACGCCCTCCTTGGCGTCGAACAGTTTGCCGACCAGCCATAGCACGATGCCGGTTCCGAAAACCGTGATCGTCAGGACCACCAGAAAGAAAATCGGGGCCATCTTCTCGAAGAATCCGCGGCCCGACGCCAGCTGCTCGGCGGTGAGGTTCGGGTTCTTGCGCATCGCCGCAGCGCCATTGCGCGCGAATTCCGCGTCCATGATCGGCGCCATCGCGTTCTTGGTCAGGAAATAGAGAACGACCGACGCGACGAGCAGGATCAGCAGCGCCATCCCGAATTTTCCGTCCGCCCTGCGCGCAAAGACCTGCGACGGCGCGTAGAAAATGTCGACGAAATCCTCCCACAACCCAGCCTTTGCTGGTGCCGGCTCTACATCCTTGACCGCATCGGCATCAACGCCCATTGACGCATCCTCGAGGTTGGAGATGTGCTCGCACCAACTTTAGCACCATCCGGGGCGCGGCACCACCACGGGCGTAGGTGGTTTTTCCCTAGCTCGCGTCGCAATTGCAACTGAACGAGTGTCTGCGAGCTGCAACGGAACGGGCGGGTGGCGTCAGGTGTGCAGGCGCCTGGCGACGGGTAACTACCGTGGGACATACTCCCGCGCGATTCAATCGAGAGGCAACTGACTTTCGTGCGCACAACTACGTCCCACGGTCGTAACCTGAAGCCAGGCGCCTGATCCCAGACGCCTCCCGCCCGTTCCGTTGCAGTTAACGATTACGCGATCCTCTCCTCAAAACTTCTGGCGGCCACCGCCATGAGCAGCACCAACAAAATCAGCAGCACGCTGTACGCCGCCGCCGTCCCGAATGCCAACGCTCGCAGCTGAGCGAGGATCTCCATCGAGATCGGCCGATTCGAGTGAGTGTACAGCACCACGCTCGCGACGAATTCGCCCACCGCCGTCACCGCCGCGAGTAACCCTCCCGCGACCAGTCCCGGCCGCGCAGCGGGAAGAATCACACGTCGCATGGTGAGAAACCACGATGCTCCCAGCCCGCGCGCCGCGTCCTCGAGTGACGCGTCCATCTGCCGCAGCGACGACTCCACCGCCGACGCCACCAGCGGGATGTCGCGGATGAAATAAGCCAGCGGCAGGATCCAGAATGTCCCGACCAGCAGCACTCGGCCGGTGAGCAGATCGTTTCTGCTAAAGGTTGCCGCGAGACCGAGCGCGATCGCCGTCGCAGGAATCGCCCACGGCAACGCCACCAGCAGCTCGAGCAGTCCGCGCCCCCTGAACCTGCGGAAAACGATCAGATATCCGGCGATGAAGCAGACCACCAGGTTCGCCGCCGTCGCGATCAACGCCATGGACACGCTGTTGGTGATCGGCCGCCACAGCTCCGCTTCCGAAAAGAGTCGCCTGTAATTCTCGAGAGTGTACTCGGGCGGCAGAACCTGGGTCGTCCACACTCCATCCCGCGCGAACGACACCAGAATCACCATCAGGTGCGGCAGCACCAGCATGATCACCAGAATCGCCGACGCGATCGTCGTGAAGATCTGGATCTTTCGCGACCTGATCACTCTTCGCGTCCGCCCGCCTTTGCTCGCCAGCGTGTAACGTCGCTTCCGATCCAGCCACCGAAACAGCGCCAGTCCGGCCACCGCGCTCAGCGCCAGCACCGTCGTCTCCACGTACGCGAGCCCCATCGCGCCATTGGTCTTGGACGCCAGGATCTGCGTCGACAACACCCTCAGCCCTCCACCGAAGATGTACGGCGCCGAGAACGAGCCGAGCGAATTCATGAACACCAGCAGCATCGATCCCGCGACCGCCGGCATCAGCAGCGGCAATGTCACCCGTCGCAGTCGGTGCCAGGTGTTCGCGCCTAGTCCCGACGCAGCTTCGTCGAGCGTCGCGTCGAATCGCTCGAGTCCCGCCGAGACGAACAGGAAGACGTACACGTACATCGTGTAGGCGTGGACGAAGACGATCGCGCCGATGCCCTGCAAGCGCCACGGCGCCTCCGCCATGCCGAACGCGCGCTGGATCGCGCGCGTTATCACCCCGCTCTCGCCGTACAAAAAGAGAAATGCGATTACGCCAACCAGAGGCGGCAGCGCGGCGGGAAGCGTTGCAACGGCGCGCAGCAATCGCCGGCCCGGAAACTCGAAGCGTCCCAGCAGAAACGCGAGCGGCACTCCGACAGCCAGCGACGCGAACACCGACGCGACCGAGATCACGATGCTGGTCCATAGCGCCTCGCGATCGGCGGGACTATTCGCGAATTCGCGCCAGTGCCCGAGCCCGTCTTCAAAGCTTCCCGCAATCACCGCCACGTTGGGGTACACGACGGTCCACAACAGCAGCGCGATCACCGGAACCGCCAGGATCCAGCTCTGTCGCCTGAACGCCGACTTCATCCCGGCACCAGCGGAAACGGCCCCTTGAGCGGCGACACCGACACGTTGTCGTCCTCGTGCGCCGAGCTCGATGGCGATTCGACATCCACGGTGATTCCGTCGTCGAGCTGGATCCGATAGACGACGAGCCCGCCCGCGAACCGGCGGTTGGTGATCTTGCCTTTCCACGCCAGCACGCTCGCCCCGCGCGCCATCTCCAGCGCGTCGGGGCGCAACACCACGAACGCGTTCGCGACCGGCGACTGCACTCCGGCGGGCCTCGTCACCGCCAGATCGCGCGCCACTCCACCGATCGTGACCGTCGCGACGTTGCCCTTGTCGACCGCCGGCACGATGCTTCCGCGCCCAATAAAAGCGGCGACTTCGCGCGATGCCGGCGAATGGTACAGATCCTCCGGCGTTCCAGACTGCAGCAGCTTCCCGTTTTTGAGCAGCGCAATGCGGTCGGCGATCGCGAACGCGTCTTCCTGATCGTGCGTCACGAACAATGCCGGCACTCCTACTCGCCGCAACATCGCGCGCAGATCGTCACGCATCGCCTGTCTCAGCGTCGGATCGAGGTTCGATAGCGGCTCATCCAGGAGCAACGCCCTCGGCTCGATCACCAGCGCCCGCGCCAGCGCCACCCGCTGCTGCTCACCACCCGACAACGATTGAATCGGCCTCGCGCCCGCGCCCTCGAGTCCCACGCTCGCCAGCGCCGCCCGTGCCTTCTCCAGACGCTCTGCCTTCCCGACTCCGCGCGCCTCCAGCCCGAACGCGACGTTCTGCTCAACCGGCATGTGTGGAAACAGCGCGTAGTGCTGGAATACCATCCCGAATCCGCGCCGCTCCGGCGGCACCCGGGTGATGTCTTCGCCACCCAGAGTTACCGTTCCGCTGTCCGGTGCTTCGTAGCCCGCTGCGATTCGCAGCGTCGTCGTCTTGCCAGAGCCGGACGCACCCACCAGCGCCAGGAGTTCGCCCGCGCCCACTTCGATAGAGATGTTGTCGACGGCTGTGAAATCGCCGAACCGGCGCGTGACGCCGTTCAGAGCGAGCGAGCCGCTCTTACCGGATGGAGCTTCGTTTCGCGCCTGCGGCGCGCCGCTCACTGGTTCTTTCCGCGGTTCCTGATGTTCGCGTCCCAGTACTTCATCCACTCATCGAGGTGCGCGGCCATCACTTCACGATCGACTGGCATCGGCTTGATCTGCGACATCGCGTCGCGAATCCACGACGGCAGCTTCTCCACCGGAATGTCCTTCCGCGCCGGAATCCGCAGAAACGAATCCGCCGCCGCGATCATCGCTTCCGGCGTCGTCACGAATTCGTAGTACTCCTCCGCCTCTTTCTGGTGCTTCGTACCGCGCACGATCCCGATCCCATCCACCAGCAATGGCGTGCCGCTCTTTGGTATGACGTACTTGATCGGAATCCGCGTCCGCTGCTCCAGCGTCGCGAAGTCAGGCATGTCCCACATCGTCACCACGCCTTCCTGCCGCCCCAGCTTCTGATAGAGGATCGTCGGATTCAGGGTGTACTCCCGGGTATTTGCGTCGAGCTTCCGCAGCCAATCATAGCCTGCATCGGGCTTCCCCGTTTGCGCAACCGAGCGCGCCACGATCGCCCCGAAAATCGCCCGCATCGTCCCCGACGCGATCGGATCGCGGATCACTATCTTTCCCTTCCACTTCGGATCGATCAGATCGTCCCAGTCCTTCGGCGCCTCCGCGTCGCTCACCGCCTCGCGATTGTAACCGATCACCTCGGGCGTGAGATACGTGCCGTACCAGTTGCTGTTGGCGTCCCGCCCCTCGGCGTCGATCGCATCCGCCCACGTCGGCTTGTAAGGCTGCAGCAGATTTTCCTTCGTCGCCCGATCGAACGCCTCGGCGGGCGCGCCGAACCACACGTCGGCCTGCGGATTCGGCTTCTCGGCCCTCACGCGCTCCAGTACTTCCTGCGACCCCATGTCCACCCACTGCACGTCGATGTCCGGGTGCGCTTTCTCGAATGCTTTCTCGAAGTAGTCGAGCAGCTCCTTACCATGGGGCGAATAGACGATCAGCACCTTGCGATTGTCGGAGCTGCACGCCGACAGGCACATCGCCAGCGCCGCAGCAAAGCGCAGTGCTCGTCTCATTTTATGGTGTTGCCGCCGAGCAGGTTGGCGAAGATCCGCGCGCCACCGGGCACGCCCGCGGGCAACTGCCGGAACAGCGCCAGCGGCACGTAGATGTACGTGCCCCGCCCATAAGCGGCGGCGAGAATCGCGGCCCGATTCGGCTGCTCGCCCGGATCGTTCATCGCCAGCATTGTCCGATAGTGCGAATCGAAAGTGCTCGGCATGTATGTCGCCCGCTCCTGCACCCAGTCCCTGAAATCTTCCTGGGTGATTTTATTCGGTGCGTTGAGCAGCGGCGATTTCGGATCGGTAAAGGCGACGGGCGCGTTCTCGTCCGTCACCCGCTCCGCCGGCTGCTTGAGCGTAATCGGGTACGGCATGATCCCCGGGCGCTGCATCTCTCCCTGGCCGTACTGCACCACCATCCGTCCACCGTTCCGTACATAGGAGAGCAGGTAGTCGTTGTTGCTCTGCAGACTCCCGCTCGCCTGATACGCGCGGGGACCCACGACGATTGCGGTGAACTTGCTGAGATCGGTCTGCGGAATGTCGTCGGGATCGATGATCGTGAGCGGGACGCCGAGCTGCTGCAGCACCGGCGCGACGTTGTCGCCAACGCCCGGGATGTACGCGACATTGAGTCGTGGCGGCAAGGCGATGTCGACGGCGTTGATCGCCAGCGTCGACGGCCGGTAAATGCGCTGCGGATCGATGTGGGGATAGTCGATAGGGATGTATCCGGAACGGAACGCCCGGCCCTTCGCCGACGCGGTGGCAGTTATCGAGTGGCTGCCGCGCGGCAACGTTCCGCGCACTCTGAACGCCAGCGTCCTGACACTGCCCGGCGCCATCGTCACCGTGCGCGACAGCGAATCCGCCCTCAGACCCCGCGGCAACGTTAGCGTCACCGTCACCGGCACGGTGTCGGACATTGCCGAGCGCAGCGTCGTCCTGACCAGCTGATTGAACGGTCCGTTGGCACGCGCCATCGCCACCGCCTGCTCCAGAGTGATCGAGATTCCGGGCGCTACGATCAACGGCTGTTGCACGTCGCCACGCACCCGATCGACGTAGTGGAAAACGATCGGCGACGAGATCTCCATCTGCGCCCCGCCGACCGGCTGCACGGTGACATGGGCCCAGCTCCGACGCTCCCGTTCGTCCTCGGAGATGCCGTCGATCTTCGGCGTGAACAGATCGCCGTTCCGTGGCTGCGCCAGCCACCACGGCTGGGTGATCTCCTTGCCAACCAGCCACTCGGTCCAGCGATAGCTCGAGTCCGGGGCAACCGTGACTCGCTGGAATTCCACCGGCGAGATCACCACCGGCACGCGTCCACGATTGTAGACCGTCATCGTGATCCGCGCTGAATCGCCAACCGCAACCGCGCGCCGATCCGCGACCGCCTCCACTGCGATCGGTGACGGCAGCTGCGGCGGCGTCACGCGTCCGTCCTGCACCAGCAGCTTCGTGGTGTCGAGCCCCGCGAAAATCGACTGTTCGTCCTTCGGCGCCGGCGCGGGTACCCGCGAATCCTCGCGCGTCAGGTAATCCCAGACGACTCCCTTGCGACGCAGCGTTCCCTCGCCCTGCGACTTGTGCTGCGACCTGCTGTCGGCAGCGATCTCCTGGTACGACATCCCAAGATACGGATCGTACTCGCCGACGTTGATCGCGATCGTCCTGTCCTGCGGGGAAAATCGCGCCAGCCTGTAGAACTTGAGCGGCGTCCACGGTGCTCCGAACGTGCGCACCGGAAACCGCACCGTGTCGGCGGCGAGATCGTACGCCTGCCGCGCCACGATCGCCGAGATCTGGTGCTGGCCATGGCCGTCGCGCGGAGTTCCCGAGAAAGTCGTGATCACGATGTGCGGCCTGAACGCGCGCATCACCGTCACTACATCGTTCAGCAGAGAATCCTGCGGCCAGTGCTTCCGCGTCTCGTCAGCGGTCTTCGAGAACCCGAAATCGTAGCCGCGCGCGAAGTACTGGTGCGCGCCGTCGATCCGCCGAGCCGCAAGCAGCTCCTCAGTGCGAATTACGCCGAGGGCCTCGCCGAGCTCGTTACCGATCAGATTCTGCCCGCCGTCGCCGCGGGTGAGCGACAGGTACGCGGTTTCGACCCGGCGGCCGCGCGCCAGCCACGCAATGAGCTGAGTATCCTCATCGTCGGGATGCGCCGCGATCCAGAGGACTCGCATCCGCTCCGGCGCGTTCTGAATCACCACGCTTGCCGTCGATGGATAGATGCCCTGCGCGCGCGCGACCGACGGCGCCAGAACCAGCGCCGCCACCGCGGTCAGTGCGGCGACAGATGCTGCCCGTTTCACTTGTCGGACGATGCTGCTCAGGTTTTGACCGCCATCCCGCGGCGTTTCACGCCGGGCAGCTGCTGCATCGGCGCGTTCACTTCCGCCACGATGCGCTCCTGCTCCTTCTTGTGCGCCTCGGCGTAGCCTTCCGCCGGACTGGCTCGATCGGGGCGGCCCACATAACGCGTCAGCAGCGCATTGCCAGTCGACACCCTGAGCCGCGGCGACACGTACGACCACGCGCCCTGATTTTTCGGCTCTTCCTGCGCCCACACCACTTCCTCGATCTCAGGATACAAGTCGACGATCTCCGCCACCTGATTGCCCGGCCACGGATAAAGCTCTTCGACCCGCACCAGCGCCACGTGCGGCGCGCGCTTGGTCGCGAGATCGTAATAGACCTTGCCCGTGCAGAAGACCAGACGAGTCACTGACTCTCTCGAATTGGATGCAACCGGATCGTCGATCACCGGGCGGAACGCCCCGCTCGTCAGATCGGTGAGCTTCGATGCCGCTTCCGGAAGACGCAGCAGGCTCTTGGGCTGCATCAGAATCAGCGGGCGACGCTCGTATAGCTGCGCCTGTCGCCGCAGGATGTGGAAGTACTGCGCCGGCGTCGACGGATACGCGACGCGCTGGTTTCCCTCGGCGCACAGTTGCAGGAACCGCTCGAGCCGCGCGCTCGAATGTTCGGGACCTTGTCCTTCGTAGCCGTGCGGCAGGAGCAGAACCAGCGACGAGTCCTGTCCCCACTTCGCCCGGTCGGCAGCGATGAACTGGTCGATGATCGGCTGCGCGACATTCACGAAATCGCCGTACTGCGCTTCCCACAACACCAGAGTGTTCTCTGCCGCCGTGCTGTAGCCGTACTCGAAGCCGAGCACTGCCGTCTCCGACAGCGGACTGTTGTGCACTTCGATCCGCGCTGCTTTCTCGCCCGAGCCGTCGGTGACGTGCTCGAGCGGAACGTAAGTCTCGCCCGTCTCTGAATCGTGGAGCACCGCCTGACGATGCGAGAACGTCGCGCGCTGCGAATCCTGACCCGACAGCCGCACCGATGTGCCTTCAGTCAGGAGCGACGCGAACGCCAGCGCCTCGGCGTGACCCCAATCGATGCCGCCCGCCTCGCCCATCGCATCGGCGCGACGCGCGAGGGTCTTCGCCAGTCGCGGATTCACCTTCAGCGTCGCCGGCCACTTGAGGAGTCGGTCGTTGAGTTCGCGGAGAATGTCCGCGCTCACCGCGGTGTCACCACTGCCGGCGCCCGACTGATCGGCCTGCGCCGCTTTGGCCGGATTGTATTCCGGCGGGTGGATCTCGCCCGCCTTCATTGCCGTCTGGATGCGATCGAAGTTGGCGGCGGCTTCGGCGTCGAGCCGCTTCACGTCGTCCTCCGTCACCACCCCTTCGGCAACCAGCCGGCTACCCCAGACTTCGCGCGGCGAAGGATGCGATCGGATCTTCTTGTACAGCTCGGGCTGGGTGAACGCCGGCTCGTCGGTCTCGTTGTGACCGTGACGCCGGTAGCCGACGACGTCGATCAGGAAATCCTTGCCAAACCTGGCGCGATACTCGATGCCCAGACGCACAACGTGCACGCACGACTCGGCGTCGTCGGCGTTGACGTGGACGATTGGCACCTCGAATCCCTTGGCGAGATCGCTCGCATAGCGCGTCGATCGCGCATCGATCGGATCAGTGGTGAAGCCGACCTGGTTGTTGACGATGATGTGGAGCGTGCCACCAGTCCTGAAACCGTTGAGGCCGGACAGATTGAACGTCTCGGGCACCACTCCTTCGCCCGGGAACGCGGCGTCACCGTGCACGCAGATCGGCACCACCGCCGACTCGTCGCGCTCACCGTCGCCCGCCAATACCTGCCGCGCGCGCGCGACACCTTCCAGCACCGGATTCACCACCTCGAGGTGGCTCGGATTCGGGATGAGCACGACTTCGACCTCGCCGCCATTGGCGACCTTTCTGGTGCCTGTAGCGCCGAGGTGATATTTGACGTCGCCCGTCTCGCTCACCGCGTTGGTCGCGGCGTGCTTGCCCTCGAATTCCTCGAAGATGGTCGCGTAAGGTTTGCCGAGGGTGTGCGCCAGCACATTGATTCGGCCGCGATGCGCCATCGCGAGATCGACTTCGCGCGCGCCGTGCGCGGCAGCGCTTTCGATCGCGACATCGAGCATTGGAACCAGAACATCGGTGCCCTCGATCGAGAAGCGCTTATATCCCTGATACGCGCGTCCGAGAAATCTTTCCAGTCCATCGACTTCGGTCAGTCTCTGCAGTATTGCCTTCTTTTCCTCCGCGCTCAGAGGCGTGTTGAGCCGGCCGCTCTCGATCTGTTCGCGCAGCCATTCGCGTTCTTCGACGCGTCCGAGATGGGAGATCTCGAATCCGATTCGGGATGAGTACAGCTCACGCAGCCTGGCGACGACGTCGGCGGCGCTGCCACCGTTCGCGCCGAGCACGATGCCTGGAATGCTGGCGAGATGTTCTTCGCTCAGGCCGTGGAATTCCGGCGTCAGCTCGGGTGTGCCTTCGGGCGGGGTGCCGAGTGGATCGAGTGGTACCGCAAGGTGGCCGTAGCTGCGGATGGCATCGACCAGCTCAGCCGCCGCGGCGACATCGCGAAGAAAAGCGGGATCCAGTTGGCCCGCTGCTGTTGTCGGTCCGGGTGCGGGGGACGGCGCGCCGCCGAGGCTTTCGGCAAATCGGAAAAACTGGCGCCACGATTCGTCGACCGACGATGGGTCACGCCGGTACGCCTCGTACGCTTCGCTTATGTAACCGTCGTTGAAGACGCCCGTGATCGGGTTCGAGCTCATGCTCCTAAATTTAACCGCGCTCCATCGCCCTTGGCGCGGTGAGGTTGGGGCCGAGCGAGTACCTGGCGCGCGTCGCCGCTGCCCGCAGAACCCTGAGCGCCGGCGCTTCCTCGAGAGTGGGGAGGTAGAGGAATCCCGCGATGCCGTTGACGTCGAGCAAATGCAGCTCCTCGGCGTGCCTGGTCAGACTGACAGCGACCACGGGAGTATTCGACAGCAGCGAGTCGTTCTCCCACACCTCCAGCGGAATCGTAGCCAGCACGTCGTAGTCGCAGATCACGATGTCGGGCGCGCAATCGGAGGCGGCGCTAACCGCCGAATCGAGTCCGACGACGTTGGTGGTGGTCAACCCCATCGCCGCGAAGTACCGGGCGATGTGCTCACTCAGATAGGAGTGCCGGGCAACACACAATGCACGGAGAGCACATGGGGTGCTCCCCTGAGCTGCCGAAGTCTGGTCCAAAGTCATGCGCCGTTGACCATAAACTGCATCCACCGAATGGGCAAGCCGAGCAATGGGCTGCTCCTGGTGGACGGAAGAAATCGGCAAGCGCAACGGCAACGAACGGGCATTGGTTGGGAAATGCAACCGAACGGGCGGGAGGCGTCAGTTGTGCAGGCGCGTGGCAAGGGGTTACAACCGTAGGACGTTGCGCTGCGGCATTCAATCCAAAGGCAACTGCGTTTCGCACCGACAGTACGTCCCACGGTCGTAACCTGGCGCCAGGCGCCTGATCCCAGACGCCTCCCGCCCGTTCAGTTACAGCAAAAAAAGCCCCGGACTCGAAGAGTCCGGGGCTTTGTCGCCGCAGCGCGGCGTCCCAGCTAGTACTGCTTCGTCTTGTCGACGTTGTTCCCGATGATGCCGCCGAGAATCGCTCCGGCTGCGCCACCGATGATGGCACCCTTCACCTTGTTCTTACTGGTGACCGCGCCAATCACTGCACCCGCGCCCGCGCCAATCGCGGCATCACGCTTGGTGTGCTTCACGACGGTCGGCTGGCGAGCCGGCGCCGGAGAGTAAACCGGAGCAGACGAATAGCCGCCCGAAGACCTGGACGACGTGCTCCGGCGTGCAGAGCTCGACGTTCTGCGAACCGTGGTCCGCGGCGCCGACGCCGTGCTTGTCAACGACTTCGCGGGAACGGTGGTGACTCCCGCCCGCTCGGCGGCGGTGATGCTGTCGAGCGGAGTGTATGGCGATGCCTGTGCGGCCGTCGCAAGATCGGAATTCAAAGCGTCATCGACCTTTTTGTCGTTGCCTCCGCAAGCAAAGGCAAGCAACGCGGCCGGAAGGATTGCTAGCTTTTTGTACATTTTAAAGCCTCCAGAATTGACCCCCGCGCTACGCGACGGCGACTATATGGAAGGCAGCCTCCATGCCAATAAAAGGATGTAGTTAAGCCACGGTAGCTGCGGCTAACTCGTCGGTTCTGGACATATCGTCCTCTAAAGAGGCCGGCAAAGTGAGACGAAAAGTGCTGCCCTCGCCGGGGGTCGAGCAGACCGTCAGCGAGCCATCCAACAGCTGAGCCAGCCGTCGCGAAATTGGGAGCCCTAAACCCGTCCCGGGCTGCTTCGACTCCGAGACCTGCACGAACTCCTCGAAGATCCTCGGCAGGTCATCAGTCCCGATTCCTACCCCCTGATCGACGACCTCGAGTTCTACCCCTTTGTCACCGCATTGTTTGCAGCGCACACAGATGGGCTTGCCCTCGCCGAACTTGATTGCGTTCGACAGCAGATTGAGCAGGATCTGCCGTACCCGTCGCGGATCGCTGACAATGCTGAACGGTTCGGTCTGCATCTCCATGGTGAGCTGCGACCCGTAATCGTCGGCCAAAGGCCGCACCGTGACGAATAGATCCTCGATCAATCCCGGGAACGTGACCGGCTGGAGTGAGAGCTCGATCTTCCCTGCCTCGATCTTCGACAGATCCAGCACGTCGTTCACCAGCTCGAGAAGGTGCCGCGCCGCCTTGAGGGTTCGCTGCAAGCCTTCCTTTTGCTTTGCGTTGAGCGGCCCGTAGATGTTGTCGAGCATCAGCGTGCTGTAGCCGATCACCGCGTTGATCGGGGTGCGCAGCTCGTGGCTCATCGAGGCGTAGAACCGGTTCCGCGCGCCCATCGCCTGCTCCAATGCGATCTGGCGGCGGTGCAGCTCTTCGTTCATCTGCGCCAGCTTCGCCGCCGAGCGCGCCTCCGCCTCGAGGAGCGACGTGCGATGCTCGAGCTCCAGCTCGCGCTTCTCGGCCTCGCGCAGCAGCTCCGCCTGGTGCTGCAGCTCGCGCTGCTTCACGAACAAATCGACGAACACCGAGACCTTGGATCGCAACACATCGGGATTGAACGGCTTGAAGACGTAGTCCACGGCCCCCATCGAGTAGCCCTTGAAGACGTACGCTTCTTCCTTGTTGATGGCGCTGAGGAAGATGATCGGAATAGTCCGCGATCTCTCGCGTGACTTGATGATCTCGGCTACCTCGAAGCCGTTCATCCCCGGCATCTGGACGTCGAGCAGGATTGCAGCGAACTCGTGCGCCAGGACATGACGCAACGCTTCCGGTCCCGAGTTCGCCCGAACCAGGTTCTGTCGGAGCGGCTCCAGTATCGCCTCGAGCGCCAGCAGATTCTCCTGCCTGTCGTCCACGAGCAGCAGACTGACGCGGTTGTCGGGTTGCCCGTTCATCCCGGCGCGATCGCTCGTCATACCGCCGTCCGCCTGCCCACCCGCGGTTTCTCTTCGCCGAGCTGAATCAGTCGCGGCGCGAGCTTGTCCAGTGGTACGATCTCCGCCGTCGGCACCGCTCTGATCGCGGCGGCCGGCATGATCGGAATCTCCGCCGTCTTCGGATCCTGAACGACGGCGCGTCCGCCGGCGCGAACGATTTTCGCCAAGCCACGCGCGCCGTCTTCGTTCGCCCCGGTCAGCACTACTCCGATAGCGCCGCTCGCGTAAGTGTCGGCGGCAGAGGTGAACATCACGTCGATCGAGGGGCGGCTGAACCTCACCGGCTCTTCGATGCTGAGAGAGAGGTAGCCCGGCTCGATGAGAACGTGATAATCCGCGGGCGCGATGTGCACGGTGCCGGCGCACAGCACGTCCTTGTCCTCGATCTCGCAGACGTTCAGCTCGGTGGTGTCCTGCAGCAGCCGAACGAGCAGCATGTCGGAATCCTTGCTGCGGTGCTGGACCACCACGATCGGAATCGGATAACCGGCGGGAAGCGCGCCGAGCAGCTTGGTCATCGCTGACAACCCGCCCCACGAAGTGCCGAGCGCCACCACCGAGTACGGCATGCTACCGCACCTTCCGGAAGATTTTTTCGGGCGGTGCGATCTGCT
>DASSNV010000223.1:0-13220 GCA_035701245.1 Gemmatimonadaceae bacterium | reverse complement strand
CAGCACCACGCTGGTCGTCGACCGCAACGGCCCGCCCTGCGTCATGACGTACGGCTCCGAGAACAGCTGGAAGTACCCGATCATCGTGATCACGCCAACAAACAGGAGCGTCGGCCCAAGCAGCGGCAGCGTGACGTTGAAGAACCGTCGGAACGGCCCCGCTCCGTCGATCTCCGCCGCGTCGTAGAGATCCTGCGGGATCGCCTGCAGTCCGGCGATGAAGATCAGCATGTTGTAGCCGAACTGCTTCCACACCGCGAGCAGGATGATGGCGGGCATCGCCCAGTGCGGATCACCCAACCAGTCGATCGGCCCGATCCCGATGTGGCCCAGCGCGTAGTTGAGCAGACCGTACTTGGTGTGATATAGATATCGCCAGACGATCGCGACCGCGACCAGCGTCGTCACGAACGGCGTGAAGTAGATCGTTCTGAAGAAGCTCTTGAATCGAACCAGCTTCGCATTGAGCAACAGCGCCGTCGCCAGCGACACCGCGATCGTCAACGGCCCGCCCACCAGCGCGAAGTAGAAGGTATTGCGCAGCGCCTGCCAGAACTCCGGCGTGTGCAGGAGCTTGGTGTAATTGGAGAGCCCGACGAATCGCGTCGTCGATGGATTGGCGATGGCGTAGATATCGAAATCCGTGACGCTCAGCACCAGCGATGCCAGCACCGGCAGGAAAAAGAAAACGAAGATCAGCGCCAGCGCCGGCAAGAGGAACAGCCACGCCGCTTTGCCTACATCTCCCGGCGCCTGCGCTTTCACTTCTGCGCCGCCTGGGCGAGGAGATATCGCCGCTTCTCGAGCATCGCGTTCACGTCCTGATCGAGCGACGCCAGCGTCTGATCGACCGTCTTCACCCCGCGAATCGCCTGCTCGCCGTGCTCGAAGATGGCCGTCGCGATCTCCTCCCACTCCGGGACCTGGGGTGTCGGCACCACCCGCTCCAGCTGCTCACGGAACGCGCGCGCGTACTTGTTGTTCGCCAGTGCCGTATCCGCCCACGCCGACTTCCTCGGCGGAAGATCGCCCGTGAGATGGTAAAACTCCGTCTGTACCGACGGCTGCGACAGGTATTCCATCAGGATCCAGGCTTCCTTCTTGTGCTTCGATGCAACGAATAGCGACAGGCTCGATCCGCCGGCGAGCGAGACCCCGGGTCCATTGGGTCCGGGAATCGGGGCCGTCATCCAGTTCGGCTGCGTCGCGGCGTTGAGCCGGCTCTTCATCTCGCCGATCAGCCACGGGCCCGAGATGAACATCGCGATGTTGCCGCGCTCGAATTCCTGGAACAGGTTCGATACCTGCGCCGTCGAGACCGGCGATGCCAAACCCTGCCGGTAGATGCTCATGTAGAAATCGAAGCCACGTCTGAACTCCGGCTGCTCGAACGCGCCGTAACGGCCGGCGTCACGCAAAATCGGCGAGCCGACGTTGAGCGCGAAGATCACCGGCTGCGGCCACTCGTTGGTCGGCATCAGCAGCGGAAACTGATTGGGCCCCATCTGCTGCTTGATCTTTTTCATCGCCGCGACCCAATCGGTCCACGTCGTCGGGAATTCGCGGTAGCCCGCTTTCGCGAGCAGATCGGTGCGGTAGAAGATCAGCCGGGTGTCCACGTACCATGGAATGCCGAAGGTTTTCCCGTCGACGACGTTGGTCTTCCAGATGCCGTCGAAGAAATCGTCGCGCCTGACGACACTCGAGCTCGATGCCAGACTATCGAGCGGCTCCAGGGCGTCGAGCGCAACGAATTCGGGCACCCAGGTATTTCCCAGCATGGCGATGTCGGGCGTGGCCTCACCGACGTAGGCGGTCAGCAATTTTTCATGCGCCGCGGTCCACGGAATCTGCTGGACATCGACGCTGATCTCCGGGTGCAGCTTCTCGAACGCCGGCATCAGCTGCGACAGAACTTCGCCCTCACGCCCCATCGCCCAGATCCTCAGCGTAGTGCTGTTGCCGGCCGACGCGCTCGAGCAGCCGAGGGCGGCCGCGGCGAGCAGAGCCGCAGACCTCCAGCTTCGCTGGATTTTCGCTGGACGGCGCATTGTACTTGTCACTATGCTAGAGGTATCTCATAGGGGAGCCCGCCATGAATCTGTCTTGTAAGACAATGATAGTTGCTACGCTCGTTTCAGCTCTGGCCTGCAGCGACAACACCGGACCCAAAACTGTAGAGGCACAATTCGTACTGCACGACATAGGCGGACGGTTGTTGCCAACTTATCCTGCGGCCACTCCGGGACTGACACCGACCATCCTGGATGGCACCGTCACTCTCTATTCGTCCGGACAGGCAACCATCTTCGAGCACCGCACCGAATGGAATGGAGTCGATGCGACTTACACCACTCCGTATACCTACAAGATCCGGGACAACGTCGTCGAGTTTGCGCCCCTCGAGCCCTGCCCGCCGGCAGCCATCTGCGCCGGGCCGCCCGCTGGAACGCTATCCCTCACCTTCGGCCGCCTGAGCCTGAACGTGGGCGGCGCGGGGTTCCCGATCATCTACAACTACGATCGTGTCGTATCCCTCTAGTCCGACACGCTCACACATTCGCGCACTTCTCGCGCTAGCTGTCCTCGCCTGCACCAGCCCTAGTGAGCCGGGAGCCTTCTCGGCGCGCTTCGAGCTGACCGACGTCGACGGCGTGCCTCTGCCGGTCACCGCTTCCCCAGGTGTAGGGACGCCGGGCGCCACCGTCATCTCCGGTTCGGTCGCGCTCGATCAGCTCGGCGGCGCAATCACCGCGGAAGATCGGGTCGACCCAACGGGCAATCCGATCATAATCCGCACCGGCTACCGCTACGCGATCAAAGGCTCGACCATCGAGCTCCAGTACGCCTTCCCCTGCGACTGCAAGACCGTCCCGAGTGCCACGATTCTCAACAACGGTCTCAACCTGCGGCTGACCTATGGCCCCGAGTACACCTTCCATATCTACAACTATCGCGTCCTGGCGGAGAACTAGGATCAGCGGACCTAGTTGCCGAGCCAGCCGCCCGTAAAGCCCGCCTTTTTCAATCCCGCGACGATGTACGGATTTCTTCGCATCGTCCGCCAGATTAAATCGCTTCTGTAATTCTCGATCATCGCGATAATTGGACCCTGATCGATCCCGAGATAGTCAGTGTCGAACCATCCGAGCCCGGGGGTAATGCGTCCGTACTTCGCCGTGCCGGTCACGAGCGTCGGATTGAAATCATCGACGAAGCCGTAGGTCGAGAAAAGATTGTCGCCGTATTTCTCGCGCATCGCTATCAGCGCAGGCACAGCGATCTCCGGTGCGAACGGTACCGAGCCGCCCGCCGCCGTGGGCGCGATGGTGCCGTCATCGACGATCTCGCCCGCCGCCGCACCGCGCGCCCGGTACGTAAAGAATTGTCGTGTACGTCCGTTGATCACGAACGTCGTATCGAACGGTCCGTCGCCCGCGGTGAGTCCCCACACATTCGGGCCGTACGCCGTCCACTGCCCCGGATTCGCGATCGCGTACGACCGCTGTGATATCGTCGCTCGGCGCGAGTTCTCGAAATAATCGATGCCCTTGCCGCGCATGTACGCGTCCTGGATCCCGCGGAAGTCGATCCAGACGTGGGAGTACTGATGCCCGAACAGCGGCGCGAAGTTGACGTGCATCTGGCCGTAGAAGTCGGACCACTTGTAGGTCGTCGTCCATTCCGCCCATCCAGCGGGATCGATCGAATGGGTCGGCGAGCCGAGCGCGAGGACGTAGACGAGCATCGCTTCGTCGTAGCCGCGCCAGTCGGCGTTGATCCAGCCGCTCTCGGGATGCCACCCCATGCTGACGACGTGCGGATTGTGCACCGCCCACTGCCAATCGACCCGTCGATAGAGCGAATCCGCGTACGCTCGAATCGCACTCTCGACGGGATCGTTGCCCGTGTAGTACGATTGGCAGAACAGCACGCCGCCGAGCAGCAGCGACGTATCTATGGTAGAGAGCTCGACCTGCTCGAACCGGAAGCCGGTCTGCATGTCGAGGAAGTGGTAGAAGAATCCGTTATAGCCAGTGACATTCGCCGGCTGCGGGCCCTGCGGCGCGTTGTAGAGGAATCGCAGCGTCGTGAGGGTGCGCTGCGCTGCATCGGCCCGTGCGATGTAACCACGCTCGACTCCGACCGAATACGCAGTGAGCGCGAATCCAACCGCGGCGATGCTCGAGAAGCTCGGCGACGGCCAGCGATCGGGCGTTAGCCCGTTGGAGGGGTTCGACTTTTCCCAGAACCAGTCGAAGGTGCGCCGCTCGACGGTGTCAAGGAAGGCCGTCTGACGGACAGTGAGCGCACTCGGCGGAATCGGGCCGCTGACGCCGGTGATCGACGTTGCGCTTGTGCATGCCGCGACGCCGACAAATAGTGCGACCCAGGCTCTATGAATTACTCGCCGCACGTTAATGAATGCGCTCCCTCGCAGGTTTGCCGCTTCAGTTGCGTCGTGAGTTTGGATTCCGAGCCGAGTTTGTGCAACCCCGGCGTTATTTCGCCGAAAAAACAAACCGGCGCCAACCTCACATCACGATTGGCGCCGGTTCGTCACTAAATGGCGACCTCTGTTACTGGACGCCTCCAGTGGGATGGAACCCATAACGGATTCCCACTTGCAGCCGACGTCCAAGCCCCGCGCATCCATACTTTCCGTAGTTCGCGTTCGAGTTGTTCTGCGGAGGATTGGGCGGATTGATTGTCGTATTGTAACAACCAAAGTTCTGGCTATTCAAGGCGTTGAACAGATCGACGACGATAGCCGCGGTCTGCATCGATGCAAAGTCGATGTCCTTCTGAAGCCGGACGTCGAGATTCTGATACGCAAACACGTGGCCGAGTCCGAGGAACGGGCGTGTCGGCGGTTGGAACGTGTAGGTCCGCTGCTGACCAGTCGCAAAGCCAAGGCTCGCGTCAGTTGCGTTCACTGCGATACCGGAGCCCAGGTTCACAATCGTGCTGAAGAGAAAGCCCGCCGGCAGCTTGAAGATTCCATTGGCGACGATTGAGTGCCTCTGGTCCCCCGGCGCTACGAGCCGAGGCCTGTCGGCGACGGTCGGATAGCGATTATCGAATCCCCAAAATAGATCCTGGCTCTGCCCCTGCTCGGTGGACTTGGAAAGGGTGTAGGCGAGTCCGCCGCCCCACCGACTGCTCTGAGTCAGTGGCCGCTGATACTGCACTTCCAGTGCATCGTACCAGGTCTTGACGCGATCGTCGGTGACAAAGACCGTGCTGTAAGGAATGCCGCCGCCACCAAACGGACTACCGCGAACGAAGTTCATGAAGTTCCGACCGCGCAATCCGTTGTAAGAGACCGTTAGTAGATCAGAGCCAATGCTGCGTCGCACACCGCCTGAAAACTGCCACGTGCGCGGCGGGACCATATCGTTGGCGACCAGAAACACTTCTGGTAATCCAACTGCGCTGCCGAGAGCTCGAAGGGCGGCCGGATCGTAGTACGCGTCGCTCCACGCAGCGCAGTTCTTTGCACCCACCGCGCAGTTGTTGTTGAACTGGATGTTGATCACCTGGAACTGACGCCTGAACTGCTCGTCAAAAAGCGTGTTCCAGTAGTTTCTGTCGAAATACAGTCCGGCACCACCGAACAGAACTGTCTTGTCGTCAGGCAACGCGTACGACGCACCGAAACGGGGCTGAAAAGCCTTCTTGTACATCGGCCGCTGTTTCCCATTCGTGAGGTAGCGGTCGATTCCGCCAAGCTCCTGGATGACGTTGACGTTCCGGGTCTGGTTATTCCCAAACGATTGATCGACGATCAGCGTCCCGGCGTTGTAGGCCTGCCGCAACGAATCTGCGAGCGGTGCCGGAGTTACATAGTCGTTGTTGATCATGTTGGTCTCGCCGTCCCACCTGAGACCAAGATTCAGCACGAGCGCGGGCGTGACCGACCAGTCGTCCTGGATGTAGCCGCCGAACTGGACGTTGTGACGCTTGATGGTCGGATCACCGAAGCCAACCAGAGCTTCGAATGGCGTCGCATAATTCTCGGGGGAAGCACGGAAATCGAAAACCGGATTCCCGTTGAAGAACTTGGTGCCGCTGTAGGAGAGGAAGTCCACTCCGAGGCCACCCTTGAGTGCATGATCACCGCCGAGGAATGTCACCCCGCCTCGACTGATGTCGTCTCGGAAGCCCAGCCTGTTCTGCTTGAAATCCTGATCCGTGTCCTTGCCGCCGATTCGTAACAAGCCGAAGTAATTCTTGCCGATGGTGCTGAAGTCTTTCGCGGTCGGATTCCACGTAAAGAACTGCGAGTTCACCTGCGCTTCATTGAGCCACGTGTCCGCTGCGTGCTTGAAGTTCAGCACGGTCGTATACGTGTTGACGCGAAGATTCTCCGCGGCCGAGAATGCGGTCTGCCCGCCAAAGCCACGGAAATCGTTGTCGTGTCTGATGGTGAAGCTGCCCTCGACACTGTTTCGATCGGAAGCGTTCCAGGTCAGCTTGCCAAGCCCGAGGTGTTCCCGGAATTGCTGCGCCTGCTGGCCGGTGAATGGCCGCAGCATCGAAATGATGGACGCGGGTGCCGTGAGTGTGTCGGGCCCGAGCCGGATGTACGCAGGCTCGTCGCGGAAATTCAGCTCGTAGGTTCCGAAGTAGAACAGCTTGTCCTTGATGATCGGCCCGCCGATGTTGGCACCAGCTTGTAGCTGCTGATAGTTAGGGCGAGCACCGCCGTTCTGCGCCGTGAAAGCATCGCGTGCCACATAAGACTTGCCGATTCCGTACGCGAACAAGTCGCCTTCCTGGTGATTCGTCCCACTCTTCGTCGTTGCGACGATGATCGCGCTCGCCGCCTTTTGGTATTCGGCCTTGTAGTTCTGCGTCAACACCTTGAACTGGTCGATCGCGCCCTGCGGAAGCGGATTTCCCTTGCTGGCGTCCTGACCAACAACTCCGCCGCGAAGAACATCGTTCTTGTAGCTGGCGCCATCGACAAAAATGTTGATCGCCTCTGGGGGCTGCCCGCCCGCCGCGAGGAACTTGTCGCTGTTGTTCACCGCTTGAGCTGACATTCCCGGCGTCAGCTTGGCCAGATCGAGAACGTTCCGCTCAAAGTTCGGCAGGTTACTGATCTGTTCGCGGGAAATGTTGGTGCCGACCTCGGATGTCCGGGTCTCCGTTCCTGTTCGTGCCGACACGACCTGCACTGCCTCGAGTGTGGTAGCAACTTCTGTCGTCGAGACGTTGAGGTCGAGCGTTTCACCGATGCGCATCGTCACCGACCTCGTCTGCGGCGCGAGACCCACTCTGCGCACCGTGAGCTCGTACGTACCTGGCCGAAGTCCGGCGAGATAATAGAACCCCGATGAATTGGTCGTGGCTCCGCGGGTTTCGTTGGTGGTCGTCAGTCGCGCAACGACCTGCGCGTCGGATATCGGTCCGTTTGGACCGGTCACATAGCCGCGGATGTTCCCCGTCGTGGTCTGCGCAGAAATGTTGCTCCCCAAACATGCAAGAGCCACAACCATTCCGAGCAGCTGCACGCCGAATCGTGTCAACCTGCTGATAATCATGTAAAGCTCCGTTTTGTGTTGTACAACGCTTCGTACTCACCTTGGATCAGACTTGAATCTTTGTCTTCCTTAAGGCGGTGGTGGTCGCTCCATTGGCTCCGCGCCGGTCGAGCGCCGAATGACCAGCTTCGTCGACACCCGCTCCCGACGCCGCGGGTGGTCGTTCTTGTGCTCGATGCCGTGGAGCAACAGATCCACGGCGCGCGCGCCGAGCTCGCAGATCGGCACGTGCACCGACGACAACGGCGGATCCATGTAGCGCGCGAGCGGGATGTCGTCGAATCCCGCCACCGCCACCTCGTCGGGTACGCTCACCCCCGACTCGCGGAGCGCGCTCAGCGCGCCGATCGCCATCGAGTCATTGGCAGCAAAGATCGCCGTCGGCCGATCCTCGAGCGCGAGCAGCTGCTGCACCGCCGCATAGCCCGCCGCTTCGGTGAAATTGCCGTCGCGCTCCAGCGACGGATCGCGCGAGATTCCCGCCTCGCGCAGCGCAATCCGATAACCGCGCAAGCGCTCTGCAGCATCGTAGTTCCTCGCCGAGCCTTTGATGATCGCGATGCGGCGGTGGCCGAGCGAGATCAGATGCGAAACCATCTCGCGCGCCCCACGGCAATTCTGGATCGTCAGCGAATCGATCCCGTCTCCCCTCGGCACGCTGCACAATAGGACCACCGGAATCGTGCTCGGCAGATTCAGCAGCGACTCGGCGTCGAGGTCGGGCGACATCGCCACGACGCCGTCGACACGCCCCCGCATCGCGCGGATCGCGGTCTCGATGCCGTGCCGGTCGGCGTACGCGCGCGAGATCAGCAGATGAAATCCGTTCTTCTGAGCGGTGTCGTCCATCCCACGAATGATCTCGGAGAAAAACTCGCCGTACAGATCGGGCAGCAGAACGCCGAGCGTGTCGGTCCTGCTGGTGATGAGACTGCGCGCGCCGCTGTGCGGGACGTAGCGCAATCGGCCGGCGACCTCGCGGATGCGCCGCATGGTCTCATCGCTGACGGGGCCGCTGCCGTTCAGGACTCTGGAGACGGTGGCGACGGAAACCTTGGCTTCGCGGGCGACATCCTTGATCGTGACCATACTCCTCGCGAGTGGAGCGTCGAGTCAGCGCCGGAGCCAGGACGGGTGTGGCAACCGGCTGAGCTGTGGGTCGATCTACGCCGGGAACGGGAGGAATATGTAATCGTTTACACAGAGGACGCCAGCCCCAGCTTTTCGTTTACCGCCCGGGTCGGGGCGAACGGCCTTTTTCAGGTGGCCGACCGACCTCGATTGGCGGTCAGCTTCGGGTATCTCGCCCTTCCCACACCTGAGTCAGCCGTTGAACTTTCGCGGGTGAGATTGCCAACCTCGGTTCGATTTCTAACACTCGCCGCCGTTATCGGCGTCGCTGCGATCGTCGCCTGCCGCGAAGCGGGACCGGCCTTCGGCCCCGGAATCCTCTACGCGCGGCAGAACGCCGACGAATTCTTCTACGCCGTCGGCTCGCGGTTCACCAACATCCAGCGCCCTGAGCGCGTCCTCCGCGCCCGCGCCCAGTTCGGCCACTATGCGCTGACGCCCTCCGGCGTCTACAACGACACCAGCATCTGGCTCGCGATCGGTCCCGACAGCGCCCGGCTGTTCGGCGACGAGGGAATCTTCTCGGTCGATCGCTACATCGTGAACGCAAAGCTGTCCACCACCGCGCCCGACACCCTCACCGAATCGCGCGAGATCATCCGGCTGCGCAAGCTCACCGACAACGAGTTCGAGTGGTTCACCAACGTCGAGGTCGCGATCGGTCGCATCGCGGCGAGCAACATCACCGATGTCCTCGCCGCATCGCTGCGAGCCGGCGAAGGAAAAACGAGCGCCCAGATCCGCGCCAACTATACTGCCGCATTCCCGCGCACCGCCGCCGCACTCGGCAGGCTCTTCACGATCGATACGCTGCGCGTGACACCGGATGCGGAAGGCGCGACGACCTACGATCTGGCGATCAAGCTCACACCCGACATTCTGAAAGCGACGATGCCGCACTATGCGGCGTACATCGACAAGTACATCAGCAAGGGCAAGTATCGGATTTCGCTCACCGACAAGACCGGCGCGCAATGGTTCGACGCCCGGGCATCGAACTACTACATGCACTTCCGGATCAGGAGCAAGGACGGCCACTTCGCGCCCCTCGACGGGCCGGTGCGCCCGATGCCGGAGTCGCTGACGATTCACGTCGATCTCTCGATGAAGATTCTCATCTTCACCGTTGGCTGGAGCGACATGGTCGGCGACTTCGACATCATCAACACCCCGCACGAGCGCGGCTGGCAGATGCGCTTCGCAAAGGAGCCCGAGTGGCACCTGCCGCCGACCGTCGGTTACCTGTTGAAGTCGCCGCTCCGTCGACCGTTCCAGGGACCGGGCATCCCGGTGCGCATCGCCGTCCGCGACAACCCCGGCGCCCAGACGATTCTCAATCGACGCGGCACTCTCGTGGTGCAGGAGAGCGGGATCCTGCGTTTCCTGAATCGCCTCAGCGGCACCGCCGTCGGCGACTTCCTCGGCCCGTCCGAGCGCGAAGCCAATCGGTTCAATGCCGACGCGATGCGCGCGCTACGCATCGATGTCGCGGACATTCTTCGCTAGCATCTCGGCGTACGGATAGGGATGCGGCGACTGGCACCCCTGGTCCAAAAGGTGGCAGGTGGAAGAGGATGCACAGAGATGCTCTGGTAGCAGCTTTTCTACTCGCCTTCCAGCTGCGTCACGCAACTAAAGAATGCGCCGGATAAACTGATACCCGCGCCTCTGACCAGTCTCCCACCTGCCACCTTTGGGACTACAGGGGCCAGTCGTTAGCGCTTCAGGTCCCAGAATCCGAGCTTCCGCACCTTTAAACCATCCTGATGCCAGCGGCATCATTACGGCATGCCCCTCCTCCGTATCATCCTCGCCGCCCTGAGCCTCTCGGCCAGCAAGCCTCAACCACGCATCAATTACAGCCTCACCATCAGCCCCACGGATCCGACGAGCATCAACGTCTGGATGCAGGTCGAAGGCGCGCCGCGGTCCTTTCGGCTCGCGATGGCGGTGCACCCCGAGTACAACGACCGCTACTGGCGCTATATCCGCGACTTGCGGGCGGATGGCATGGACCGACGCGTCGTCCTCGCCTCGGATAAGGAGAATGTCTGGCGAATCATCAGCCACGCCGGCTACGCCAACATCTACTACCGCATTCAGCTGCCGCGCGAGAGCCAAACCAGCCGGCCGGTATGGCACACCGCGATTCGCCCCGACGGGGGAACCATCAATTCGCTGGACACGTTTCTCTATCTGCCCGACTTCCCCAATGCGCCGGTGCGTCTTACGCTGTCACTGCCGTCGCAGAGTCTGGCGTTCGCGGTTCCCGGCCACAACGCGATCACGATGGCAGGAAACGGCTTCGCATCCCAGGAGTTCGACACCGACACCGAGACCCTGCTCGACAGTCCAATCATGTATGGGGACAGCATCCGTTGGTGGCACTTCGCAATCGGCGGAGTACCGGTCGGCGTGGCTTACTGGCCGCTCCCGAACGCAACTCCATTCGACACCGCGCAGTTCATCGACGCAATCAGAAAAATCGCCACCGAGGCCGCACACGTTTTCGGCGGCAAGCCGCCGTTTCCGTACTACACTTTCATGATTCAGGACGGCGCCTACGGCGCGCTCGAGCACGCGAACTCCGTTACACTCGGCATGCCGAGCGCCGATCTCGCGCGCGATCCGCGCGCATACCTGAGCGAGCTCGCGCACGAGTTCTTTCACGCCTGGAATCTCGTCCGCCTATATCCGGAACGGCGCGGCTACGTCAGCGAGCGACCACCCGAGCACGCCACCGGACTCTGGTTCAGCGAAGGAGTGACGACCTATTACGCCGACGTTTTGACGCGACGCGCCGGTTTCCCTGAAGAACGTCAGTCGCGCACCGAATGGCTCGCTCACCAGCTTGAGGTGTATTTTGGCAATCCCGGCAACGCGGTGATTTCACCGGAACTCGCCAGCGCGCGAGCCGTCGACACTACCGGTACGAACGGCGACATCGAGCCCGACTTTTACTCGCAGGGCCGGATGATTGCGACTACGCTCGACATCGCGCTGCGCGATTCCACACGCGGCCGGCGCGGGCTCGACGATCTGATGCGCGCGATGTACTCCCGGTTCGCGATGAAGCGCGGGTTCACATCGGACGACCTCGAACGCACCACTGCCGAAGTGTGCGGCTGCAACATGCATCGCTTCTTCGAGGACTACGTGCGAAGCGCTCTACTGATAAACGCAAACCGCTTTCTCAAGTCGGTCGGCCTGCGCGCTGCGATCGATACCGTTCCCGCAGCAGACAGCGCCGGCAGACCATTTCCGGATCTGCGCATCTGGGTCTATCCGCCTGGAACCGGCGTCCGCGCGCGGGTCGTGATCCATGATCCGTCGAGCGTCTGGGCGCGTGCAGGACTCCACACCGGCGACGAGGTCGTGACGTTCAACAACGCACCGATCGATTCATTTCCTGATTTTCGTCGCGCCGTTCGCGGCATCAAGCTCGGCGATACCGTCGCTGTCTCCATCATTCGGCGCGGCAAACCTTCGCTGGTGAGGGTTCGCGTCGCCGGCTACGATCGGACGCGCGTGCGAATTGATGAGCTTGCCGGTGCATCCGCTGAACAAATCGAGCGCAGAAGACTTTGGTTAGCCGCATCGCCGAACGGATAACGTCCTACTGTTGAGCTCTTAAAGATACGTCTGTGACGTCTCGCGGCCTCCGTCCGTCATTCGCCTGCTGGAAGAGAATGGAGGTTCCATGGGGACGACTTTGACAGCAACGGACAACCTCACCACCGCACGCCGCTACCTCGAGGCACTCGAGACCGGCGCCGAAGGTGGTGCGCTTGCCGAGTTCTTCACCACCGACGTTGTGCAGGAAGAATTTCCCAATCGGCTGTCCCCGATCGGCGTCCACCGCGACCTCAAAGCCATTCTCGAGGCGGCGAAGAAAGGCAAGCGCGTGATGCGCGCGCAAAAGTTCGACATCCTCAATTCAGTTTGCGAAGGCGACATCGTCGCCCTGGAAGTTTTCTGGCACGGCTATCTCGCGGTTCCCGTCGACACGCTGCCCGCTGATTCAGAAATGCGGGCGCACTTTTCGGTCTGGCTCGAGTTCCGGGACGGCAAGATCTGTCGCCAACACAACTACGACTGCTTCGATCCCTGGTGGGTGTAATCTGAACGGAGGTTGGTCATGAATCGGTTAGCGGCGGCGAGCGTCGGGCTCGCCGCGATCCTCGTCGGAATCCTCAGTCTCATCGGCGTGCGGCCGATGAACAGCCGGGCAACCGAGATTGCGCTCGGCACCGCTTCTCTCGCGCTGGGTGTGGCGCTGCTGCTGATGACGGGTCGGCGGCGAATGACGATGTCAGCCCACCCGCAGCGCTAGTAGCCTGATTCGCCCGCCTTTGCGCGGGCTGCCGATAAACGCCGCGCCGCAAGGTGCGGCGTTTCTTGTTTGTAGCTGACTGCTTGATCAGTCAGGGTACGCTTCCTGCCAAATTCGCTGCTCACGGTACGACCGCCTTCCTTAGAGAGGTGCAGCGATGACGATGAACAGCGACAATCCGGGCGCCGATTTCTCCGACGTCGGTG
>DASSNV010000222.1:0-4577 GCA_035701245.1 Gemmatimonadaceae bacterium | reverse complement strand
GCAGAGCGGCAGCGGCATGAGGTCGCGCGGACCGGAAATTCGCTCGACCTCTGGTTCGGGATGGTCGGCGGCCCGATGTCGGGGATGCTGATGGTCTGGGTCAACTATCCCCTCGTCGACCGCGCGTGTGTGAGCGGCAACCGGCTATGGCTGCACGGCTCGTCGCTCCTGTTCCTTCTGATCACGATCGCGGCTGGAATCTCGGCCTGGCGATTCTACAAACGCGTCGGCGATTTCCCGTTGGTCGAGGGCGGGGTAATGCCGCGCAGCAGGTTCATGGCGCTCGTCGGGATGTTCACTGCCACGCTCGCGCTGATCGAGATCACGATGCAGTGGATCCCGATTTTCTTCCTCGGATCATGCATCGGCACCTGAGCGCCTGGGCAGGCACAGCAGGAGTGGCGCTGCTTCCGGAATCCGCGGCCGCGCATCCCGTTGAGGCCCTCGCCCCTGCGGCTCTATGGTCAACCTGGTCGTGGGAGCCCGCAGTGGTGATCATCCTAGCGGCGACTGCCGCGCTCTACGCAATCGGGCTGCGCCAGCTGTGGTCAAAGTCGATTGGCACGGGGATTCGCGTATGGGAAGCGACGGCATTCGCGGGCGGCTGGCTTGCCGCGGCGCTCGCACTCGTCTCACCGCTCCACGCACTAGGCGGATCGCTGTTTTCGGCGCACATGGCGCAGCACGAGGTTCTGATCGCAGTCAGCGCGCCGCTGTTGGTGCTCGGCCGGCCGCTGATCCCGTTCCTCTGGGCGCTGCCACCCCATTGGCGAACGGGCATTGGCAGCGCGACCAAAGCCCCGGTGGTGAGCGCGCCATGGTCTGTGCTAACGCGCCCGTCGGTCGCGTTCGCACTCCACGCGATTGCGCTCTGGGTGTGGCATTTACCGGGTCCATATCAGGCGACCATCCACAGCGAAATGATGCACAGCCTTCAGCATCTGAGTTTCATCTCGACCGCGCTGCTGTTCTGGTGGACGGTTTTCGGAGCGAGATACTCGATGCTCGGCTACGGTGGCGCGGTCTTCTACCTGTTTGCTACGGCGCTCCAGACCGGAGCGCTCGGCGCGCTGCTCACCTTTGCCCCGGGACTTTGGTATCCGGCCTACGCGACCACGGCGCCCGTCTGGGGATTGAGTCCGCTCGAAGACCAGCAGCTCGGTGGAATCATCATGTGGATTCCAGGGAGCATTCCGTACGTGATCGCGGGGCTGGTGTTGTTCGCCCGCTGGCTCAAGGAATCCGAGACGCGCGCTGTGCGTCACTACGCCTCGGTAATGAGCGCTCGCACGCTGGTCATTGTGATTTCCGTCGTAGCGCTCTCATCGTGCGATCGCGCATCCGGCGACGACAGATTTCAGATCACCAACGCAGATCCCGGGCGTGGCCGCGATGCAATCCGTCGCTACGGCTGCGGATCCTGCCACACCATCCCTGGTGTCGCAGGGGCGCGTGGAATGGTAGGTCCGCCGCTGGGCCAGGTGTCGCAGCGAGTATTCATCGCGGGGGTGCTGACCAATCAGCCCGACAACATGATTCGATGGATCGAGAATCCGCCGGGTATCGACGCAAAGACGGCAATGCCGAACATGGGCGTCACGGCGCGCGATGCTCGCGACATCGCTTCCTACCTCTACACGCTCAGGTAACGAGCGCTACTCGGTCGTGGCGTGTTCCTCGGCCACCTGCGCGTAGTTGAACAGTGCAACGAGGAGCACCCCGCCGACTGCGTTCCCGAGCAGGGAGGGAACGATGAAGCTTCCGATCATCTCTCCCCAGCCAGCTGCTCCAGTAGCCGCCCGATAGAACGCTTCGACGCTGCCGGCGATGGAATGCCGAAAATGGAACGCGGAGATCGGCGCCGTGGCAACCCAGATCATGAAGATTTGCGCGGTCGTTTCGATGGTCGATGCAAGCAGCCACGCGAGCAGTGCGATCAGCCAGCCGCCGAAGATTGCCTTGTAGAACACCATGCCGAAGCCGCCCTCGGTGCTCTGTCGAGCGACTTCCTGCATTGAGGGATGCAGTGGAGCGTCGATGATGTTCGTTGCGCCGAGGATCCAGCCGAATACGAGCGCGCCGATAAGATTGCCGACGATCAGCAGTCCCCACATCCGCAACAATTTCCTGAGTGTCGTTCCATCGCGCTTGTGCAGAAGCGGGATCACCGGCTCGAGGGTGTTCTCGGTGAACAGCTCGCTGCGGCCCATGATCACGAACATGAATCCAATCGGGTACGCGAGGGATGCGAGCGGGTGTTTGTACGGCTCGGGCGCGTAGTGGCTGACGAACGCCGAGGCGAGGAAACTGAAGCCAATCAGCATTCCGGCGGCGAGCGACGAAAACAGCAAAGAGCTCGCGGGCCGCTCGAGCTCCTCGACGGCCGGTCCGCGGATGTTCTCGTGGATCTCCAGCGCGCTGAGACGGGTTCCGCTCTCAGGCCGGGGAACCGTCTTGCGTCCGAACGGATTGGTGGGCTTTGCCTCTTCGGGCTCTTCCCACTCCGACTTCTTCGATTCCGGCTTGTCGTGTTCCACGACCGGCGCAATCGGAAGTTCCGTGCCCGGCGCTTGCGTTGGCGCAAGCGCGTTAGCGGGGAGTGGCTATCCCCGTCAAAGTCAGTCCCACGTACAGCGCGCGCTGGGTGCCGGGTTCGTAAAATTTTCCCCCCGCGGCGTTCACGCTTACTGATGAGACATACTTCGTGTCGAGAAGATTCTGCACACCGAGGATGATTTCGGCTGCGGAGTGCCGCAGTGCAGCACTGCTCACCAGGCGCATGCTGAACATCGCATAGCCGGGCGAGCTCTCAGAGTTCGCGTCGTTGACGAACATGCGATCGGCAAGGCTGGCCTCTCCAACGACGGTCACGAACGGAAGTCGGAGCGTGGCGCTCCCCTGAAGCACTTGGCGCGGAATCCCCGGAATGCGATTGCCCGCATAGTGGGCGGTGTCGACGGTGAAATCGACGAAGCGATAATTCGCGTAGGTGTACGCTGCGCCGAGGTCCAGGCTGCGCATGTTGACGCCGAGGCCGAGCTCGGCACCGCGTCGGGAGGTGCGGCCGGCGTTGCGGAAGTACCGTCGCCCGTTGCTGGCCGGGATGTCGAATGGAATCAGCTCGTCGTGGACCGATGTTGCGAAAAGCGCGGCGCTGTACTGAAGCCCGTTGACCGAGATCCCCTTGGCGCCGATCTCGTAGGTGAGGGATCGCTGCGGCTGAAGATCCTGGTTGATCCCGCCAGTTCCCGTCGGCCGATTGCCGAGCTCGGTCGCCGTCGGTGTCTCGAAGGCGGACGACACGTTCGCGTAGGCGCTGTGGGATGCGCCGAGGCGCGCGACAATTCCGAACATCGGACTGATTGCGTCGAGGAGTCGCCGGCCTGAGTCGTCGGGATTGTTTGCGTCGATCAGGTGATCCTGGACGTGAAAGCGCACGCCATCGGCGCGTACTCCCGCCGTGACGAGATAGCGGCTCGACAGCTCCAGCTCATCGCGCAGATAGGAGCCGAGGGACGACACGAGCTCACGCTGGTCGAGCGTAACACTGCCTCTCTCGACTCCGACGACGGGGCAGGTTGCCGTCGCGGCAGTGAGCGGCGGGACGTCGTTGCAGTTGGTAAAGTTCCGGCGCTCGTCGTTCTGAAACTGCAACTCGGCGCCGGCAGTAACGCGATTGTCGGCGCCAAACAACGACCACGGCATCGTCGCGCGCAGGTTCCCGCCGGAGATGGTGCGGCCGACGTCGACGATGCCGAAGGTGAGCGGGTTGTCGAGGCTTCTGGTCCCGGCGTAGCCGGATACTTCGATCTCACCGTGTGCTCCGTACCGCCGCGCCGTGAGACCGAGCTGTGACTGGGTCACGGCTTTGCGCGCACCTTTCCGAACGGAGAACGGATCCGCCATTCCAGGATCAGTCTCGAACTGCGCGCGCGTCAGGGCTCCGGGATTCTGGGCGAGAGGAGTGTTGATGCCGAGCCACTCCACCGCGTAGGAGCTGCCGGGGCCGTCGTAAGACAACCGGGCAAAGCCATTCGACATTCGCTGCCGGGAGTAGCTGCGATATCCTTCGTTCTCGGTGCGCGCCACGTTGGCCTGATAGCCCAGGCGACCCGAGGTGCCTTCGGCTTTCGCCACGTATCGCCGCGAGCCGAAGCTGCCGTTCCAGGCCCGGATCGCGGCGGCAACGGGAACCGGCATCGGTTGGCTGCTTCTGATATCGACGACACCGCCGCCGGCGTTTCCGTAAAGCGACGACGCGCTTCCGCGCATTACCTCGACGCGGCCGACGGACTCCAGGTCGAGAAAGTCAACCGGCGTCTGACCGTCCGGCAGGGTGAGTGGGATTCCATCCCGCAACACTTTTATTCCCCGCACCCCGAAGGCCGACCGCGCCCCGAATCCGCGAATCGAGATTCGCGGATCCTGCGACGGGTTGTTGCGGTTTGAGACGGTGAGGCCCGGAATGAGCCAGAGACTTTCGTCGAGCGACAGGTGGCGCTGCCCCGGCCGCGCGGAATCCGGCGTCTGCACACTGATCGCGTAGGGAAGATCGAGCAGTGATTTTCCGGCGCCGC
>DASSNV010000221.1:0-5152 GCA_035701245.1 Gemmatimonadaceae bacterium | reverse complement strand
GACGCGACGTCTGCGCCTGCAGCACGCGAACCAGATTCGAGTCGGTCATGGGCGTCAGCGGGTGCTGCCGCATGCCCGACTCCGCGAGCGGGACGTCGCCAACGAAGAGATTGCCCTTGTACACCGTGCGCCGATTGGCGGGAAACGCCGGGCACGCGACGGTGAAGTCCGCGTGGAGCGCATCGCACAACGCGTCAGCGACGGGCCCGATGTTCCCCTGCGGCGTCGAATCGAACGTCGAGCAGTACTTGAAGTAGAACTGCCGACAGCCGAGTCGTTGCAGATACGACAGCGCCGCGAGCGACAGGCCGACGGCGTCCGCTGCCGGGATCGTTCGGCTCTTGAGTGCGACGACGACCGCATCGACATCGGACGCAATGGCGAGCCCCGACACGCCGATCGCCTGCACGGTGCGCATGCCGTGCCTGACGAGCATCGACGCGAGGTCGGTCGCGCCGGTGAAATCGTCGGCGATGCAGCCGAGGAGCAGGCTCATACGACGAACATTCTAGCGACGTTCGGCAGCCGAACCTTCAGCGACGTACGGCAGCCACCGCGCCGGAAGTGCACGTCGCACGCATGTCCACCCGACGCGCACGCGTCGGCGCAGCCTCACGCGCCTGCACGATGCCATGCGCGTACACTGAAGCTCGCGCGCTCACCTGGAGATCCGAGATGCCCACTCCCTATTCGCGTAACCTGACACCTTCGTCCGACGCTCGTGAAGAGGAGCTGCTGGACGACGCGATCGACGACACGTTTCCCGCCAGCGATCCCGTTTCGCACGGCCAGCCCGGCAGCACCGTGAACCGACGCTACGAGGCGCTTCGACGCGATGCGCGTACGCGTCAAAACGTGACGACCTGGATGCTGGTCGGGACCGCGCTTGCGGTCGGCGTGGCGATCGGGCGCCGCGGACTCCGGCGATGAATCAACTCGGTGCTGCGTTGCTCCGCGGCACCGCAGCGCGCGCGATCGACGGCTCGACGCGCTCGTCGACATGACGCGGACCATCACCTCCGGGGGCGAATATCGCTGCCCACGCCTTGCTCGTGCAGGGCCGCTTCCCCTTTACGTGATAGCGTCAGCGAGGCGTCGTATTCCCGGCTCGTCTCGACGGCGCGCCGCGTCGCGTTCACGTACACCTCGTGCTCGGACCAGCTGACGCTCGCCACACACCGTGGCGGAAGCAGAACTTCCTTGCCCGGCAACCACTTCCGGGTTTCGACCACCAAGTAAAGAATCATCCAGTCTGCATCGTCGAAAATGAAATCATCCACGGCGCCGGCAGTGCCATCGGTCGCCATGATTTCGTAACCGATGACTTCCTTGCTGCTTCGCAGATGCGAGTGGGTGGAATCACGGTCCCTGTTTTCAGGCTGCCGATCCGCGCGCGCACGTAGTCGATCCATCCCTGGCGCAAAAAGCGCAGCGTCGGGAGAAGCCCCGACCCACGGCACCGGATAGAAACCGAGTCCCCACGGGTTCGAACCTTCCCAGTAGTTGGGGTAGCCGTAGTGGTTGTAGTAATCGATCTCGTGCTGTCGCGAAACGGGTCTATCGGTGTCGATGCTCGGACTGTCGCGGACTTGTCGCCGGGTCAGCCTGACGTTCACGATCCGATCGTCCCAGCTCACGTCGCGCACCGAAATCGGCGACACCAACACCTTGCGGCCATTGAGCCAACTCCCCGTCTCGACGACCATGTAGCGTATTGCCCAGCGCTCGTCATCGAAATACACATCCTTCACCTCGCCGATTTCGCCATCGGTTGCGCCTACGATGAAGTGCCGCAAATCTTTTACGGTATGTAGCATTGCAGTGCTCCGATTGCCGGTTCGACGAAGAGGAGAGAACGGCCGTAATGCGCTGCCTCGTCTCATTGTGAACCCGTGGCGATGGCAGGAAGATGGGGAGCCCGGGTGAGTTCGTGTGGGGAATTCTCGACGTCGAGCGCGACCCGAGCCCTATGCTGCCGGAAAGTTCCGATCGGTCGGACGTCGGGCGATTCACGCCGCGGCGAGTCGATCCATCCCCACAACGAAAATCGAGACTTCCGGGCCGCCAGCTGCACGAAAACGTAGTAGTTTGGCTCTGCCCGGACCGATACGAGTTCGACGTGACGTCGAGGAGTCGTGCACATGATCAGGATAGTTCTCGCCGACGACCATGCCGTCGTGCGCGACGGTCTGCGTGTTCTGCTGCAAGCACAGTCCGATATGGAGGTTGTCGGCGATGCCCCGAACGGCCGGGAGGCGATACGCCTGACGCAACAAGTGCATCCGGACGTCGTCGTCATGGACATCGCGATGCCGGAGTTGAATGGCATCGAGGCGACGTTGCAGATACATGACGCGTCTCCGTCGACGCAGGTGCTCATCCTCTCGATGCACTCGACCACCGAACATATCTTCCGGGCATTGCAAGCCGGAGCGCGCGGCTATCTGCTCAAGGATTCGGCCGGCGCGGAGGTGGTGGATGCGGTCCGGGTCGTGCACGCGGGCCGGCGCTACCTCAGCCAGAAGATCGCGTCCACGGTGATCGACGACTACATCTCCGAGCGCCAGCGCGCAAGCCCGCTGGACAGCCTCAGTCGCCGCGAGCGGCAGATCCTGCAACTCGTCGCGGAGGGAAAATCGAGCGCCGAGGCGGCGGCGATGCTGTTCCTGTCACCGAAGACGGTCGATACCTATCGCAGCCGGATGATGCAGAAGCTTGGCATTGCCGACGTGCCGAGCCTGGTCAAATTCGCGATCCAGCATGGCGTGACGCAACTCGACTGAGGCGGAATCCGCCCCGGCGGTGGATGTTCACGGCCGAAGTGGCCGCGAATTCATCCCTTGACCACGCTCAACGCCTTGCCACTGTGATGCAAGATGGCCGGCTCGCCGGGATGGTGGTCATGCTGACGTATGCTGTACATCGTATTGTCCGCAGTGGTCCCCATCTTGTGCACCCCGGTGACCGTGCCGTGACCGATGGCGCTGCGATAGTGCCACGTCACTTTCGTGCCGACGGGAATGGTTTCGAAGGTTTTCTCGCTCGTTGCCATGTCAATCCTCGTTGGTTAGACGATCTGAAGTTTGTTTTCCCAGGCCGGACCAAGCGGCGCCAGGCGTGTGGGGCACATCACCGGTCGGGCGACAGGATGCGTCGACTCCAGACTTCGACACTATGCGCGCGTGCAGGATCAAGGGAATCGGAAAATCTAAATGAGGGACGTCAGGCATTCGCGAGTCGCATTCCGATCAAGCCGATGCGGTGGTATGCCAGGTGATGGTCGCCGGCGTAGCCTGAATGACCAACGACTGCGCAAGCTCGACGGCGGGAGTCACGCGATCTCGAATCCAGATGGGGAACGACCATGGCGACGCTGCATCCGATCAAAAAAGCGCAACAGGAACACTCCGTTCCATGGTTCTGGCCGTTGGCGGCGGCCATCGAGCTCGGCGAGGAAGGGGTGGAGCTACTTCAGCACAACCTCGAATTTCTGGTGGAAGCGCAGGTGATCAATGCGCCGCCGATGCCCGAATGGGCCACGCCGAATCGCATCGATCTTGAGCTCGATACGCTGCGCCTGCGCGACTTCGCGAGGCACGGATCGGCAACCTCGACGCCCGTTCTGATCGACCCGCCCTATGCCGGTCACAGTTCATCCATCGCCGACTACGCCAAGGGGCAAAGCCTCGTCGAGAGTTTGCGCGCAGCCGGACATGAACGCATTTTGGTGATGGACTGGAAGGGCGCGACTCCCGAGATGAGGAATTACGACATCGACAGGTATCTTGCCGAGATCAACGTGGTCGTCGACGACCTGCGAACGCCGGTGCATCTCGTCGGCTTGTGCCAGGGCGGGTGGATGTCGGCGATGTATGCGTCGCGATTTCCCGGCAAGGTGCGCAGCCTGGTTCTGGCAGGAGCACCGATCGATACCGATGCCGGCAACGGTCCGATCAAGCGGATGGCGCACGCGCTACCGATGAGCGTGTACCGGAATCTCGTGGCTGCGGGCGGCGGACGGATGCGTGGCGAGGTGATGCTTGCCGGCTGGAAGAACATGCATCCGGGCGAACAGTATCTGGCGAAATACATCGACCTCTATGACCACATCGCGGACAAGGCTTACATCGCGCGCACCGAGCACTTCGAGCGGTGGTTCGAGAACGCGCTCGATCTGCCCGGCCGCTACTATCTCCAGGCGATCGAGGAGCTGTTCAAGGAGAATCGCTTCGCCAAGGGACAGTTCGTCGGCTTGGGTCGAAAACTGTCGCTGAAGGACATCGAGGTTCCGCTCTATCTGCTCGCCGGCGAGAAAGACGACATCACGACCAGCGAGCAGGTGTTCGAGGCAGCACGTCTGGTCGGTACGCCACATTCCGACATTGTCATGAGAATGACGCCTGGGGGCCATATCGGACTGTTCATGGGTTCGAAGACGCTGGCCGAAGCGTGGCCCGCGATCGGCCACTGGATGAAGAGCCATGACCACGATTAACGTCGAATGCCGTCGATATGGCGCACGTGGTGCTCTCCGGGGGTGGGCCGTTCACGCCCGCAGATCGGAAGCGTCGCGCGTTAAACGCATCGCGCTTCGCCGATAGACGCCGCGCGCGCGACACGAGTAGACTCGTTTCGCGTGCCCCGAAAAGGGGCTTCCCCCGCAGCGCAAACTGACGGGCATCGACACATCGCCGCACGAACGCCGCGGCGCCGACCCCCGTCGGCGGCGATTACTTCGGCTACTTCCCACGCGGACGCTCGGGCGTCGACAGCTTTCTCGGCGATGTGTCGGGCCATGGCGTCGGCGCGGCACTGCTGATGGCGGAAGCGCGTACTACCTTCATGGCCGAGCGGCTCGCCGCCGGAAGCGCCGGAGCCATTCTCGACAAGCTGAACCGTCTGCTCTACGACGATCTCGACCGTGCAGGCCACTTCATCAGCGCATGCTGCGCGATGTTCGATGCGGCGACCGGCGAGCTCTGCTACGCCAATGCGGGTCATCCACCGGCGCTGCTCCTGCCAGCGGGTGATACGCAGTGGCGAGCGCTCACCGCGGATGGCATGCTGCTCGGAATTCGCAGCGACACCGTGTTCGGCGAGCTGCGCGTGCGCCTGGGCGCCGGCGACGTCGTCGCCTTCTACACGGACGGTG
>DASSNV010000220.1:0-9248 GCA_035701245.1 Gemmatimonadaceae bacterium | reverse complement strand
ACGACGCGGCGGCGATTGGCAATCACGAGTACAACTACGGCGTGTCCTACCTCGACTCCGCGGTACGGCAAGCGACCTTCCCGTTTCTCTCGGCCAACACCTATCGATTGAACCCAGCCGGGGTCCATGCCTACAATGCGTGGACGATCGTGGAGCGCGATGGAGTGAAAGTCGGAATAGTCGGCGCGACGACACCCGGAGTGATGGTCTGGGACGCGACCAATATCAGCGGCCGACTGCGCTTCGGTGACATCGTGCCCGCCGTGCGCCAGGCTGTTCAGGAAGTCCGCGGCGCGGGCGCGGACGTCGTGGTGGTGACGATGCACTCGGGCTTGAACGAACCGTCCAGCTACGACACCGTCAGCACCGGGCTTCCGAGTGAGAATGTAGCCGCGCGAGTGGCGAGCGAAGTGCCAGGAATAGACCTGTTGCTGTACGGTCATTCCCACAGGGAACAGCGCGGCACGACTATCGGTCGGACGCTTCTCATCCAGCCAAAGAACTGGGCGACGAGCGTCGACATCGCACACCTGACCGTTAGCCGTTCTGGAGGCCGCTGGTCCGTCACCGACAGGCGGAGCGATCTGGTGCAGGCCGCCGGACACGCCGAGGACTCCGCCGTGCTCGCGGCGACTGAGGCAGTGCATCGGGAGACAGTTGTGTACGTCACAACGCCGATCGGAACTACCACGGAGCGCTGGAGCGCCGACTCGGCACGGATCAAGGACACGCCGATCATCGACTTCATGCTCGAGACCGAGCGCAAGGCGGCCGGCACCGACCTCGCGTCGACCGCGGCGTTTTCTACTGACGTAGTGCTCGGCCCCGGCCCGATCACGATTGCACAAGTCGCGCAGCTTTATCCGTATGACAACACTCTGCGTGCGGTGCGCATCACGGGCAAACAGCTCCGCGACTACCTGGAATTCAGCAGCCGGTACTATCCCACGCCAAGCTCACCAACCGCGCCACTCGCGCCCGATCCGCGGGTCCCGGGCTACAACTTCGACATCGTGTCAGGCGTGGATTACGTGATCGATGTCTCCCGTCCGATCGGATCCCGCATCACGCGGCTCGACTTCAAGGGTCAGCCGGTCAAAGACACCGACACGTTCACGATGGCGCTGAACAACTACCGGCAGACGGGCGGTGGCGGATACGCAATGCTGGCGGGCGCCCCGGTGGTATATGATCGACAGCAGGAGATCCGGCAGCTGCTGATCGACGAAGTCAAAGCGCGCGGCACGTTGCGACAGTCGGACTACTTCGTGCCGAACTGGCGGTTAGTGCGTGGCTCGACGGCGACACTCCCGCCGGGCACTCGCGTGTTGCGAATCATCGCTACCAACGACTTTCACGGAGCGTTGGAGCCGAGGCCTGACGCGAACGGGGTACGACGGGGTGGGGCTGCTTATGTAGCCGCTGCAATCGAGCGCGCGGAAAAGGAATGCGCGCCGAGTTGCGAGACGTTGCTGCTCGATGGCGGTGATCTGTTTCAGGGCACGCCGGCCTCGAATCTGTCGTTCGGCCGACCGGTGGTCGACTACTACAATAAAATGGGTTACGCCGCGGCGGCGCTCGGCAATCACGAATTCGATTGGGGCACCGACTCACTTCGCGCGCGGATGCGGCAGGCGAAGTTCGGGATCTTCGGCGCCAACGTGCGCTACACGGATGGCCGCGACGTGCCGTGGATTCGCAACGACACCATCGTCAAGCGCGGAACGACACGAATCGGCATCATCGGCATCTCGACCGTCGCAACACCGACGACCACGCGGTCCGCCAACGTCGCCGGGCTTCGCTTCGACGACCCCGCGCCGATCGTCGACAGCATCGGTCCAGCACTCCGGAAGCGGGGTGCGGATCTGATCGTAGTGATCGCGCACGCCGGCGCGTTCTGCGGAAGGGACGGCGCGACCGATTGCGGCGGCGAGATCATCGACTTCGCGCGAAAGCTGACCACCAGGGTGGACGCGATCGTCAGCGGGCACACCCACTCCCTGGTGAACGCGGAGGTGAAGGGAATACCGATCGTGCAGGCCCGGTCGAGTGGACGCGCCATCGACGTGCTCGACGTGCCGCTCGGGGATTCGTCGCTCGCGATCACGCACCAGGTGCGGGAGATCGCCTCTGACACTCTCCAGCCGGTCGCGGCGGTCGATGCGATTGTGAAGCGAGCCGTGTCGAGCGTGGCGTCGCTGGTGAACCAGCACGTCGCGACGATACCTGCCACGTTGCCGCGTCAGGGATCGCAGTATCCGCTCGGAAATCTGATTGCTGACGCCCAGCGGTGGGCGGGGAAGGGAGATGTCGCGATAATGAACAATGGCGGCATCCGCACTGAGCTCCGCGCCGGAGAGGCGACCTACGGCTCGCTGTTCGAGCTTCAGCCGTTCGGAAATACCTTGTACGCCTTGACGATGACGGGTGCGCAGCTGCGTGGCCTGCTCGAAGCCATGCTCACCCGGAACCCCGTCAACGACCACGTCAGCGGCCTCACGATTAAGTACGATCCGACGAAACCAGCCGGGTCGAGGTTGGTGTCGGCGACCATGGCTGACGGGACTGCGCTGAACGACACGCGCAAGTACAAGGTGATCGTGAACGATTTTCTGGCGACCGGCGGTGAGGGTTACAATGCCGGCGGCCGCGCGACTTCCGCGAAGCCACTCAACATCGTGGATCTCGACGCGTTCATCGCGTACCTGAAATCGCTGCCCTCGCCGATCACAGCCCCGACTGAAGTGCGTATCTCGGCGGTGAATCCGTGAGGCAAACTGTCCGCATCTACATCAACGGCAAGCCCGTCGAGGTGGATGGCGCAGCGACGGCGCTCCAGGCGATCGAGTCATGGGACGCGGCCCAGGCTGCCGCGATCCGAAGTGGCGAGCGAATGATCACCGATAGCCGCGGGATTCCCGCCCGCAACGATGCGCAGGTCCAGAACGGCGCCATCTTCCGCATCGTGCGCGCGCGACAGTCCGCCGACGATCAAGACCTCAACTTTCTGTAATGCCACTTTCAATCTTCTCGACAAAGCTTCGCCAGCTGCCCAAGGCGGAGCTCCATTGTCATCTCGACGGGTCCGTACGCCCCGACACTCTTGTGGATCTTGCGCGCGAACACCGCGTCCAGCTGCCAAGGCAGACCCCGGAAGAGCTCGCCGAGTACATGCGGGTCGACGACGCGCGCGATCTGGAGGATTATCTCCGTCGCTTCGACGTGACGATATCAGTTCTGCAGAGCGAGGAAGCGCTCGAGCGGGTGGCGTACGAGCTGGCCGAGGACGCAGCTGAGGATGGGGTGCGCTACATCGAGGTCCGGAACGCGCCGTTGCTCAATGTCGTTCAGGGGCTGACCCTCGTGCAGGCAGTGGAAGCGCCGCTTCGCGGATTGCGCAAAGCCGAAAACGATTTTGGAATCACGGCGCGCTTCATCGTGTGCGGCTTGCGCCAGTTTCCTCCCGAGAGCTCGCTCGAGATGGCGAGACTTGCCGTCGAGTTCAAGAACGAGGGTGTCGTCGGCTTCGATCTCGCCGGCGGTGAGAAGGGAAACTCTGCTTCGCGACACGCCGCGGCTTTCAGGTACGCGCGCGAGCACAATCTGGCGGTCACGGTGCACGCGGGTGAGGGCGACGGGGCGGAGTCGGTGCGCCAGGCCGTGCACGTGTGCGGTGCGAATCGCATCGGTCACGGCACGCGGCTGATCGAGGATCCGGATCTGACCCAGTACGTGAACGACCGGCGGATCGCGCTCGAGGTGTGCCTGACGAGCAACGTTCAAACGCGGGTCGCGGACTCCTATGCGGCGCACCCGTTTCGCGAGTACTTCGATCGTGGGCTGAACGTCACCCTCAACACCGACAACCGCCTGATGAGCGCCACCACTCTGACCGACGAGTACGTGTACGCCGCCGAGCACCTCGGCTTCACCGTCGAGGAGCTGGCGGGGATTGCGCTGAACGGATTCGAGAGCGCATTCCTTCCCTGGGAGGATCGCCTCGTGCTGATCGAAGATGCATCCGACAAAATTGAAGAACTGATCGGAACCGACGAATGAAGAGTGAATACTCGACCGACGCCGCAGTCAAAGCCGCTGCCGCGATCCGGCAACGCGCGCCGAACCACCAGCCCAAAATCGGGATCATCCTGGGCTCCGGGCTTGGCGGGCTGGCGAAGTCGATCGTCGAAGCCGTCCGCGTTCCATTCCGTGAGATTCCGGGCTTTCCACAGCCAACCGTCAGTGGACACGAAGGGGCTGTGATCGTCGGCGCGCTTGGCGGACGCGAGGTCGTCGCGTTGAGCGGCCGGTTCCACATGTATGAGGGGCACTCCGCCGCCCTGGCTGCATTTCCGGTGCGCGTCTTCCACGCCCTTGGCGCGCACGACCTGTTCGTGTCGAATGCCGCGGGTGGCATTTCGCCCAAGCTCGCCGTCGGCGATCTGATGATGATCTCCGATCATCTCAACCTGATGGGCGCCAATCCGCTGGTGGGCGAAGCTCAGAATGGTGAGATGCGCTTCCCCGATATGACCGACGCCTACAATCCAGGACTGCGGTGGCTGCTTCGCACCACCGCAGAGGGGCTCGGCATCACCTTGCGGGAGGGAGTGTATGCTGGATTGCTGGGTCCGTCTTACGAGACGCCGGCTGAAGTAAAAATGCTGCGATTGCTCGGCGCCGACGCGGTCGGGATGTCGACGGTTCCGGAAGTCATCGTGGCGCGAGCGTTGGGAATGCGTGTAGCGGGAGTGAGCTGCATCACCAATGCTGCCGCCGGAGTGACTGGTGCTGCGCTCAGTCACGCGGAAGTTCTGGAGACGACCAACCGGGTCAGCTCCGCGTTCGAGTCACTGGTTACTGAGTTCCTGAGCCGACTTGGGACACCACAGCTCGTAGCGATCAGGTAGCTGACTGCTAGCGGTCCGCGGCGAGATGGTTGAGGGGGCCGTGTCCGCTGCCGAGTCCGGGAGCGCTGGCGATGGCGTTGTGGACGTAGTCAATGGAGCGACGCACCGCGGCGTGGAGTGACTCCCCGTTCGCGAGCTGCGCCACGATCGCGGCGGACAGGGTGCAGCCGGTGCCATGAGTGTTGGTGGTCGCCAGCCGGCGGGCGCGAAAAGCGCGGACGTCACCGTCGTAAAGAATGTCGACGACTCTGTCGCCGCTATTGAGGTGTCCACCCTTGACCAGCGCGGCCTGGGCGCCCAGCCGGTTCACGAGAATCTCGGCGACGTGAACCATCGAATCTTCATCGGTTATCTCTTCGCCGCTTAGTATCGCCGCTTCCGGGACATTCGGCGTCACCAGCGCGGCAAGAGGAATGAGCTGCATGCGAATTACTTCGACCGCGTCTTTCTCGAGTAACAGGTCGCCGGAGGTGGCGACCATCACTGGATCGAGCACGTAATTCCGGAGTGCGTGGTCTCGAATGGCGGTCGCGACCGTCGCGGCAACCGCGGCGTTGCCGAGCATCCCCGACTTGGATGCGGCCGGAGCGAGATCGACGACCACTGCGTCGATCTGCGCGCGCACCAGCTCTGGCGAGACCGTTTCCCAGCTCATGACGCCCCGGGTGTTCTGAGCGGTGACCGCCGTTATGACGGTAGTGCCAAAGACGCCGAAGCGCTGGAAAGTCTTGAGATCGGCCTGGATTCCGGCGCCGCCACCCGAGTCGGAGCCGGCGATGCTAAGTGCGGTGCGCATGACAAAAGATGCGCCGCAAAACATCGCGGCGCATCTATCGACAATCTGAAGTTTGTGCTACTGGAGCTGGCGCGGCGGGGGCGATGGCGGCAGCGACTGGATTCTCGCCTTGAACGAGTGGAAGTTCCGCGTGTCGGTACCCAGGCGGGCGAGCTCCGGCGGCGGCAGCTGGTTTATACGCGCCTGCACAGCGGCGATGCGGTCTTCTTCCAGCGGGTGGGTGAGGAACCAGGCTTCGACTCCAGCGGGCCGGCTCTTTCTCTCCTCCAGCAGCTTCCGGAACATCGTCACCATTCCGACCGGGCTGATTCCGGCACGAACCACATTGATGAAGCCCTCATCGTCTGCCTCGGCTTCGTCTTGCCGACTGAAGCGCGCGAACACCGCGCCCCCGGCGATGTTGATGGCCGCTCCCGCCACCTGGCTGTTACAGATGCTGGTCAGGATGCAGGCGAGCGTAAGTCCGACGTTGGCGCCCTGCTCCTTCTCCATCTGCTTGACGGTATGGCGCTTGACGACGTGGCCGATCTCGTGACCGAGCACCCCGGCCAGCTCGTCCATCTGATCGGCACGCTCGATAAGGCCGCGATTGACGTAGACGAAGCCACCGGGCACGGCGAAAGCGTTTACTTCCGCCGCATCGACGATGAAGAAATGCCAGTCGAGATCGGCGCGCTTGGTGAGCCGCGCGATCGAATCGCCGAGAACATTGATGTACCGATTGAGCTCCGGATCCTGGATGATCGGTAGTTGCGCGTTGATCTGTTGCGCATATTGCTGTCCCATCTGGATTTCCTGTTGCTGCGATATTCCGCAGCCGAGGAGGGAGCAGGTAATGGCAACGCCGATTAATGCCCTTTTCATTGGTGCTCCAACGATGAGAGTTCTAAGAGTCGCAAAGGCAATTCCTATTCCAGACAGGTCCATCACAACCGCGTGAAGCTCCTGACACTTGCGCGCGATCTGCGACGCAGAAAAGCACGTGAGAAAAACTCGATGTTCGTCGCCGAAGGCGTTCGGTCGGTCGAAGAGCTTCTGCGCTCCGGCCTCGTCGTACGTGGGGCGCTGGTCGCGCCGCAGCTGACCGAAGCGCCGCGCGGCCAAAAGCTGCGCGGGCAGCTCGATTCCGCGGGCGTCGAGGTGCTGGAAGTTTCCGAGAAGGACTTCCTCTCCGCCGCCGAGACCGAATCACCACAGGGAGTTCTCGCCATCGGCGCCGTTCCCGCGCGCAGTCTTGATACACTCGAGACCGGCGAGGTGTGCCGTCTGCTTCTGCTCGATGGGATTCAGGATCCCGGGAACGCCGGTACGATCGTCCGCACGGCCGCGGCACTCGGCGTGACGGCGACCATCGCTCTTCCAGGAACCGTCGACCTCTGGAACGCGAAAGTGATTCGCAGCTCGATGGGCGCCGTGTTCCAGCATCAGGCGCTGCACGCTGGACTCGAGGAGACTTTCGGCTTTCTTGAGCGCCGGAAGATCGAGCTGTGGGTGGCGGATGCGGGAGGGGAAGTCCTGACGGCTGTGGCGCCTCCGCCGCGCCTGGCAATCGCGCTGGGAAACGAGGGATCGGGCGTGACGACAGCGGTGCGATCCAAGTCAACAAAGAGTGTGGCGCTACGCATCGCGCCCAACGTCGAATCACTCAACGTCGCGGTCGCGGCGGGCATCATTCTCCACGAGCTCCAGGCATGATGGATTTCCTCGTAGGCATCTACGTTTTTGCGGTCGGCGCGGCGATCGGATCGTTTCTGAACGTTTGCATCGGTCGCTGGCCGGAAGGCCTGTCGGTCGTGAAGCCGCGCTCACGGTGCCCGAAGTGCGGACATCAAATCAAGGCGACCCAGAACATCCCGATCCTGAGCTGGCTGATGCTGCGCGGCCGCTGCAGCAACTGTCACGAGCGAATCTCCATTCAATACCCGGTCGTGGAGTTGATCGTCGCGGTGATCTGGCTGTTCACGTATTTCCACTTCGGCGTGACGTTCACGGGGCTGCGGGTTGCGGTGTTCGCCACGATACTGCTCGGGATCGCGTTGACCGATGCCAAGCACTTTCTCATTCCCGATGGCTTTACGGTGTTCGGGGTGCTCTTCATGCTCGTTACGTCTCTGGTAGCGCTCTACCTCGGCGAATCGGAGCCGTTCGTCAAGCCGTGGGAAGCACTGCTCGGGATGTGCGTTGGAGCGGGAGCGATCTCGATTACCGGTTGGCTAGGCGAAGTGTGGCTGAAGCGGCCGGCGATGGGATTTGGAGACGTGACGCTGATGGCGGTTATCGGCGCGGCCGTCGGCCCGACACGTTCGCTGCTCACGATCTTCATCGGGGCTGCGCTCGCGCCGATCGTGTTACTGGCGGTTGTGTATCCTCTTTCGGCGCGCGGGTTCGCCGATGACAAGGGACAAACCGAGCTCGCTCTCGACGGCGGGGGGGCGTGGCGCAAACGCGAGCTTCCATTCGGGGTCTTTCTCGCGCCGGCGGGATTTATCGCGTTGATGCACGGCGATGCCATCATCGCGTGGTATCTGCGGATCTCAGGGCTGTAGGTCGGTTCGGGATCGAGTAATCGATCCTCAGCTAGGGCGATTCCGCCAGCTTTACCTGCGCCGGGTTTATGATGTTGGGATTGGCGCCGGCGGGAACGTCGACATAGACCACGGTGGGACGGCCCTGGATCTCGACGGTCGAGAGCTGCAAGGTTCTGCCACGAGCGGAGTACTTCTTGACCAGCTCGGTCGATCCCGTCGCCGCTTTGGTGGAATAGCGCGATTCGACTGACTGGCCGGCGAGGTGGAAGAACTCACCGGCTTCGACCGGTGAATCCCACACCGTTAGCCAGACGATGCCCTGTCCCTGCGGAGTATTCACCACCGCGTAGCGATCGCCGTCCCAGCCCGCTGCGCCGCGCACGGCGTCGTTCTGGTCATTCAGATGCTGAAAGAGAAACAGTCGCGTCTCGAACTCCCCGAGATCGTTCTCGTAAACCTTGGTCGCGTTTGACAGTGTCCCTAGGGTGACTCTCGTGGGATTGTCGCGCGTCACAAAGAACGCAGCGGGGTGTATGATCTGCTCGGTCGAGACCGGCATGTCTTTGTAGATCACTGCGCCGGGCTTGCGTTCCTTGAAGTTCCGGTAGAACTCGGCGCCGCTCAGGTACGGGAAGATCAGGGTTTCCTGAATGACTTTCGGCGCGGCGGCAAACTCCGGCATCGACGACTGATTTTCGCGAATCATCTCGCGGATGCGATCCCAGCCGCCGGGGAGATTGATCGCGATGTTGGTGCCGCCCAGCATGATCGATATCTGCTCGTAGACTGCCTGTCCCTCGAACACCGACTGTCCCGCGGATAGGCGATCATTGTCGTCGCGGTTCCGCTGGATGGAGTCGAGGCTGATGTACTGATCCTGGAGCGTGTGGACGAGCTCGTGGGTGATGATGATCCCCGCCATGTCCTTCGGCGAGCCATCCACCACATACAGGACTTTCGTTTTTGGATCGTAGAAACCGACGATCTGCTCCTCAAGCAAGCTGGTGAGAA
>DASSNV010000219.1:0-3128 GCA_035701245.1 Gemmatimonadaceae bacterium | reverse complement strand
CATCGTCGTCGTGTCCATTTCTTTCAGTTTCGTCATGAGCGCTGAGACCTTACTCACTTGAAACGCCGACACGTTCACTCCGCCAACCCCCACAAGCCGGACCGGCCTGCCGGGATGACAACTCTGTGCCTTTCCGGCGAGCGTAATCTCTGAAGCACCGGGAAAGCGTTGGCGCCTGTAGACGATACTCACATCCCCCGTCTGACTCTGCACGACGTTCGGCGGACGCGCGGAAATCTGCACGTCGGGAACTGCCGGGAGGCCGGGACGTCGCGCTGCCAGGTCGAATACGATATGGCCATCTGCGGGAATCGAAAGTCCGACGATCGCGCCGCTGTCCGGAACCGCCCAATATTCCATTACCCAATCCGCCGCGCGACGGCGGTATCGAGTGGTGTCGACATCGCGGCCGTCGATTGAAGACGCGAACACTTTGGCGCCCTGCGCACGCATCACCAATCCCGTAGTCCCTCGCGGCGCATTGACCTGAAGTGCGATGCGCCTGACTCCATTCATCAGCGTGTCGCGAACCAGCGTCGCGATCGGTGCGTCGAGCGGCACCCGCTGGACTGCTCGGCCGGTGAAGCGACCGGCGCCTTCGGACAGCCGCGTCGTCCAGACAGGCGCCGATCCAGAGACGACGGGACCGATCGCGTCGCGCGTCCACTCGTCTCTCGGGCTGCCGAAGGTGCCCAGCCACGCGTCGCTCGAATCGGCGTTCTCGGCATACACGAGACTCGTGCGCAAAGGATGGTCGGCACTCGGTCGCACGGTGAGCTGGGCGATCAGAAGAAGCACCAGACCCGCGGCGCCGAGCAAGGGCGCGCCCAGCAAGCCCGCGTCGCCGGCGATGGTCTCGAGTTGCGGCGCGAGCAGCAGCGCGATGAGTGATGCCACCACGCACAGCGCGATCGCGCCGGCACCCGCGAGTCCGAGCATTACCACCGACACGCCATAAATGAATCCGACGAGAATGAGCACCGTAACCACGGCCGTTGCCCAGCCGGCGATCTCGCGACCGCGCGTGAGAAGCGCCACCGCCGCCGCGAACAGAAGAGGCCACGTGAAGAGGTAACCGATGCCAGGGACTCGAAGGGTCGCCAGCGCCAGGAGCAGCCAGACGATCATCGCCCCGACCTGAAGTCCGCGCGGCGTTGACCATCCCCGGCCGATCGCATAGCTCGCGGCGGTCACCGACAGCGCGAGCAGCACGATCCCAATCGCATTCAACCCACTCCACACCGCTGGCCCGTGGAGAAATCTGCCGACGATCGCACCTACCACTCCTGAGAGTGCAACCGCGATCAGCGCGGCAAGTATTCCAGTGAGCACGCCTTTGCGCTCACGAACGACGAGAATCACCACGAGCACCAACGCCAGAAGGGCGAGTGGGATCTCCAGTCCGACCGGATATACGATAAGCCCGACGAGCGGAAGATCGAAAAAGACTCCGTCGCCCGTACGTGCGCGCGGCAAGGGCCCGCTCGCGAAGGTGCGCGTCATCGTCAGCATTTGCGAGCCGTGGTGCTGAAGACTGCCTGGATTCAGGTGCGCGACGTCGTCGTTGCTCGTGTGGTAAAGCTCGACTCCATCGGCGAACGCGAAGTTGAGCGCGGGGAGCCCGAGCACCGCGAGCTCGGAGAGATCGGTGTCGTTGGGCAGCGCGCGATAGATCGTCGCGAAGACCGAGCCGGCCGTCGCGTCGCGGGCACTGCGTAGCGCTCGCGCAGCGTCGAGATTGCCGGGGCCCGTCTCGAACATGAAGGAGCGCCCGCTCGTTCCGCGCGCCTCGAAGTTGAGCACGACGGCGACGTCCTTCGCCCACGGATGCTCGCGCACGAATGCGGCGGCGCCGAGTAGTCCTGATTCCTCGCCGTCGGTGAACAGCGCGATGACGTCGTGCGGGAGAGGCTGCTGGCGTGAGCGCAGCGCGCGGAGCATCTCGAGCAGCGCGGCGGAGCCGGCGCCGTCGTCAGACGCGGCGGGTCCCGCCTCGACTCCGTCGTAGTGTGCCATCACGAGCACCGTCTTGTGGGCAGGGTCGGTGCCTGGAACCCGGGCGAGAATGTTCTGGACGCGCCCCGCTTCGCGATAGCGCGTTCCGATCGCCGTCGTCTCCTGGATCTGCGGAGCGAGGCCGAGCGCAGAGAGCTGGCCGACAATGTAGTCACGCACCCGGTCGTGATCCGCGGTGCCCATTGGATGTGGACGTTGGGCGATCTGCTCGACGTACCGCATCGCACGCTCGGCGGAGAACACCGTGTCAGGTGCCGTCGCCGGAACGGGACTCGGCGGCCGGGCCACACGCAGAATCGAGATTGCGCAGAGGGCGAGCAGGCCGGCGGCGATACCGATCCGTTTGAGCATCGCCCAGTGATACCGTTATTCGCCGCTGATCGCCAGAGTCCAGCAGCGGGTGCGTTGTTGACGTGGTGCGCGACGTAAACGTAAATAGGTTCATGCGACGCGCGATCCGCATCATCGTCGCGGGCTGTCTTGGGCTCGCTGTCTCCGGGACGGCGCCCGCTCAGATCCTCGATCGGCAGGCGGTGCTGGCGCGGCAATCGTGGTGGGACAATCGCGACTGGGACTGGTACGAGGCGCGCATCCCGTTCTTCGAGTCACCGGATTCCGCCGTCGATGCGACCTACTACTACAGGTGGGAGCTCGTCACCAAGCACCTGACCTACGGCTCGACCGAAACGGGCTACACCTTCACCGAATTTCTGGACCGGCCATTCTGGTCGGGACGTTACGGCGCGATCAGCTGCCCACTTGGTCACCAGTTCGCCGAGGTGCGCTGGCTAGACGACCGCCGCGTCATCGACGACTTCGCGCGGTACTGGTTCGAGACGCCGGGCGCGCAGCCGCGGAGCTACAGCAACTGGTACGGCTCGGCGATGTGGGGCGTGTACGAAGTGCTCGGCGACACCTCGTTCCTGCGCACCGTGTTGCCCTACATGAAAAAGCAGTACGCGGGCTGGATGGCGGAGCGGTGGGACAGCGCCCAGCGCATGTTCCGCTGGGACGGGTTGCACGACGGAATGGAGCGCAACATCAACAGCCGGCAGACCGACGACATCGACGAAGGCGCCGAAGGATTCCGTCCGACGCTCAACAGCTACATA
>DASSNV010000218.1:0-3275 GCA_035701245.1 Gemmatimonadaceae bacterium | reverse complement strand
CTGTTTGTTCGCGGCCGAAATGGCCGCCGCTACAGCCAGAAACCAAAAAAGACCTGGCAAAACCCCAGGTCCCTGAACTGCAAAACTGGCTCGGTCACGCAACTGTGCGTTCCCTGGCGATAAACGTAATGCCTCAAGGCTTTGCGGTCAATGAACTTGCACTGCTCAGTGGGACATCATCGGCCGGTTCGGCAAAGCCTTCCATTGCATCACCGTAAGCTTCCACGACGCCAGGCGGCGCGGGTACCGTCGTTCCCGTCAGCATCGACTTCATCATCAGCGCGCTTGCCACCGCTTTACCCTTGTAATGGTTGTTGGTGACGACGTAGACCTCCTGGGTCGATGGATCGGCAGCGATCTCCCATGCGCGCTCGACCCACGGCTTCAGCTCGTCTGCCTTGTACAGGTAATTGTAGCGCTCCTCGACGCCGGCCTTCTCGCGGAACCAGTCCTTGTAATTCCTCCCGTGCACCCGCACGTAGCCGATGGTCGATGTCACGTGAGCGGATGGCTTGATGGAGTTGTGATAGAGGGGCTGATCAATGTTGACGAACCCGACGCCCTCCTCGTGAAGCGTCTGCATGAACTCCGGCGCAAGCCACGACGAATGCCGCACCTCCACCACCAGCGGATATTCGTTGAAGGTGCGCACGACGTCCCCCAGCCATTCCCGGTTCTCCTCGTTGCGGCGAAAGCTCCATGGAAACTGAAGCAGGACCGCGCCGAGTTTCCCTGCCTCCATCATCACGTCGAAGCCGTCCCGAACCTGCGCCACTTCGGAACGCGTCCATGCCTTGTCGCGCTCGTGGGTGAAGCGCTTCCACAGCTTCGCGGTGAATCGGAAGTTGTCGAAGTCCTCGACGCGCCTGACCCAGGACGCGGTGGTGCGGGGCACGGGCGGCCCGTAGTAGCTGGAGTTGATCTCCACGGTCTCGAAGAACTCCGCGATGTATCGAAGCGGATCGAATCGCGCCGGCTTTTTCGCCGGGTACACGAGCCCTTCCCAGTCCTTGTACAGCCACCCGGCGGGACCGAATCGCACCTTGGCGGCCACATTCCTCGATTTCACGGCGCCCGATCTGTGCGTAGCCATGTTGTCCTGAGTTGCTTGTTCAATGCCATAGGGCGCGTCGGACGCAACTGGACGGCGGACACTGGTAGCCGACCCGCCCCGCTATGCGCACATTTTCCGGCACATGGCCTACGCGTTCCATACCGCCGACGTGTTCACCGATCGTCTGCACGGTGGCAATCCGCTCGCCGTCGTCCCCGACGCTCGCGGATTGTCCGATGCGCAGATGCAGGCCATCGCGCGCGAGTTCAACTACTCCGAGACCGTCTTCGTATTCCCGCCGGAAGACAAGGCGAACACGCGTCGCGTCAGAATCTTCACGCCCGGATCCGAGCTTCCATTCGCCGGCCATCCCACGGTGGGATGTGCGTACGTGCTTGCCGCGATCGGGGAGCTCACGCTCGACACCGACGAGACCCGCATCATCTTCGAGGAAGGTATCGGCCCGGTTCCGGTGGTTATTCGATCCAAGGACGGCAAACCCACCTTCGCGCAGCTGACCGCGGCGAAGATGCCGGAGATCAACGACCCGCCGCCGCCGCCGGAAACTCTTTGCGAGATCCTCTCGCTCGAGCCCAGTCACATCGTCGCCGACGACATGATCGAGCCCGAGGCGGTGTCGTGCGGCGTTCCGTTCCTGTTTATCCCGATCAAGAAGCCGGAAATGCTCTCCTGGGCCAAAGTCGACATCCCGAAATGGGAGCAATCGCTGCGCGACTACTGGGCGCCGGAGATGTTCGTGTACAGCACCGAAGACTGGAGCAACATCTTCGAGGGCTGCCACATCCGCGCGCGGATGTTCGCGCCGGCGATGGGAATCGTCGAAGACCCCGCGACCGGCAGCGCCGGCGCGGCGCTGGCCGGCTTCCTCGCGCTCCGCGCCGACACCCGCGATGGAACGTTGCGCTGGATCGTAGACCAGGGCGTCGAGATGGGACGTCCGAGCCGCCTCGAGCTCGAGGTCGATGTCAAACGCGGACAGCTGGCAGCCATCCGCGTCGGCGGCGCGTCGGTGCTAGTTAGCTCGGGTACCCTGCACGTCGACGGAGAGGTCTACGCCATCAAGCCTGGAGGCTACTCCAGATAGTGGTATAGGCCGAACAGCGCCATCCCGGCGCCGCCCACCATGATGATCGTACCGGCGGTGTCCCCAACGAGCGCGCCAACGATCATCGCGCCGACACCGACAGCCATCAGCGCCACATCCTGGCCGGCGTGGGGTCGAACTACCTGCGTCGCTGTTGCTGATGCCGAGCCGCCGACCTTCGCTGCGTTGGCGTGAAAACCGATCGACGCTGCCTGCAGTGTCGGACCGCTGGCCGCGGTTTTGGTGAGCTGCTGTGCACCAGCGGCGGCGGGCAGAATGGCAAGAGCAAGAAAACCGAGTGCCAGAAAGCGCATTTCGTTCTCCGTTGAGGCTGAAAGAATTTGAAGCCGCTGCATCGCGGCGTGTCGCGTGTTGTTCGGCGGTGTGTGCGGCAATAAACGTGCACGACGGGCCTGATCGTCCGCAGTTTTCCGGCGTGGAGCGGCAGACCTGGGTGGGGCGTCAGCTGTTCCGAAAATGAAAATGGTGGCGCAAGCCCCTCGCGCCACCATTGTTTGCTCGATCGATCGCGAGATCTAGCGATCGTTGCGACGGCGATGTCGCTCCGGAATGTCGATCTGGCCCGAAACCTCGGCGTACTCGATCTCGCCGCTGCCCTTGGATTCCACCCGCAGATCTCTTCCGACTTTACTGACTTCGATAGTTCCCGAGCCGTCATTCTCGACGATCACCGAGCCCTTCACATCAGTCGCGAAAATTCCACCCGAGCCATCGGATTGAACGGTAAAGGATCCGGTCACATTGCGAGCTCTAATGTCACCCGAGCCGTCCTGCACTGTGAGATCGCCGCCGATGTTCTCGATGGTGAGATCGCCGGAGCCGTCGGTGATGTGCACGGATCCTGACGCGCCGATGACGGAAAGAGATCCAGACCCGTCTGCCACCTCGAGCGATCCAACGTTGAGAATTTTGGCCTCGCCGCTGCCGTCAGCGACGTCCGCGTTCAGACCCTGAGGCACCTCGATTACCAGATCGAGCGCCGCCGAGTAATCGTCGTTGTCGTAATAACCGTCGTTATCGGGCATGTCCGCCTTGATGAACACCACATCACCCCGACGCTCTGCGATCAGCCTGATCCGGCTCAGCATCTGTTGC
>DASSNV010000217.1:0-7571 GCA_035701245.1 Gemmatimonadaceae bacterium | reverse complement strand
ACCGGCGGATTCGGTCGTGTCGGTGCGCGGCGCGCTCGCCGAGGAACCGCTGCACTTCATGCGCGCGGCGGACGGAACGTGGCACGCGATTGGTGGTGTGCCAGTCGACGCCGAGGGAAGTCTCGTCGCGAACGCGGTCATTCATCGCGCTTCGGGGGGCACCGAGATCGCGCGGGTGCGTTTTACGTTGCCCCCGATTCCACCGCCGGTAGCACAGCCACTCGCGGTGGACAGCAGCTTCACCAAGCCGATGAGCCAGGCCACGATCGACCGTATCGCACGCGAGAATCAGCGTGCAAGGCAGATTGGCCGCGATGCGCACGATCATCCGCCGATGTGGACGGAGGCGTTCCTGAAGCCCCGCGAATCCGTTATCACGAGCGAGTTCGGATCCGGGCGCGTCTTTAACGGCAAGCTCACATCGCGCCACCTGGGTGTCGATTTTCGCGGCGCGATCGGTCAGCCCATTCGCGCGGCGAACCGCGGCGTCGTCGCGCTCGTCGATCACTTCTTCCTCGCCGGCAACGTCGTTTACATCGACCACGGCGGCGGTGTGGTCACTTCGTACTTCCACATGAGCAAGCCGCTTGTGTCTGCAGGTGATACGGTGAAGCGCGGGCAGGTGATTGGACTGGTCGGAAATACCGGACGCGTGACGGGCCCGCATCTCCATTGGGCAGCTCGCTATGGAGCGCTCACTGTGAATCCGCTCGACCTTATCTCGCTCGGGTCGAATTGGTACAGCGCTTCGACCGCGGCCAAACCCGATACTCCGAAGGCGACCGCACGGCGCAATTAGGGCTTTGTCGTCGTGCGGATCCCGTAGCGCGATAGTATCTCCTTCACGCGATCGATTGGAATCGCTTCGACGGTGCCGCCCCTGGCGCTGACGGTGGTGGCGCGGAATAGTGAGTTGTAGATCGCTTCTTCCGTCGCTTCGATAACCGCCTCGTAAAGTCCCGAGAGCTGTTCTGTATTTCCGAGCTCAGTAGTCGTGAGACGGTGTGCATCACGGGCGCGGCGGACATCCGGCGCGGTCGAGAAGCCGATCACGTAATCTCCCGATCCGTTGCTCGCGATCGAGCCGGTACGCGCGAGTCCCATCAGCGCGCGCGAGGCGAGCCGGCGCAGATTTCGATCGGAGAGCGGCGCATCGGTGGCGACGACCATCATGATCGAGCCGTCGGCTTGCCCGCGGGTCGAGCCGGCGAACCTGTGGCTACCCAGCTCCCGACCGACTGGCGCTCCCATGATCTGGAGCACTCCACCAAAATTGGATTGCACGAGCACGCCGACGGTCCACCCTCCCTGCGCCTGCGACAGCCGTCGCGACGATGTGCCGATGCCACCTTTCCAGTCGAAGGCGCGGGTGCCGCGACCGGCGCCGACACTCCCTTCCTCGACTGCACCAGCGCGCGCCGACGTCAGCGCCTGCCGCACCTGCGCGGCGGTGATCGGTCGCGAGCGAATGGCGGTGTTCAGCTCGTAACCGTCGTTGGTCTCACCAACGACCGGGTTGATGGATCGGACGTTCTCCATCCCCGGTTGCCCAAGCATCCACTCGACCATCGCATCGGCGGCTTTCCAGACGCAGAGAGTGCAGGTGAGAAGGATCGGCGTCTCGAGCTCGCCCAGCTCGCTGACCTGCGTATAGCCGAGGAGTTTCCCGAACCCGTTTCCAACTACGATCGCGGCAGGAACCCGTTGCAGAAACAGGTTTCCGCCGTGCGGCAGGATCGCCGTGATGCCGGTGTGGACGGAGTCGCCGTCATCGACGGTGACCTGACCCACGAGCACGCCGGCGACATCGGTGATGGCGTTCAGCGGGCCTGGAGACAGCACGCCGGGCGCGACACCAATCTCCCTCGCGCGCGGGCGTGCCTGCGCGACGAGGAGCTGTGGCGTCATGCCCGCGATCATCCACAGAAAGAAAAACAGCCGTCGTGACATTGTTGGCGCGAAGACCGGACATCTCAATGTCATCGCATCACCCGCCATTCAGCGAATCGCTCGTCGATCACGCGAGCGATCCTGTCGTAGTTCGCCCAGCTATTCTCCACTTCGTAGAGCGACGCAAAGTTGCCGCCGAGGACTCGGTCGTAATCGTTCACGTAATCGTTGGTCTCGTAATAGGCAGCGGTGAATTGTCGCCCTTCTTCGTTCAGTAGTCGATCGAAAAACTTTTCGTCGAGCTCGTTGAACAGGAGGTCACGGCCGGTGACGACACGCTCGAGGACGAGCTGGTACGTATCCCCACCCATCTCGACCAGTTCGTCGCTGCCGAGGCCACGGTGAATTATCCACGCCAGATACATCCCGATGTGGGTCCCGCCGTTCTCGGGCGGGAGATCCCGGGGATAGTTTCCGCCGTAGTGCCAGTCGGCTCGGTCGATGTTCGACATGGTTGGCTCGAGTTCTCGTGCCGCCTTCGGGTTCAGGAGGCTATCGCCAGCTTGAGGCCCGCGACAATCAGCACCAGAGACAGTAGCTGGCGCAATACCGGTGTCGGGGCCTTGCTGGTCCCATAACTCGCGCCAATCCAGCCTCCGAGCAATACTGCCGCCGCCCAAACCGGAAGATTTGCCGGCAGCTCCCGGACACTGGAGAGATGGCCGAGCAGTCCGGCTACCGAGTTGACCAGGATGAATGGTGCGGCAACGGCGGAGGTTTCCCTGGTCTCCGCCCATCCCATGTACAGAAGCAAAGGACTGAGAAAGATTCCACCGCCGACTCCGGTCAGTCCGGACAGGAATCCGATCGCCGCACCCCACGCTATCGCCGCCGACAACGGTGGCCGGCGAACTGCGGGCGACACCGACGCTCGCGCGGAGCGGAACATCCACCCCGCGGCGTAGAGGAGGACGACGCCGGCCAGAATTCTGTACCACCGTCCAGGCAGCGCGACAGCACCACCGATGAAAGCCGTGGGAATCGAGGTGATCACGAAGGGCCAGAGCAGCTCCCACGAGAAAAGTCCGGCGCGGAAGAATCTCATCGTCGCTATTCCGGCGACCATAATGTTGAGAGCTAGCGCCGTCGGTTTCATCGCTGCCGGCGCGAAGTCGAACAACGCCATCACCGCGAGATAGCTCGAGGCACCGCCGTGTCCAACCGACGCGTAGAGCATCGCGCCGGCACAGAAAAGCAGCGCAACCACGAAGATTTCCGAGACGGCCATTTCGTTTGGACGTATATTCTGAGCTGTTTCCAACCACAGCGCAGCAGCGAAGCTACATGACCGAATACGCCATCGACATAGTCAACATCTCGAAGCGCTACGACGAGCACGTCGCCGTGCGCGATCTGACGCTCCGGGTTCCGAAGGGCAGCGTGTACGGACTGCTCGGCCCCAACGGCGCCGGGAAGACCACCACGATCAGGATGATTCTCAACATCATCGCGCCCGACACCGGCTCGATCCACATCTTCGGCCGCCCGTCCAACGACCCGAAGATCACCGAGCGACTTGGCTATTTGCCCGAGGAGCGAGGGTTATACCGGAAGATGCAGGTGCGCCGCGTGCTCAGGTTTCTCGCCGAGCTGAAGGGAGTGCGCGGCAGCGATGCCGATAAGCGGATCGACGAGTGGCTGGAGAGGCTGTCGCTGAAAACCCCGGAGAAGGACTGGGGCCTCGCCAAGATCGACGAGCTGTCGCGCGGAATGCAGCAGAAGGTGCAATTCATAGGTACGCTGCTCCACGATCCGGATCTGGTGATTCTCGATGAGCCGTTCAGCGGTCTCGATCCGATCAACGCGCAGGCGCTGAAGGACACGGTGGTCGAGCTCAAGCAGCGCGGGAAGACTGTGATCTTCAGCACCCACCTGATGGAGAACGCCGAGCGGCTCTGCGACTCGGTGTGCATCATTGCGCGTGGCGAGAAGGTACTGGACGGCGACATCGATGAGGTGAAGGAAGAGCACGGCCACCGTAACATCGCGCTCTCGCTCGAGGGCGACGGCATTGCCGGCATTGCTCCGATTCTGCGCGACCATTCGCTGGTCAAGCGTGCCGACGACTCGAACCGGTTCTTCGAGATCGAGCTCGCGCCGGGCGCCGACCCGCAGGCACTGCTGCGCAGGATCGTCGAATCGGGCGCATCGGTGCAGCGATTCGAGATGATCCAGCCGTCGCTGCACCAGATCTTCCTGCAGAAGGTGGGCGCAACTGGTATTGAGGAGGGGATGACCGGAAATGGCTAAGCTCTGGGCGATCATCAAGCGCGAGTATCTGGAGCGGGTGCGATCGAAGTGGTTCCTGATCGCGACGTTCTTCGGACCGGTGTTCTTCAGCGCGATCATCATCGTGCCCGCCTGGCTCGCTTCACGCAGCAAGGCGACGAGCGACATCTACAACACCGTGATACTCGATGCCACCGAGACCGGTTTCGGGCACAGCCTAGCGGTGAACATCGCCGGCGACACGACGGTCCCCGGTAGAATGCCAGTCGTGAGGGTCGTCACACCGAGCCAGCTCACTCCAGCGGAGAGCGTCGCCACCCGCGAGGTGATGCACAAGGAGCGGACCGGGTACATCGTCGTCACTCAGCAGACTCTGGCGGGCGAGTCGGCGCGATACGCCGGGACCAACGCGACGTCGATCGCCGACATGGCGCAGATCAAGAACGCCATTCGCAACACTGTTCTGGCGTCGCGCCTGGAGAAAGTCGGGCTCGATAACGAGAAGATGAAGGAGATCACCTTCATCCCGCTCGACTTCAGCACCGAGCGCATCACCGAGCGCGGGCGTGCCGGCTCCGGAATGGCCAGCGTGCTATTTGGCTTCGCGATCGGATTCCTGCTCTACATGTCGATCGTGATCTATGGACAGACCATCATGAGCGGCGTGCTCGAGGAGAAAACGACGCGCGTCGCCGAGGTGGTGATGTCGAGCGTGCCGACCGATTCCCTGCTGGCGGGCAAGGTACTCGGGGTCGGCGCGGTCGGGCTGACACAGCAGATAATCTGGATCGGCATGACTTATTTTCTGCTCAAGCTGAGATCGCCGATCATGGCGAAGTTCGGTGCCCCGACGATGAACTTCTCGCTGCCGGACATCAGCCTGGGTGCGGGCATCATCTTTCTGCTTTTCTTCCTGCTGGGCTTCATTTTCTATTCGTCGCTCTATGCCGCGGTTGGATCGTCGGTCAACAGCGAGAGTGAAGCGCGCCAGGCGGCGAGCCCACTGATGATCCTGATAGTGAGCACTGGTGTGTTCATTCAGCCGGTGCTGCTGAATCCGACGGGCACGACCGCGAGGGTGCTGTCGCTGGTGCCGATCTCGTCGCCGATCATCATGCCCATCCGGATGGCGGTGACGGGAGTGCCCACTCTCGAGCTCGCGGGAAGTCTGGTGTTCCTCGCGATCGGTTGCCTGCTCGCGCTCTGGCTCGCTTCGCGGATCTATCGCGTCGGACTGCTCATGTACGGTAAGCGGCCGACGATGAAGGAGATGGCGAAGTGGGTTTCGTACGCTCGATAGACAAAAACGGGATGGTGGGTACCGCGGTTACGGATAACGCGTTGCGGGTTGCAGGAAGCACGGTGGCGGGTTGCCGGTAAACTGCGTTGATGACGTGTCGGCGCGCGCGTACAGTAAAATCAACTGCCTTCCCCTAAGCCCACCTGACACGTCGGCAGCGTGGTTCACCGGCAACCGGCAACCGTGCGTCCCGCAACCCGCAACGCGTTATCTATAAGTGGGATAGTATCCAGTCTTGCCCCTCCGCAGCATCTGACTTCAGTTACCCGTCGCCCGCCCGTTATTATTCATTACCCACTCAATCGAAGGCAGGAGAGTAGATGTACGACGAACGTTTTGTAACTCCGATGCGCCAGGAGCTGACCATGCTCGGCGTCGAGGAGATGCGCACTCCCGCGGAAGTGGATGCGAAGCTGAGAAATGCGCAGGGGACGACGCTGGTGGTCGTCAACTCGGTGTGTGGCTGCGCGGCGCGCAACGCGCGACCGGCTGTAGCCAAAGCGATCCAGCACGAGCACCGGCCCGATACGCTGACGACGGTGTTCGCCGGTCAGGATGTCGATGCGGTGCAGAGAGCGCGCAGCTATTTCACGGGCTATCCGCCCAGCTCACCGCAGATCGCGCTGCTCAAGGACGGCCAGCTGGTCTACATGCTGGAGCGTCACCAGATCGAAGGGCGCACCGCCGAGGACATCGCGAAGGATCTGACGCGGGCGTTTGACAAGTACTGCGAGGAAGCTACTACCGCGGCTTAAGTCTGAACTGCCACGGAAGACTACCAGCTGGGTGCTGTGGGCGGAACGGCTCGGGGCTCCGAGCTCGGGTTGGATTAAAGGCGCCCAGCGGAAGTTCGGTTATCAAATCCATGCTCGGAGCCGCCGGCCGCTCCGCACAAAGCTACTAGCTGGTAGTCTTCAGTAGCCCTTCAAAACTCGTCCCTCTTCCTTCGCTCGATAAATGGCTGCCCATCCGGCAACGTTTGCGGCTCGACATCGCGGCCCGTCTCCTTCAGCACGCGGCCGCGAACGAATGAGACGGTCAGTCCGAGCAGTAGCGCCCACAGGCTGACGCCGAGCACGCGCCAGAACAGCACCCCGGTCGCCATCGCCTGCCAGTCGATGAACTCGGCGCGCGCGGTCCCCCATGGCTCGCGGTGCAGCGCGATCAACAGCAGACTCACCGCCATCTCGCCGGTGGTCTCGAAGATCGCGAACAGCGGCGCCCGCCACGGCCATTCTCGCACCGGGAATCTGCCCAGGTGTAGGGTCGCCATTCCGAGCAGAAACAGAGTACCGAGCACCAGCGCCGCGGCGAGGTAGCCGCTGGTGACGTCGCCGTTGGTGAGCACGACGGCGCGGAAGAGCCGCATCACCACGCCGGTGATTAGCGCCAGCTCTACGGGCGAGCGCGCAATCCGGGCAAACGCCGGCGGCTCCTCGAGGTCCCATTCGCTCGTCTTGAACAGCCGACGACGCTTCTCGACTGGATGGGGCTTCGTCACGGATCCCAATGTAATTCGCGACCGTAAGGCGTCCATAGATTTGCCTGCCGATTCAGAGGAAAACTCTCTGCCGACAAATGCGACGCGGGGACCGCGTCCCGCGTAACTACGCCAGAGCAGCTGGTTGATCCAGTGGTCGAGGCCAGAGCAGCTACTTGATCCAGTGGCCGATTCTGCTCCAGCGAATATCGGTGATCATCGGCAGCGGCCGGTCGCTGTCGTCGGCGTTGTAGGAGTAGTAGACGAAGAGCGGCTTTCCCCTCACGTTCTCCCTGGGCACGAACCCCCAGTAGCGACTGTCCTTCGAGTTGTAGCGGCTGTCGCCCATCATGAAGAGGCGATGCGGCGGCACCACGATCGGCCCCCAGTTGTCGTGATTCGGTTGCGCGGGCGCCGGGCCGAAGCGAGACGACTTGAGCTGCACCTTCTTCTGCCAGTCGAAGAGCTCGTCGACGGAATTCGCGATCGCGGGGTCGACTGCCGTCGTCGCGCCGAAACCCTGTCGCTGCGCGATGCCGTTCACGTACAGAACGCCTTTGCGCATGAAGAGTGTATCGCCCTGGGTCCCGACCAGTCGCTTCACGAGCGTAG
>DASSNV010000216.1:0-4011 GCA_035701245.1 Gemmatimonadaceae bacterium | reverse complement strand
CCGGCCTGGATTCGACCCTGATCGCGAACACTCCGCTGCCAACCGGAGTGCCGCCCACTGCGCTGTATGCCGCCTGCGATAGCGGCTACATCGTCTACACCGTCGACCCCGGTACCAGTCCGCCCAATCTCGCCGCGGTGCAGGAGCTCGCTGTGGGCATGATCCGCCTGCCCGTAGCATCCGGAGTCAACCCGATCCTGCCGAGCGACACCCTCGAGTTATGGGTCGATGACATCCGCCTCGCGGGCGTTGTGAACCAGGCGGGGTTCGCCGGGCAGGCAGGTCTGACCGTGGTCGCCAGCGACTTCGCCGACATCCGCATCAACGCCAGTAAGCGCGATCCGAATTTCCGGCAGCTCGCCGAGCAGCCGACATTTCTGACTGACAACAATCTGGATGTCAGCACGGCGTTTCATCTGGAAAAGCTGCTCCCCGCGTCGCTCGGCCTGTCGATTCCATTCACGCTCAACTACACCTCGGCGTCCGTCGATCCGTTGTTCGTTTCGCAGTCCGACATCCAGGCAGATGCGATTCAGGGACTCCGCACGCCGCGGTCCGCGGCGACGTCGATGACCTTGAGCGTGAGGCGGACGAAGCAGTCGACGGGCTCGGTGTGGTCGCCGATTCTCAACAATCTGGAGCTCAGCTCGTCGTACACCTCGGGTGTTTCGCGCAGTGAGTACGAGGACGGCAACGCCAGGAACTTCGTCGTCGGCCTCGACTTCAACCTCTCCCGCGCGTTGTTGCCCAATCTTTCGCGCTGGTCGCCGAGCGAGATTCACCTCACCAGCGTTTACACCAACGGCCACGACGATCGTGTTTCGTTCCTCAAGCCTGCCGAAGCGCTCGACGACACCGCGCGCGCGGTGATTGGTCGCACTCGCACATGGCGGAACGGAAGCAGCCTCGTCTTCAAGCCGTTCAAGGCGGCGTCGGTGCGGTGGGACATCACTTCCGTCCGCGACCTGCGCGGCTACGGTACCGACTCGCCGCTGGGCCTGGTTGCTACCGGCGATCGCGATCATGTGCTGGGCTACGACACCGGGCTCGAGCGAGAGCGGGCGATGCAGGCTGGAATCAATATCTCGCCGCCGATCTCGGCCTGGTTCCGGCCGCGCCTCGATTTCGGGACTTCCTACAACATGCTAAGGGATCCCAACACTCTGAGCTTCGCGCGCGAGCCCGACAGTACCGGCAACCTCCGCATTCCGCGGCGCCTTGGCAATTCGCAGACGACCACTGCCGGGCTCACTCTCGATCTTCCGCGCGCCGTCCGACTCCACACCGACAGCGGCAGCTTTCTGCGCGGATTCTTTCGCGGTCTCCAGCCCCTCGACATCAACTTCAATCGCAGCCTGCTGTCGGTGTACGATGGGAGCGCGGCCGCCGCGTCGCTTGCGTACCAGTTCGGTGTAGGAGGAATCAACGCCTTCCGCGAGCAGTCGGGTCAGCTTGCGACGAGTGTCGGACTCGTGACCCAGCTTTCGCTCAATGAATCCCTGAATCTCCCGCTCGGCGCGAGCATCGCGACCCGCTACCAGCGGATCAATACCCGCAACTGGACCCGCCGCCTCGAGGAAGGCCAGGACATTGTCGATGGCACCCAGATCGTCTTTCCCGACGTTTCATTCCGCTGGGCGGGCAAGCCCGCGGGACTGACGTGGCTGATCTCGAGCATTGGTGCCAATGCCCGCGCGCTGGAGACCAAACAGCTCAATGGCACTCAGCCACTGTTCGGCGAAGACGTCGACGACCGCGGTGTGATGCGCGTTCGCAGCTTTCCGATGAGCGGGACAATCGTGTTCGCCGGCGAGCGACCAGTCTCCAGCACAGTCGGGTACTCCTTCTCGAAGCGTCTCGATGTGAAACCGGGCCTCGCCAGCAACGGCAACAATTCCGACTTCAACATTGACGTTTCGAAGCCATGGAAGCTGCCCGCCGACTGGCACCCGCGCGGCGACCTTCGCACACGTATCAGCTACCAGAAAAGCCAGGGCCAGAACTTCGTCGCCAACCTTCTCTCGGCTACGGGCGAGAGCAGATTGTCCGACAATGGCCGCCGCGCCTTCAGCATGAGCGCGGATACCGATGTCGCGGAAAATCTTTCATCGAGCTTCGTCATCTCGCGCGTCGAGAGCTTCGACCGTAACCTTAACCGCCGCTTCACCCAGACTGTGCTCAGCGCGGTGATGCACCTGCAGTTCTACGCCGGGGAATTCAAGTGAGACCCATGTTCGCCATTCTGTTCTTTTGTCTTTTCGTCGGGTGCAAGGGTGATGCAAGGAACGGGAGCGCCGCGCAACCGGGCGAAACCGCACGCGCCGACGGCGGTTCCACCTCGACGGGTTTCGACGGAAACGCCGCCTACAATTACGCAAAGACGCAGTTCGACTTTGGCCCGCGCGTCCCCGGTACGCCCGCGGCCAAGAAAGCCGGCGACTGGATAATCCAGCAGATGCGCTCGCGCGCCGACACGGTCATCGTTCAGTCGTTCACCTACACCACCGCCGACGGCAAGAAGCTCCCGCTGCGCAACATTCTGGCCCGCTTCCGCCCCGATCTCTCGGAGCGCGTTCTCTACATGACCCACTGGGACTCGCGTCCCGTGTCCGAGTCCGCAAGCACCGAGGCCGAGCGCAAGTTGCCCGTGCCCGGCGCGAACGACGGCGCGTCTGGGGTCGGGCTTTTCGTGGCACTTGGCGACGCCCTGAAAAAGACCAAACCAAATGTTGGTGTTGATCTTCTCTTCACTGACGGTGAGGATTACGGCCAGTTCGGGCCGCCCGAGGTCGACGTGCTGATTGGCTCCAAGTACTTCGCCAGCCACCTGCCGTCGCCCGGGTACAAGCCGCTGTATGGAATCCTCTTCGACATGATCGGTGACAAAGATCTTCGTATCCCATACGAGATGAATTCCTTCCAGCAGGCTCCCGAAGTCGTCGCCAGGGTCTGGCAAACCGCGGCCGACCTCGGCTATGCGAGCACCTTCGTCCAGGAGAGTGGCGGCCTGATCACCGACGATCACATCCCGCTCCTCAATGCAGGCCTCCGCGTCATCGACGTAATAGACCTGACTTACGCGCCCCATCACACCCCGCAGGATACCATGGACAAGATCTCGCCGCGCTCGCTCGCGATCGTCGGTGATGTCGCGACTGCGTTGGTGACGCGGAAATAGGCCATGAGAGGGAAGCTCACGGTCCTCATGATCACGGCGTTCGTGGACATGCTGGGCCTGGCGATGATCATCCCTCTCCTTCCTTTCTACGCCACCAAGCTCGGCGCCTCGAATACAATTGTCGGCGTCCTGATCGCCGCGTTCTCGATTGCGCAGCTCGCCAGCGCGCCACTCTGGGGAAAGTTCTCCGATCGCTATGGCCGCCGGCCGGCTCTTCTGGTCGGACTGCTAATATCGGCGGTCGCGTACGTCATCTTCGCCTACGCCGCAACGCTCTGGCTGCTGTTACTCTCCCGCATCGTCCAGGGCCTCGGTGGCGGGACGATCGGCGTCGTTCAGGCCTACGTCGCCGACGCCAGCGCCGAGAAGGACCGAGCCAAGGGACTCGGCTGGCTGTCCGCCGCGACGAGCCTCGGCGCGGTCGTCGGGCCGGCGATTGGGTCGGTACTCATTCACTGGGGTCGCCACGCGCCGGGCATCGCCTCGGCGATCTTCTGCGTCCTGGTCAGCATCTTCGCCGGCATTTATCTGCGCGAATCGCGGGAAGCCTCTACGACCGCGGAGCACGAGATGGTGCACCAGAGCGGGGGCGGCGCAATCTGGAGCGTGATCTCGCGGCCAAAGGAGCCCGCCCAGCGCCTGATCTGGATTTATACGATTGCCATCGGCGCGTTCTACGGAACCGCGCCCACGCTGCCGCTCATTCTGGCGGCCCGCCTTCCGGTCACTGAGACCAATGTCGGCTTCTTCGTCATGTACCTGGGCGGCATGGGCGTCCTTGTGCGAGCAGGCATTCTTGGCCGCATGATCGAGTGGCTTGGCGAAGCACGCTT
>DASSNV010000215.1:0-46811 GCA_035701245.1 Gemmatimonadaceae bacterium | reverse complement strand
GCCTTCCCAGTGCGTGCCCGAGCGATCGATCTCCCGGCCGGTCCTGCCCCCCGTTCCGTAGAGCAGCTTCTCGCGCACTACAGGCGAGAGTTGGCCCCATGGGGTGTTGAGATTGAACCCGAACTGTTTGGCGAGGCCCGGGAGAATCACCTTCTTGAGGTAGCCGTCGGGCTCTCCCCACGGCAGGATCACGCCCTCGAGGACGCTGATGCTGGAATCGCCGAGTATCAGCTCTTCGCTCACTTCACGGCGTGAGCCGAGTCCGCCGCAGGCCGGGCATGCGCCAAATGGCGAGTTGAACGAGAAGTGGCGGGGCTCGAGCTCCGGCAGCGAGATGCCGCACTCCGGGCAGCCATATCGCTCGGAAAAGAGATGATGCGTTTTCTCGTCGGCGCGCTGAACTTCGACGAGTCCTTCGGCGAGCTTGAGCGCGGTCTCGACCGAATCGTTGAGACGGCCGCGGTCTTCTCTGCGCACCACGAGCCGGTCGACGACAACCGAGATGTTGTGGTTCATGCGCCGGTTGAGGCGCGGGGGATTGGCGACTTCGACCAGCTCGCCATCGACAATTGCGCGGACGAATCCCTGTTTGCGGGCGGCATCGAACAGCTCGCGGAATTCGCCCTTACGACCACGGACGAGCGGGGCGAGGATCTCGATCCGGGTGCCTTCCGGCCAGGTCAGGATCGAGTCGGCGATCTGGCCGGCGCTCTGTCGCTCGACCGGCCGGCCGCAATTGGGGCAATGCGGAGTGCCGGCGCGGGCATACAGCAGGCGCAGGTAGTCGTAGATCTCGGTGACAGTCCCGACGGTTGACCGCGGGTTGTGGCCGGCAGTCTTCTGCTCGATCGAGATCGCCGGCGACAGGCCCTCGATCGAATCGACATCAGGCTTTTCCATGAGGCCGAGGAACTGCCGCGCGTAGGCGGAGAGCGACTCGACGTACCGGCGCTGGCCTTCCGCGTAGATGGTATCGAAGGCCAGTGAGGACTTCCCCGATCCCGACAGACCAGTAATGACGGTCAGGCGGTCCCTCGGGATGGTAACATCGATGTTTCTGAGGTTGTGCTCGCGGGCGCCGCGTACGATCAGGGACTCTTCTGGCATAGCCTCGTAAAGTCGCGGATTGCACCGCGAGACTCAAGCCGGCCATTGCGGGCAAATGACAGGCTCCGGCGGTGTATGTGCTGGCGCGAGGGCAAGTTGGGGCCGATTTTGGGTACAAGCACAGGCGTCCCTTTTGCACCGGAGTGCATCATGCCGATCCTGAAGCAGCTGATCGATGTCGTCACCCTGAAATCCGAGAAGCCCATGCGCCGGCTGCTGGCGTACTATGGCCTCGTCGCAATAGTCGTCCTGCTCCTGGTGTATCTGCTTCCGGGATCGCTGGACCGAATCGCCGCGCAGGGGCTGGTCGACGTGGATCAGGGACCGACGGTTCTTCAGGACGCTCTCGCACCGACCACGGCGGGGACCCTGTTCGCGACTGGGTCACTGGCTGAGCTCGCGCTCACGACGGTGATGATCCTGCTCGGGACGCTGGTGCTGATGATGCCGGTGACGTGGGTTTACATGTCGGCGCGGCCGATTCCGGGACACAGCCAGACCATCGTGCAGACCCTGATTTTCCTGCCGATCGTCGTCGCGGGAATCGTGTTCCTGGTCCAGCACAGCCTGGCACTGGCGTTCAGCCTCGCGGGCGTGATGGCGGCGGTGCGATTCAGGACGACACTGCGGGACACGCGCGACGTCGTCTACATCTTCCTCAGCATCGTGGTCGGTTTCTCGGCCGGCGTGCAGTCGCTGGCGGTCGGCGCGCTGGTTTCGATCGTGTTCAACCTCGTGATCCTGATCACCTGGCGCTACGACTATGGCCGCAACGTCCTGACCCCGACGGCCAACTCGCAGTGGGCGGGACCGCTGCACGCGCTCGCCGGTCCGACCGGAAATCACGCCATTCCCGATCGCGATCTGGTGCTGTCGCTGACGCCTGAGAAAGCCGACGCGCTCGCGGATCGATTCGATCGGGTCAGTCGAAAGCTGGGACGGAAGAAGAAACGCCCGCGCTTCGATTCGGTGTTGAGTGTAAGAACTTACAACGTGCCCGAGGCACAGGCGCGGATCGAGCCGCTGCTGGACGAGAAAACAAAGCGCTGGGATCTCGACGAGGTCGTGACCAACGTCGGAAAGCCGTCGGAGATCTACTATCTCACGCGGCTCAAAAAGTCAGTGCCGCGCGACGATTTTCTGACTGCTCTGCACGAGAACGCGGACGGAATGATCGATTCGGTGGACTTCGAAACCCGCGGACCGGCGCTGGACACCCAGAAGCGATAGGATGATGGCTTTGCTGCGATCGTTGACGATCATCGCCAGCATCGTGGCGATGTCCGGAGGGTGCCGGCATGATGATGAAGCGCGCGCCGCCGAGCTGCGCGACGTCCGGGCGAAACGCGAGAAGCTGCTCCAGAGCCGCCTCGTCACTGCGGATTCGAGCAGCCGGCCGGTTCCACTGGCGCGGTGGATCATGCCGAACGAGCTGCGCGAGATTTCAGGACTCGCTCTGCTGGCCAACGGTCGGGTGCTGGCTCACGACGACGAGGTCGGACGGATTTACGAGATCGACCCCAAGACCGGCGTAATCGAGCGGAGATTCGCGCTCTCGGGCTCGCCGCGCGGCGATTTCGAGGGCATCACCGTGGCGGGCGACGACATCTACCTCCTTCAAAGCGACGACTGGCTGTTCAAATTCCAGATCGCCCCCGACGGTGATGAAGCACCTTACGAACGATTCAACACCCAGCTCGGCAAGGAATGCGAGTTCGAGGGAGTCGCGTACGAGCCGGACAGCTCACAGCTCGTGCTGCCGTGCAAGAAGGTTCACAAAAACAAGAGCCTCAAGCACGACATAGTGATCTACAAGGTGATGTTGCCGCTCAGCAAGCCACTGAGGACAACGGTGATGACGATCCCGGTAGACGACGTTCTGGATGCGAATCACTGGAAGGAGATCTCGCCTTCCGACATCGCCATCGATCCCGTCACCCGCAACTACGTGCTGGTCGCGGCGCGTGAGAAGGCGCTGGTAATCGTTTCACCCGACGGTCAGCTGTTGAAGGCCGAGGCGCTGCCGACGGGACACGAGCAGGCTGAAGGCGTCGCTGTAACCCCCGATGGCATCCTGATCATCAGCGACGAAGCGACCCGCACACCCGCCGCCATCACGCTATATCGCTGGCGCCGCTGAGGCCGATCGCAACTCACTTGCGTGCGCGCATAGCGAATTCAGGACCCGGGAGCAGCGTGCTGAAGAATGCGATCGGTCTCTCGGCAATGGTGCTCACGATCGCGTGCGGTGGAGATGAAAAACCGACCCCGCCGCCGGGCTCACCGCTGACTGAATCGACGGTGCCGAACGCGGCGGTCGTCATCGCCGTCGGCGACATCGCGGTGTGCGGCTCGAACGCCGACGAAAGCACGGCGGCGATCGCGGACAGTCTGCTCCAGGTCGATAGCGCGCAGAATCTGCAGACGCTCGTACTTACCCTGGGGGATAACGCGTATCCGTCGGGTGATGGCGGCATCGCGCGAGTTTTCTCGCGCTGTTTTCTGCCGTCGTGGGGAAAACCGCGAATAATGAACGTGATCCGTCCGTCGCCGGGGAATCACGACTACGCGGGTGGCTCAGGCAGTCCCTATTTCCGATACTTTGGCGCGCGCGCCGGCGAGCCGGACAAGGGTTACTACAGCTTCGATTTCGCCGGTTGGCATTTCGTCTCGCTGAACAGCGAGGTAGTCGGGGGCGAGAACTTCGTCGAGAAGGAGCAGGAGAGCTGGCTGCAGGCAGATTTGCGCGCGCATGCAGCCGATTGCACCGTCGCATACTGGCATCGCCCGCGATTCAGCTCCGGGCCCCACGGCTCAAACCGCGCCTTTCAAAGGTTGTGGCAGATCCTTTATCAGAACGGGGTGGATCTGGTGCTCAACGGACACGACCACGACTACGAGCGGTTCGTCGCACAAACGCCGGAAGGAAGACGCGATCCACGGCGCGGGATCGTGGAGTTCGTAGCGGGAACGGGCGGCGGCTCGTTGACGGGAGCGCGCGAGCGTCTGGCGCCCAATTCAGCATCCCACGTCAACGGACAGTTCGGGATCCTGAAGCTGATGATTGGCGACGGCGAATACGCGCACGCCTTCCTGGATACGAAGGGGCGCGTGTGGGACCCGGGCACCGGCAAATGTCATTGACCCTCGGTCCCGCGACGACTCAGAGGTGCAGCAAGCGTCCTTGATTAGTAGGAGTCCAGCTGCAGGCCTTCAGAGATTTTTTGCTGGAGGCGCGTGATGTACCGGCCCGCTTCGACGTCATCGAAGCCGGCGCCGCGAAATGCGTCGCGCCACTGCTGCGGCGTGAGCTGGGAGAGCAGTCGCGCAGTCCAGCGCACGTCCTCGGGTGTGATGCTGCGCAGCAGCTGCGGCTCCAGCCACGATCCCTGAAACGCAAAATGGACGCGATTGCCCTCGACGCGCTCGATGAAGGGCTCGTCGTCGAAGGCATCGGGATCGGCCTTGGTGCCGCCGACGGGCCACGCCGTCCGCCCAAGTGAAGCGCCGAGGTCTTTAACCATGTACTGGTGCTTCGGACCGGGAGTCTTGTCGTCCTTCATCTCGTACAGCGCGTTCTGCTGGGATTTGATGTCCCAGTTGTTGACCATCACCATCCAGACGAAGAGTCCCGCCAGCTGCCTGGTCTCGAGAAATGGATTTTTGCGCCAGGACCACTCCTCGAGCTTCTTGGTGTTATCCAGGCGGAATCGGCCGCCGGGCTGGGGAATCTTTTTGCCGTCGCGCACCAACGTCCAGCGCGGCACGTAGTAGACGCTGGGTTGGTGGTAGCCTATCGCCCAGGTGATGCGTGACACGGCGACCTCGGGCTTGGCTTCGGGACCGAGCTTGACGCTCCATTCCCTGCCCTTCGAGTCCTTCACGTCGTAACCGGGCTGGGTGCCGACCGCTTTCTGGTCCTCGAACTCGTAAAGGTCGTCGGGATCCGGCGCGTCGCGCGAGCCGCCGACTCCGAGAACGAGATCGCGCTGCTGAATGTCGGTCGGCGGCTCCCACAGTTCCGCCAGCCGCACCGGATCGACAGTCGGACGCTCGTTGAGCGAGCAGCCGACAATCGCCAGAACGAGCGCAGCGATCGACCAACGCGCGGCGGTCACGGTGTCAGATCTCCAAGAGTGAAGAACACCCGCACGCCTTCACCACTGCCAAACGCAACGTCCATTCGCGCCCACGTCTCCCATCCTTTCATGATGCTGAGACTGAATCCGACATCGCGGCGCAGGTCGTTGAAGTCGAGATCCGAACGCGTCGGCGCGACCTTGCCGGCGTCGGCGAAAGCAGTCGCGTCGATCGGTCCCCAGAGAGGGACGCGATATTCGGCCTGAAGGAGCAGCAGGTTGCGGTCACGGAAGCGGAGGTCGCGATAGCCGCGAAGCGTCGCGTCGGTACCGTCGCCGCCGAGGCGGTCGTCGTGCATGCTGACGATCTCGGACTTTCCGCCGAGGGTCGGTTGGAGGAAGAAGGGCACGTCCTGTCCGGCGTCGGTCATCGTCGTCGCGACCCAGCCGCTCAAGGTGAGCCGGTGATGCGGCGCAAATCCGGCGAAAACCTGCTTCGCCTCGGCGTCGAGGCGGCGAAAGTTGAGAGCTTCGCCTTCGGTCTGCTGGTCGTAGATCGCGTAAGTGAACCGCGACTTCGTGCCCTGGAAAAAAGCGTCACCCGCGGCGGCGGGAAGCTCGAGCTCCAGCGAGCCCTGATAGCGCCCGTAACGTGGCTGCTCGAACAAACCCCGCGCATCGTTCGGAAAGAAGCGGGTCTCGATGCTCGGCAGCCGTTTGCCAGCGCGTGCGTACGGCCAAATCTCCTCGACACGTCCTCCGAGCGTCGCCCACGGGGTGACGCGAAAAGTGCCGAGCGCGCCGACGACGGGATCGCGATATGAGAACGTCGTGCGGTTGAAGAGATTGCTGGAGTTGCCGGAACCGTAGTAGTCGAGGCGCGACATCTCCCGCGCGCGACCGTAGGCCTCGACCTTCGCGCGGCGCGCCTCGTAGCTGGCAACTCCCTCGGCGAGCCAGTAGTTGTGGAGGGTCCAAAGCCCCTTCGCCTTGAGATCGAAGGGACCGCGGCCCGGAGCGTCGTAGCCGACGCCAGCGCCCCATCCACCGCCGGGGGCGACGGTGGCAATCACCGGATGCACGGGGCCTCCGAAGATCCGGTGGATCCTTATAACCGCCTGCTCGAGACGCGCGTACAGCTGGGTGTTGGGCGTCTCCGGGAGTTGCGGTGCGGGCTCCTGCGCGGATGCGGCGCCGGCAAAAAGAACTGTCGCTGCTATTGCAACAAGACGGAGGCACATCACGGCAAGCGCACCCAGCTGATGCTGATGCCGAATTGCACACCCGTCGCGCCGCGGAAGACCCGCTGCATCCCGGCCTGCACATCGAGACCTCTGAATCCGAGCTGCTGGAGACCGAGGCCGAAGCCCATGAGATAATTGCTCTGCGACGGGGTGTTCTCGGAGGAGCAATCGAATTCCTTGACCCAGCCAGGCGTCACGAAGGTGACGAGGTGGATGCGCTCCAGCGTGGCGATCGAGAACGGAAGGCCGACATCGAAGGTGCAGGCGTTGACGCCCGGCGATGTGCGCGGCGCGTAGCCGATGCCGAATTCGGTGCCAAGGGTGCTGCTGGCGTCGTTGTCGCCCCAGAGCGAGGCCAGGGTTGGACCACCGGTCATGACGCTGAAGCGGGCGCGCGCCCCGAAGAGACTATGGCCGCCGCAATCCGAGGCAATCGCCTGGCAGTGCTGGCGCCATTGATAACCGCCGGTGAGCCCGAACACGGAACCGCCGCGCACCTGGAAATCGATGCCAGTTGCGACCGCGAGCAGATCTTCCGGTCCGCGCTGCACGCGCTCGCCGGTCTGCAAGCGGAGGCCCCAGTAGTTGTGATCGCGGCTGGCCGGCATCGGCAGCGCCATCGGCGGCAGTGCGCCGATGGGAGTCGCCTCGAACGCCAGGATCGGCTGTGGAGTAGAGGTTTGTGCCTCTGCACGAGAAGCTGGAGCGAAAAGCGCGGCCAGCGAGAGTGCCGCAAGCGGCGCAATCCGAAGCGTGGGAGCCCCCATCACTGCGATCATTGCCTCTCCAGCCATCTCGAGTACACGAGCGCGCGACCATTGATCGCAGGATATCGGAACACGCGGAGCAGCACTCCTTTGGTTTTCATGACGTCGATGCGCATGAAGCCGGTTCGGTGCTGGCCTGTGTAGTAGCTCTCGCGCAGTCTCACCGCGCATTCGGTCTTGGACTGCGATCCCGCGCCACTGACCAGGATGTAGTCGACGTCGCCGCCACCGCGCAAAACCTGAAGGTTGTGATCGTGACCGGCGATGTAGGCGAGCGGCGGATGACCGCGGAAAGCACTGCGCACGGAATCCCGGAAGGTGCGATTGCCCGCCGACATGATGTCCTGGTTCCCGCCAGTGAAGCGACGGAACGGACCGGTGATGCCGCAGTATCCACCGTGCGGCCCGCCGGTCATGAGCGGGTGGTGTGCAGCGACGAATACGATCCGGCCCGCTCCTGGAGGGCGCACCTCCTCACGAAGCGCGGCGGTCACCGTCACCGGAGTACTGTTTGCGCACGTTGACAGGCTGTCCTTCACGATGAAGGTGTGAAGCCACCACTGGCTATCCAGCGCAATCAGGCGAAGGCGTCCGATGTCGACCGGTACCGGGCCGGGGCAGCCGTTGGTCGGGAGCAGGCGAATGTTTCGTCCCTGCGCGAGGGTGGCAATCATTCGCTCCTCGAGTCGCATCGAGTAGAGCCCGTAGGGGCCGGAATTCGACCAATCGTGATTGCCCGGGAGAAAAATCCCGCGCACGCCCGGCGGGATCGCTCTGACCTGGGCTTCGAGCCGTCGGCGCGCGTCGGCCCATTCCGCGGCGCCTTCCGCGGGGATGCCGGCGGGATAAACGTTGTCGCCGAGGAAGACGATGACCGTTCTTTCCGGAGCGACGGAGGCCTGCGCGGTCAGGGAGTCGAGGGGCGCGCCGACGACGCGGGGATCCTGCTCGCCGGCATCGCCAACGAAGAACAGCGTCGTCTCGATGTCAGATTCAGGAAAGGATTGCAGTGATAACTGGTGCCGGCAGGCGCTCAGCGCCGGCACAAGGAGGCAGCAAAGAGAAATCGCGACGGCGCGGACGGCGCGCTTCAGGGGCGGGCGCAAAGCGATACTGCCATGATCTGTGCTCAGATGAATGGTCTCCACGAATCTGCCCGCGTCCGACGCACAGTCCGCGCCAGTGCGCGTACAACAGGCGCCCGTTTTGCATTGGATCGGCGCATGTTTTCTCCTATGAAACTAGCCACCGTCGCGATAGCGGTTGCCGCAATGGTTGCACCCCCGGTTTCGGCGCAAACGGGAAGCGCGGGGCTGCAAAACCGGGATACGACGGTCGTTCCGAACGCGGGGTTCAAGGCCGGCGGCCTGCACCGCCGATTGCTGGGCGACAATTGGCGTGACGAGTGGGGCACGCCGATCACGATTCCTTTCCTCGATCTTGGCACCTTCGGCGGCGGGCTGACGCCGACTGAGACCGGCGGCGGCTTACAGTCGTTAACGCTGCACTTCAAGAGTGCCAGCGGGCGCGAATACAACTTCCGTCCGGTGAACAAGGGTGTGGCGCTCCCCGACCTGTATCGCCACACGCTGGTGTGGAAAATGGTCGCCGACCTGAGAAGCTCGCTGTACCCCGCTGCACCGGTGGTGGGGGTACCGATACTCGAGGCGGCAGGTGTGCTTCATCCAGTGCCCGAGCTGGTGGTGATGCCCAACGACCCGCGGCTCGGCAAATTCCAGAGCCACTTCGCGGGACTGGTCGGGACCATCGAGGAGCGCGCGAAAAGTCCGAAGGACGGACCTGCTTTCGCCGGGGCGACCAAGCTCCTCGACAGCGAGGACTTGATCAAGGAAATCAACAAGAGTCCCGAAGACACCGTCGATACGCGATTGTATCTGACGGCGCGGCTGGTAGACATGTTCCTCAACGACAACGACCGGCATCCGGGCCAGTGGGATTGGGCGCGCTTTGGATCGGCAGGGTCGCCGTGGCTGCCGGTTCCCGCTGACAGGGACAAAGTCATTCACTCCGAAGAAGGTCTGATTCCAATGCTGGCCGGGATGGCGGCGACCAAGATCACGCCGTTCGAATCGCGCTACCCGCAGGTCGCCGCTTTGATCACCCAGGCAATGGAGATGGACCGGCGGTTATTGATCGGATTGAACCGTCAAACGTGGGATTCGGTGGCGGCGGCGTTGACGAGGCGCATCTCGAACGCCGTGATCGACTCCGCGGTACACTCGCTGCCGCGGGAATACGCGTTCTCGTTCGCTGATCTGACGGCGAAGCTGAGAGCGAGACGCGACGGGATCCCAGGCCTGGCGCGCAGCTTCTACGCGACGATTGCCGAATACGCCGACATCCACGCGACCGACGTTGGCGAGCGCGCGATCGTGAATCGCGTCGGTGACGGACTGGTAGACGTCACCATTCAGTGGGGCTCGCGCGCGCCCTACTTCAATCGCCGGTTCGACGCCCGCGAGACCAAAGAGATCCGACTTTACCTGCATGGCGGGGACGACTACGCCGTAGTGCGTGGCGGCGTGCGGTCCAGCATTCCGGTGCGGATCATCGGCGGAGACGGCACCAACACGCTGATCGATTCATCGAGCGTGGGCGGCAGGCGCGATCCGACCGCGCTCTACGACCGGGGGACAGTGAGCGGGACGCGGTACGACAAGGACAGTCTCGACAAGCGCGAATTCAGCGAAGAGGTCACACCGTTCAACCGGCGGCCGTGGAGCGTTGCCTACGGCGAGCTCGCTCCCGCTCAGCGAGACCGCGGCACATCCACCACGCCGGTCGCCAGCCTCGGCAGCGGGCACGGACTCGGCCTCGTGCCGAGGATCGGTATCGCGCGTTACAGCTACGGGTTTCGCAAGGTTCCGTACGCGAGCATGATGTCGGCGAAGGTCGGATACTCGACCGCGATCAACGGATTCGACGTCGATCTCGCCTACGACAAGCGATTCGAGAGCTCTTCGTTCCACCTGCCGGTGACGGCTGGAATGTCGCAGCTCGAGGTCGTCGAGTTCCGCGGCCTCGGCAACGACGTTCCCGAGCTGCCCGGCGACTTCGCCGACGTTCGCCAACGGCAATGGTCCTTCAATCCAGCGCTCGGTTTCTCGCCGAACGCCAAGAGTGACATCACGCTCGGCCCCATACTGCGGTATACGACGACCGACAGCACACCCAACCGCTTCATCTCGCAGACGCAGCCATACGGTTTCGATCAATTCGCCGAGGCGGGCCTTCAGCTGAAGCTTCACTACGACACGCGTGGCTCACCGGAGCTGTGGGATGTGAGCGCGCGCAACATCCTGGTGAAGCTCGTCGAGGAGAATCCGTTTCCGGCGGTGTGGGGCAAACTCGATTTCGCCGCGAGCGCGTATCCGGGAATGCTCGACGCCGAGACGCCCTACCAAAAACTGTCCGGCACGGCGGCGCTGTTTCTTACGGCGCCGATCCTGACGCGCCCGGTGCTGGCGCTGCGGGGGGGCGGTGAGAAGCTATACGGAAATTTTCCGTATTTCGATGCGGCGTTCATTGGTGGGTCGAAGACATTGCGCACCGAGTTCAGGCAGCGCTTCGCGGGCGACGCAGCGCTGTACGGAACGACGGAGCTGCGGGTGCCGATCGCGAACTTTCCGTTCATCCTGCCGATCAACCTCGGCGCGATAGGCTTCGTCGACGTCGCGAGGGTGTACGTCGATGGAGACTCGCCCGGCGGCTGGCACCAGGGCGCGGGCGCGGGTTTGTGGTTCGCCTTCGTGAGACCCGACCTCGGCATCTCGGTGATGCGCACCAACAATCCGGACCGTCCGAACCTCGTCAGTCTCGGTTTTGCTTTCTAGAAATTTGGTGTTTCGCCGGAGAGTGCACTGCGCCAGTTTTCGCTCATGGCAGGAGCAGCGCCGCACCTGACTCTGAGCACTTCGTCCGCGCCGACTCCGAGGGCGGACGGGGAGATTCGCGTCTCGGCGATCGACATCGGGTCGAACTCGATTCGCCAGACGATCGCGGACGTCTCGAGCACCGGCGTCATTCGGGTGGTCGACGAGATGAAGGCGGCGCCGAGGCTGGGCGCGGGAGTTCACGACACGGGCTCGCTGAGCCAGACGGCGATCAACGATGCGCTGGTGGTACTCGCGCGGATGGCGACGCTCGCCAACCAGCAAGGGGCAAAGCGCACCGACGTCGTCGCCACCAGCGCCGTTCGCGAAGCATCCAACGGCGAGACTTTCCTGCGGCAGGCGCGGAAGGAGACGGGGCTCAAGATTCGCATCCTCACCGGTGACGACGAAGCGCGGCTCGCATTTCGAAGCGCGCAGGCGCACTTCGATCTCGCGACCGGTCGCGCGGTGGTGATGGACATCGGCGGCGGCTCGCTCGAGCTCACCCTGAGCGCCGATGGTCTGGTCGAGCGACTGATCTCGCTGCCGCTGGGAGCGATCCGGATGACCGAGGAATACCTCCGCGGCAAGGCGCCGAAGAAGGAGCTCCGCAAACTGCGCAAGCATGTGCGCGACGAGCTGCGACGGCACCTGTCTGCCAGACACTGGCACGCGGCACGGATCGTCTGCTCGGGCGGAACATTCACCAACCTGGCCACGATGTATCTCGCGCGCTCCGGTATGGAAAGCGCCAAGACCGTGCACGGGACGGTGATTCCACGGGTGGATCTCGAGCACATGGTCGATCTGCTCAACGAGATGTCGGACGCGGAGCGGAAGAGTGTGCCCGGACTCAACGAGGCGCGGAGCGACATCATCGTCGCCGGGCTCGCGGTCGCGGCGGAAGTGGTGGCGCGGATCGAAGCGCGGGAGATCGTGGTGTCGAGCTACGGAATCCGCGAGGGAATTCTGCTGGAGACGGCGCGTGTCTCACCGCTGATCGCCGACAGGGGCGAGGCCCGCGAGCGGTCAGTCATGGAGCTCGCCGAACGGTCGCACTACGAGCAACCGCACGCGAAGCATGTGCGCCAGCTCGCGCTCCAGCTCTTCGATTCCATCGGCGAGAGACTCGGCTGCTCACCCGCGGACCGCCAGCTACTGTCGGATGCGGCGCTCCTTCACGACATCGGATATCACATCAACTACGACAAGCACAACAAGCATTCCTACCACCTGATCGAGCACGCCGAGCTGCTGGGAATGACGCCGGCCGATCAGATCGTGGTCGCGCACGTGGCGCGCTATCATCGGGGCGCGGAACCCAGGAAGAAGCACCGCACCTACGGCAAGCTCGATGGCGCGATGCGAAGGCGAATCAAGAGACTGTCGGCGATCCTGCGGGTCGCGGATGGATTCGATCGCGGCCACGCCGGCGCGGTGGCCGAGATAAAGGTGCGGTGGATGGAGCACGCGCTGCGTCTTACGGCGGTGCCGGATCCGCGCGCGACCAGTCTGCGGCTGGAACTCTGGGGAGCGAGCAGAAAATCGCGGCTCCTTTCAGAAGTCGCGGGCGTTCCCGTGCAGATAGTCGCCCCCGACGGGACTGTGACGACCTACGACGACGAGGCCGGCGCCGCCGACTGAGCTCAGCGCCGGCGGGTGCGACGGAGGCCCAGGGTGGTGCGCTTCTTCTGCTTCGCCGTCGGCAGCGGAATGCGTCCCCACGAATCCGTTAGCAGGCGCTCGTGGCTGGAGATCACCGGATCCTTGCCCGGCTTCCGCTGCTTGTAAGTCCCATCGGTGGCGAGATCCCACGCCTGTCGATTGTCGGCGAGATAAGTCTCGAGCAGCGAAGAGACGCGCGCGTGCAGACTCCGGTCCTCGAGCCTGGCCACAACCTCCACGCGGCGGTCAAAATTCCTTGGCATCCAGTCGGCCGAGCCGAAGTAGAACTCTTCATCGCCGTCGTTCGCGAAGTAGTAGATACGCGAATGCTCGAGAAATCGCCCGACGATGCTGCTCACCTTGATCCTGTCGCTTACGCCGGGCACGCCCGGTCTCAGACAACAGATACCGCGCACGATGAGATCGATGTCGACGCCCGCCTGCGATGCAGCGTACAGCTCCTGGATGATCTCCGCATCCACCAGCGAATTCATCTTGGCGATAATGCGGCCGCGCTTTCCCGATCTGGCGTGCGCTGCCTCGCGACGCACCAGCTCGCTGAATCGCCGGCGCATGTTGCGCGGAGCGACGAGCAGGTTGGTGTACTCATCCTCGGAGGAGTAGCCGGTGAGCGCGTTGAACAGATCGGTGAGGTCGCCGCCGACGATCTGGTCGCTGGTGAGCAGTCCGAGGTCGGTATAGATGCGGGCAGTCTCGGAGTTGTAGTTTCCCGTCCCGATGTGGACGTAGCGCCGGATTCCGTCCGCTTCGCGACGCAGGACAACCGCGATCTTCGCGTGGGTCTTGAAGCCCGGCAGACCGAAGCCGACGTTCACGCCAACCGCCTCGAGCGCGCGCGCCCAGCTGATGTTGTTGACCTCGTCGAAGCGGGCGCGGAGCTCGATTACCACCGCCACGCGTTTGCCGCGCTTTGCAGCCTCGGTGAGAGCGCGGACGATCTCGGTGTCGCCGGACGTCCGGTACAACGTCATCTTGATGGCGAGCACGTTGGGGTCGATGGACGACGCAGTGAGAAAGTGCTCGACCGATTTCGAGAAGGAATCGAACGGGTGGTGAACGAGGATGTCCTGCTCGCGCATCGCATTGAAGATCGAGCGCGATTCGTCACTGAGCTCGGGCGGAGTCTTCGGGACGAACGGCGGATCGCGCAACTCGGGCATGTCCAGAGTCGCGATCTCCATGAGGCGTCCGAGATCGAGCAGCGGACCCGCGTCGACGAGATCCGACTCGGTGAGCGGGGGCATCTCGGGCGGATGCTCCTCGCGCAGCTCATTGAGAAGGAGCTCGCGCAGCTCGGGCGGTGTACCCGTCTCCACTTCGACCCGCACGACCTCGGCAAAACGGCGCCGGAAAATCTGCTCCTCGATCATGGTGAGCAGATCCTCATCGTCGTCATCCTCTGAGAGCGAGACCTCGAAGTCCGAGAACCGAATCACGCGAAAGGCGTTGCAGGCGCGGATCTCCGCGCCGGGGAAGAGAGAGCCGAGGTTGGCGGCGATGATCTGCTCGAGCGGAACGAAGTGGCCGGGCTGGCCGAATGGAAACCAGCGCGGCAGCCGGCGCGGAACCTTGACGCGCGCGAAGCGCGAGGTGCCGGTTGCCTGATCGTAGATCTGCACCGCGATCGACAGCGCGAGGTTGGTGATGTACGGAAACTTGTTGCCGGGCTCTGCGGTGACGGGCGTAAGTATGGGCAGGACATCAGTGGTGAAGAACTGGTCGGCGATCTTTCGCTCTTCGGCCGTCAGCTCGGCGAGGTTCACCAGCTTGACTCCGTGCTCGCCCAGCTCGGGCAGGAGCAGGTCGTACAGACAACGCTGCTGCTGCTCGATCAGTGCCGTCACCCTCTCCGAGACGGCCGCGAGCTGTTCCACCGGCGTCATGCCGTCGGGCGGAACGTAGCTGGTGCTCGCCGCAATCTGCCGGCGGAGCCCGGCGACGCGCACCATGTGGAACTCGTCGAGGTTGCGGCTGAAGATCGCCAGAAACTTGAGGCGCTCGAGCAGCCGGTTGCGCGGATCGAACGCCTCGTGGAGCACCCGGGCGTTGAACTCGAGCCAGCTGAGTTCCCGATTTATGTAGAGCGCAGGGTCGATGCCCATTCGGTCGATGAGAGAAGTGCGGAGAGCCGCTGTCCAAAGATGTGTTGTTACCGCGGGGATGTTAAGAATGTCTGATTAGATTCGTGCAAACCGACATTTTTCGCCGACAATGGGTCACACTGACGCGGTAGTAGTACTTACAACTCTTGCCACCACCGACGAAGCGGTGAAGTTCGTCAAGGCGTTGCTGGAGCGTCGTTTAGTAGCATGCGGGACGATCCTCCCCGGGACGCGCTCGCTTTATCGCTGGGAAGACAAGATGGCCGACGAATCCGAAGTAGTGGTGATGCTCAAGACGCGGTCCGGCGCTTTCCACGGTCTGGAGAAGGCCTTCAGGGAGCTGCACCCGTACAAGGTGCCGGAGCTGCTCGCGGTGCCCGTCACGGGCGGCCTCGACCGCTATCTTGGCTGGATCAACGCCGAGACGAGTCTAACGATCGTCTAAATCGTCTTATTGGGGTGAACTCCCGCCCCGATTCGCTCGCACAATCGATCAGGAATTCCCGTCGCGGCGCGCTGGCCGTGATCGTGGTGGCGTTGTGGGCGGGTGGCATGACGATGATGTTCCGTCGCAACGCCAACCGCAGCGAGGCGCAGCAGCTCTCCGAAGTCGCGTTGAGACTTCAACCCGAGACGTTCTACTACACGATCGAACGCGACGGCGAGCAGGTGGGGGGCGCATCCTCCGCCGTCGATACGACCTCGAACACGCTGGTGAGCGAGGAGTATTTCGTCGGTGATCTCAACGCCGGGAAGTCGGTCGAGCGAACTTCGGCGCGCTGGCAATCCAGGCTCACCCGCGGATTCCGGCTCGCCGATCTGACCATCGACGTCGCGCGTCCGACGCGCCCCTTTTCGATAAACGCCGCGGTCGAAGAAGACACGGTGCTTTTCATCGCCGGGAAGAAAACCACCCGGCGCCCCGCGGCGCGTTACAGCTTCGTCGCACCTCTCTTCACGCCGGCACTCGCGCCCGTCGCATTCATGCTCGGCGGCCCGCACACCATCGGGCGGAAGCAGACGATGTCGGTGTTCGATCCGACGACGCGGCTGGTGATCAGGCCCGAGCTGCAGATCCGCGCCGAGTCGCTATTCGTGGTGGTGGACAGCGCCGCGCCGGGGCCGGACGGCGTGTGGGCTGAAGCGCATCGAGACACCGTGCGCGCCTGGCGCATCGATGGCGCGCCCAACGGAGTCACCGGCTGGTTCGACGCCGAGGGTCGGCTCGTCGCCGGTCGCGCCGGAGATCTCTCGGCCATTCGCACCGCATTCGAGATCGCCTTCAAGAACGTCAAAGCCAAATAAATGATCGAGCTCAAGAGTCTGACCAAGAAATACGGTTCCTTTACCGCCGTCGATCGGATCGACCTGTCGGTGCCCGATGGTGAGCTGTTCGGCTTCCTCGGCCCCAATGGCGCCGGGAAGACGACGACGCTGCGGATGATTGCAGGAATTCTGCAGCCAACCGCGGGCAGCATCCACCTCGCCGGAATCGATCTGGCGAAGGATCCGCTCGCCGCAAAATCGAGGCTGGGATTCATTCCCGACCGGCCGTTCATCTACGAGAAACTGACCGGCTCGGAATTCCTGCGCTTCGTGGCGGGCCTGTACGGCCAGGATGGCGACAAAGTCGAGCATCGCGCGCGGGAGCTGATGGCGCTCTTCGATCTCGAGGAGTGGGGCGACGAGCTGGTGGAGAGCTACAGCCACGGCATGCGGCAGAAGCTGATCATATCGAGCGCGTTCATTCATCGCCCGCAGGTGATCGTGGTCGACGAGCCAATGGTAGGACTCGATCCAAAGGCAGCGCGAATTCTCAAGGATTTGTTCCGCGAGTACGTGCGGCGCGGTCATACCATCATGATGTCGACGCATACTCTCGAGGTCGCGGAGACGCTGTGTGACAGGATCGCGATCATCCAGCATGGGAAGATTCGCGCGGTGGGTACGATCCAGGATCTGCGCGCCGAGTCGACCGGCGGTGGCGGGCTCGAGGAGATCTTCCTCAAGCTGACGGGCGAGCGCGCGGCGCGGGACGCGATGGAAGTGCTGGATGCTTAGGCGGGAAGCGGGAAGCGGGAAGCGGGAAGCGGGAAGCGGGAGGCGGGAAGCGGACAGGAGATGATCGATGACCAGTGAACTGGCGATACAGGCTGCTGGGCCTGCACCAACCGAGGCGGCTCCGTCGCCGGGATTGTTTCATGTGCTGTCGCCGAAGTTTCTGGCGGCGAAGGCGCGGCCGCTGGGAAAGACGGACAACAAATCGGGACGGCTGATCCTCTTCCTGTTGATCGGCGCGGTGTTCTGGGTGTTCGTGTTCGGGCTGCTGTATCGGCTGCTCAAGTACTTCCGCGGCATTCCGGAAATCGGTGCGCTGCTGGCAGCGAAGCTGCTCGGGCTGATGTTCATCAGCCTGTTCGGGATCCTCATTCTCTCGAACGTCGTGACGGCGTTGTCGAGCTTCTTTCTGGCCAAAGACCTTGACCTGCTCGTCGCGGCTCCCGTCGATTGGCTGAGACTCTACGGCGCGAAGCTGCTGGAGACCACGGCGCATTCCAGCTGGATGGTGGTGCTCGTTGCGACGCCGGTTCTTACCGCCTACGGCGTGATCTACGAAGGCGGAATCCTGTATCCCCTGGTGGCGGCGGGCGCGATCATCCCGTTCCTCGTCATTCCGGCGGCGATCGGAAGCGCGATCACGCTGTTGCTGGTGAATATTTTCCCCGCCCGCAGAACGCGTGACATCCTGAGTGTGATCGCGATTCTCGCCGCGGCGGGAATCGTGTTGATCTTCCGGCTGGTGCGGCCGGAGCGGCTGGCGCGCCCGGAAGGGTTCCGCTCGCTGGTGGAGTTCATCTCCCTGCTCCGGACTCCGACGTCACCGTGGATGCCGAGCGAGTGGGCCGCGCAGAGCATCATGACGTGGCTGCGAAAGGATCCCGAGATTCTGTCGTTCTATCTCCTCTGGTCGACGGCGGCATTCGTCGTCGTCCTGGGAGCGATGCTGCATCGGTGGCTTTACACCCGCGGCTTCAGCAAGTCACAGGAAAGCGGCGAGAGGTGGGTACGCCAGGGCACCTTCGGCCGACTGGTGGGCAGGGCGCTCACGCCGTGGGGTGTGATGAGGCGCGAGCTGGTGCTCAAGGAGATGCGGCTCTTCTTCCGCGACACCACCCAGTGGTCGCAGCTGATTCTGCTGACGGTGCTCGTCGTGGTCTACGTCTTCAACATCAAGTTCCTGCCGCTCCGCGGCGAAGGCGTGACGTTCTTTCTCGCCAACGTCATTCCGTTCGTGAACCTGATTCTCGCCGGATTCGTCCTCGCGTCGATCGCGGCGCGCTTCATCTTCCCGGGAATCAGTCTCGAGGGTCGAACGCTCTGGCTGCTGCGGTCGAGTCCGCTGGAGATGCGTCAGCTGCTATGGTCGAAGTTCTGGGTGGGGACGATCCCGCTGCTCGGACTGGCACTGATTCTCGTCTTCGCCACCGACGTGCTGCTTCAGGTGAGCGATTTCATGATGGTGGTGTCGATCTTCACCATCACGATGATGACCTTTGCGATCGCCGGACTCGCGCTGGGCTTCGGCGCGCTGTTCCCGAAGTTCAACACCGAGAACGCGGCGCAGATTCCGACGTCGTTCGGTGGACTGGTTCTGATGATGGCGTCTGTGGTGCTGATCGGATTGGTGATCGTCCTCGAGGCGAGGCCCGTCTATCAGTACGTCGGCGCGCGCTACATGAAGGTCGACACGGACCCAATCGCGCTGTGGTTCGGTTTCGGCGGTGCGACTCTGATTTGTCTGGCGGCGACTTTCCTTCCGATCAGGATCGCGGTGCAGCGAATGAAGGAGCTGGAGCGCTAGCCGGTCGCTGACTTGTCGCGGAGGAAGCCGATCGCTGCATCGGGCGATGTGAAGATCTTCTTCGCGAGGGAGCCGTCCTCATAACGAACTTCGACGGCGATGCTGAGCGGCACCTGGGTTTCGCGACGCTGATCGGTGCCGTCGATGTCGAGCGCGGCCGCCACACCTTCTCCCTGCAACAGCCGAACGATCTCGCGCCGTAAGACCGGCTCGGTGAGGCCAGCCGCCGTGAGCGCCGTTGCGGCGAGGCCGGTTCGCTCACGGACCAATCCAAGCAGAAGATGCTGGGTGCCGACGTAGCCGTCGCCGAATTCGTGGGCGGTGGCGATCGCCTGATCGAGCACCACCCTCGCGCGCGCCGTGTACGGCAAATCGTGGATTCTCGATCGCGCGGGCGGCGGACCGTCGGTGAGGTAGCCGGCGACGGTCGCCTGCACATCGATGGGTCGGACTCCGAGGTTCTCGAACACGTCCATGACGAGAGCATCGTCCTCGGCGAGGAGGCCGAGGAGAAGGTGCTCGGTGCCGACGTACTCGTGATTGCGCCGATGCGCTTCATCGCGCGCCTTGATCAGGGCACCGCGTACCCTGGTCGTGAAGTCGTACCCTGCCAGAAAAGCCTCCTCGTCGTGGGAGCAAAATTTTCTGCTTCCGCGCCGGGATAGCAAGTCTGCCGCGGATGGATAGCTTGAGGGCAGCGCGAACCGCGGCCTCAATGGACCTGACCAAACGCGAGACCGACGCCCTCGAGGCGCTGTGTGATACCTTCGTCCCTTCCCTCGCCTTCGAGGCGGGCGAGGATCCGGCGCTGTTCAGCATTGCGGCACGCGACATGGGGGTCGCCGAAAAGGTCGCCCAGGCTCTGGATCGGATCGACTCCAGCAAGCGATCGGCATTTCGGCTGTTCCTCGCGCTGCTCGAGAACCCGGTCTTCATTGCATCGCTGGTCGCGCGGGCGAAGCCGTTCTCCCGACTTTCGCTGTCCGCCCGGGAGCGGGTCCTCCTGCGTCTCGCGCGGAGTGCCCTGTCCCAGCTGCGCACCGCGTACCAGGGCGCGCGCAGTCTGGTGATGCTGCACACCTACGCGGCGGATGGCACGCCGGAGTCAGATGCCTTGTTGCTCTCTGTCGGCTACGACCCGAAGCTCAATCCGAAGGCGACGGCGCCGAGGATCCCGGTTGCGAGGGTCAGCGACATCGCGTCGAGAATCGAATGCGACGTCTGTGTCGTCGGGTCGGGGGCGGCGGGCAGCGTGGTCGCCGCGGAGCTCGCGGCGGATGGGCAGGATGTCGTCGTACTAGAGTCGGGTAGTGGCTGGAGCGGCGACGATTTCGATCAGCACGAGCTCGTCGGAATGCGGGAGCTCTTTCGCGAAGGGGGGCTCGCTGGGACGCGAGATCTCAGCATGTCGCTGCTCGCGGGCTCCGCGATCGGTGGAGGGACGACCGTCAACTGGCAGTCGTGCTTTCGCACCCCGGACGAAGTCCGCGCGGAATGGGCAGACCGATCGGGCTGCGATTTTTTCACGGGAGAAGCGTTCACGGAATCGCTCGACGCGGTGTGGCAGCGGATCGCGGCGTCGACGGACGAGAGCGAGGTCAATCCCAACAATTCGGCGATCAGCCGGGGCGCTCAGGCCCTCGGCTATCGGTGGAGCGCCATCAATCGCAACGCACTCGGCTGCGACATCTCGCAGTGCGGGAACTGCATGTTCGGTTGTCGCGTCGGCGGTAAGCAGAGCGCGGCGGCGACGTTTCTATCCGACGCTCTGCGGTCCGGAGCGCGGGTGATCGCTGGATTCTCTGCCAGGATGCTGGTGCAGAGTGGCGGCAAAGTCACCGGTGTCGAAGGGATCTACACCGACTCCGCCGGCAGTCGCACCGTTTCGGTTCGCGCGGGAAGAGTCGTCCTGGCCGCGGGCGCGCTCGAGACTCCGGCGCTCCTGATGCGTTCGGGGCATCGCTCGCCGCACCTCGGCGAGCATCTCTTTCTGCACCCGACCGTGGCCTTGCTCGGCGTTTACCAGGAGGACGTCGAGCCGTGGAAAGGACCACCGCAGACGATCGTCTGCGACCAATTCAGTCATCTGGTCGGCAATTACGGTTACAGGATCGAGGCGGCGCCGACCCATCCGGGACTGCTCGCCGTCGGGATTCCGTGGGCGGGCGCGCGCGAACACCGGCACGAGATGCAGCGCGCGCGAAACATGGCGCCGTTCATCGTGTTGACGCGCGACTTCAGCGCCGGCCGAGTGCGCGTCACCAATAAGGGCGAGCCGTACTTTGACTACAGACTCGGCCGTCAGGAAAAGCGATTGATAAGGCATGGAATGACGGTGGTGGCGAGAATCCATCACGCCGCGGGCGCCGATCGAATTCTGACGCTTCACTCGCGGCGGATTCTTTGGGAACGGGAGAGCGGTGAAGCGATCGGAGAGTTCTGTCAGCGGATCGAACGGGCATCGACCGCGCCCAACCGGCTGCCGCTCTTCAGTGCGCACCAGATGGGAACCTGTCGGATCGGAAAGACCCCGCGCGACGCGGTGTGTGATGAGCGCGGAGCCGTTTTCGGACTCGAAGGCACTTACGTGGCAGACGCCAGCCTGTTCCCGGCATCGTCGGGGGTGAATCCGATGGTTACGATCATGGCGCTCGCTCGCAGGATCGCTCGTGGATTACGGCGGCGGACAGATTTCGGCGCTCCGGCCGACGTCTAACAGTACTGAAGCGGGCGGCCGCAAGTTTTACAGCTGCTACGCCAACAGCTTTCCTCGGGGAATCGATCGGGGCGCTTCGACTTGCATCCACAAAGCAAAAGCGGGGAGCTTTAAGCGTAGTCAGCTTGCTGCTGGGAGGACAGCACGCATGGGTCTTATCGCCATTCCAATTGCGGACCCAAACGACGAGACGCGAAGCTTCCCTAGAGCTGTCGGCGTAGCAGCTGTCAGGCTTGCGGCTGCCCGCTTACGTACGAGCGGTGGCCAGCCGAAGCGAAAACGTCTCAGAATCCGAGAATTACCGAACGCGCGCCTTCTCCAGATGCGCGACGGTTCCGTCCCTCACCGCGAGGTACACCGCTCCGTCCGCCCCGAACCCGATGATGACGCGGTTGGCGGGGATCTGGACGCGATCGATCAGCTCGCCGCTGCGATTGACGACGTCGTAGACCGGCCGGCCATCGACTGATTGGCTGGTGCGAATCCACAGATTGCCCGCGGCATCGGCGCGGGTCGAGCCGGGAGTAAACGCGGGCCGATAGTCGGGCAGCTCACTCGGCGAGACCATGTTGATCGGCGCGAGTTGGATGTTCGCGGCACCGCCGGGCCCGACGGCGGTGACAGTGGTCGTAGTGTTCGCTCCGCCGCCACTCGGGGCCGCGCTAGCTCCCGGTGTACGCGCAGCGCCAGGTGCAGGCGTCGCGGTGCCGCTCGCTCCGCCTTCGGTCGTCGTGCGGGTCACGACCTGATTCCCGCCGAAACCCAACTGCCCGGAAGCACGAAGCTTCTCGATCGCCGTCCTGGCGGAGTCGACAAACGCGACCTTCTGCTCGTCGGTGAGACGCTCCCACTCGAATGGGATTTTGGCCGTCGACGTCATCTTACCGTTCGCGTCGAGCCAATCGACATGGAAATCGCGATTGCGCACGATCGCGATGGTACCGTCGGGCAGCAGCGTCCAGTCGTCGCCCTGCGGCATTGGGTTGATCGTGGACTGCACGCGCACGCCGCCGCCGTTCGGCGCCTGCGTGATAGTGAGATTGATTTTCGGCGTCTTGAAGAACGTGACGGTGTCGAGCTTCCGCGTCGCCAGATCGAACCGCACGATCGCGGCGGAGTCGGGCGGTGTTGGCGGAGCTCCGCCAGCTCCTCCACGAAACGCGCCGGCCATGGCGCGAAAGTCCGGCGGCGCGCGGTACACGAGTCGTCCCTGCGGATCGAAGCCCGGCGTGCCGAATGGTCCGCCGATCAGGAATCCGACGTCCTGCGCACGTGGAGCCGACATCACCCGCGCGATCTTGCCGGCCGGATCGATCAGCAGCATCGACAGCGATGCGGGATCGATGAACAAAGTCGAATCGCCTTTATACGCGATGAGTCCGCCCGGTCGCGTGCCGTACGCATTCGCCGTCGCGCTGGTGGTGTCGGCGACAACGGTCTCATTGGCCAGCGTCGAATCGAACAGCAGCACGCGGCGGCCAATGATGTCGTTGACGAGCACGCGGCCGTCGCTCAGCTGTCGGACCGTCGAGATCGCGCCGAGCGAGTCTTTGGTGACCGCGGTCACGGGACCCAGCTGGCGAATTGGCGGCAGCGACGACTGCGCCGCGGCTGCAACGCTGGCCGTCGCCAGCGCGATTGTGAGACCTAGAGTTTTCACGAGTTGGACTCCCGAGTTCGATTCTGCGAGCGAGCGGCTCAATCTCTGATGATAATGACTTGTCTGCCGCCGCCACCGCCCGCCGGCATCGCCATCATGCCGCCGGGAAACATCATCATGCCGTTACCGGCACCGGCGGTGCCCGACCGGATCGAGGCGAGGTAGCGAGTGTCGAGATAGCTGGCGACGAGCGGTGGCAGTTTGCGACGCTGGCCAGGGGTGATCACCGACTTGATCGCCGGCACGAGCCTGATGAGCATGTCGATCGACGCTTCGCGCGCGCGACGATACCGCGCGTAGGCCTCGTCCTTGTCGTAGTTGTCCGGCAGCGCGGCGAGATACTTCGCCACCGGCGCCCAGATCGAGTCAAGGCTGACGACGTAGCGCCGATTCATCGTCGCGATGCTGTCTGCCTGTGGGCCGGTCAGTCCGAGCGTGTCGGCCTGCCGCAGAATGGTGGAGAGCGGATTCGGGATTCCGCCCGTGCCGTACATCGCGCGCAGCATTGGCTCGGGCGCTTTGTTGCCTTTCAGGGTTCTGCCGCGATCGAGCTGCTGAGTGAGCGCCTGCCGCTCGCGCGTCGGTCCGAGGTCGAAGCGCATTACTGCAGTTACAGTGACAGGCGCTCTCACAGCGGTGAGCGCTGGAAGCGTAGATCCGAATCTCTGATTGACGTCGTAGGTGTAGCGCTTGGTCGCCGGATCGAAGCCGCGCACCGCCAGCAGGTTCGGATCGGGGAACGAGAACTGTCCCCATCCGCGCAGCTTGTCGTTCCCATGCAGCAGCAGATCCGCGGCACCGAGCGGGTTCCCGATCTGGAGCGACAGCGTCGCACGCTGCGGCAGTCTGAACTTGAGCGGATTGAACGAGATCGACATCGTCGCCTGCGATGTCCACGGCCCTTCGCAGCTGTTGCGCTCGGCGAGCCGGCCGCGCTGCTTCAGCAGGCAGTCGCGGGCGCCGCCGGTCGCGCTGTTGAGCAGCGTTTGCATCGCGGAAGCAAGCGCCGGGTCAGCGGTGGTGTTTGGATCGTAGACGAACGCGCGGTCGTTGGCGTAGCCGTCGCCGTTGATGTCGCCCTGTACCATCGGGGTGTACGGCAACCCGGATCTGAAGCTGCCGAACCAGTTGACGCGCACGGCGTCGAAGAAGTTGTAGCCGAAGCTGTACTGAATCTGATGCCGTGAATCGAATCCCGAGCGCGCCCATTCCACATCGAGTGGATTGCCGACCGTGTTGGTGAAGCCGCGGACCTGCTCACGCAGGTTCGAGTACACGTACGACAGCGACCAGTTGAACTTGCTGTTGAAGCTCGATGGAAAGAGGCTGAATCGCAGCTGCCGGCTGTCGGACTTCAGATCGGAGCGGAGCTCGGTCACCCGCGAGAACAGCGGGCTCACCCGCGCATCGCCCGATGCAATCGAGCCGGTGGTCGGAGCAATGCTGGTGGTCTGGACGAAGACGGGTCGCTGCAACTCGTCGGGCAGGGTGAATCCCACCGTCGGACGGAAGTTCAGATCGACGATGCTCGACTGGTTCATGTTGCGCGAGTAAGTCGCCTCGACGTTGGCGGAGAACCGATTGCTCAGAATCGGTCCGCTCCAATTGAGGTTCGAGCGCAGGCTCCTCGGCGCCTCGTAGTCCTTCGAGAAGAAGGTGACGTTGGGCACGGTGCTGGCGAAGACGCTACCGTCGGCGCACTGCGATGGAATCGTCGAGGGATCCGTTCCGTAGGCCGCCCAGTCGGGAGGCGGCGTCGCCGGACCGGCGCAGAGGACCTGCTGCAGCGCGGTCGCGAGTCCGGTGTTGTCGATCGCGCCGCTGATCAGCGATGTGTTCGGCGTGTTCTGAAAGAGCCCGATGCCGCCGCGCACCACGGCTCGGGGGCCGCGTACGGCACCCAGGAAACCCTCGATCTGCGGCGCGGTTCCGTAACTCCAGGAGAACCCGACGCGCGGACTCACGTAGACGTGATTCGGCGCGCGATCGTTGCGCTCGCCGAAAACGCTCTCGAGATCGGGATTGAAGGTCGGAGTCGCGGAGAAGTGATTGCCATCGAGTCGGAGGCCGTACTGAATCTGAAGGTTGTCGGTTCTCCGGTACGAATCGCCGAGCGACAGTCCGCCGATGAACTGACTGCCGCTCCGGATGCGCGGCGACAATTGCCTGCTGAACGACGACGGTTGCTGCGCCTCGAGCTCGGCCAGCGAGTTGAAGGTGAAGGAGCCAAGGGTGTTGATCTGCTGATTTTGTGTGAATGCGTCGCGGCGAAGCTCGCTGGTGAACTTGATGCGGTGCTTGTTGCTGGCGCTGAACCACGACAGCTGGTTGGTGAGCTCGGTGCCGGTGCTGGTCTGGCTGGTGTTCATGCTGGAGCTGCCGCCGAACGACACGTTCTTGATGCTGCTCGTGCCGTCCGGGAACGTCGAGCCGATGCGCACGGTGCCGCTTGGCAAGTCGAGATAAGGCGAGCCGTAGTTGCGCGAGCGACTCAGGCCGAGCGAAGTCTCGCTGAGAACACCGACGCCGAAGTAATTGGTGTGGCGCGCCTGGAGTCCGGCGTTCCAGTTGGTGCGATCGCCGCTGTGGGCGGGAAGCTCGCTGGTGAGCTGGGATGCGGGGGTCTGCTGATTCCAGTTGCCGTTGTAGGAGATGTTGAACGACTGACCGCTCGACGACGACGGCGGAGTGAAGTCGAAGGCGCCGTACACCGATCCCTGTTCGCCGAGCTTGCTGCTCGGCAGCCTGCTGGTCGCGATGGGAACGCCGAGTCCCTGCAGGATCGAAAGCAGTCGCGTCACCGAATCGGGGGCGATGCCGGAGGTTTGCAATCCGATGGCATCGGTATTCAGCAGAGACCGGAGGTCGTTGGAGCGGCGTCCAAGCTGATAGGCGAAGTTGTAGAACGATGCGTCCTGCCTGATCGGGCCGGCGAGGAGTCCGCCGACCGAGAGATTGCTGTACTGCTGGCCGAGACTGCGCGCGGCGCGGTCGGTCCACTGCATCTGCGGCGCATCGACGTTGAGGCTCATCGTCCGGGTGATGTAGTTGGAGCCGGGCCTGCCGCGAATCTGGAATTGAGCGCCGCTGAAGCCGCCGCGTGACACGTCGTACGGAGTCGTCACCAATGAAGTGCTGACGTTGGCGTCGCGCGGCAGATTGGAGCCGCCGAAGTTTAGGCCGTTGAGAGTGGTGTTGTTCTGGTCCGGGGAAAGTCCGAGCACTGAAAAGCCCGACGGATCGCCGTCCTGGCCGGGGACGAGGTTTACGCCCGGGAGCGACGCCGCCATCGACGCGATGTCGCCCTGCTGGTCGGCGGGGACCGCGCTGTTGTCGATCGGTCGTTCGCTGCCGCTGATGTCCGGGGTGGCGTCGTTGCGCTCGGGACGGTCACGACGGCCCGCGATTCGTACGGTATCGAGCTGCCCCGCTGCCGACTGGAGCCGCGCGTCGGCGACAAGGATCTCCTGGTCGGCGGTGCGCTTGACCTCGAAACGGCGTGGCGCGTAGCCGATCGCCGAGACTTCCACGAAGTAGTCGCCTTCGCCGCCCGGGAAGGTGATGGTGTAGCGTCCGTTCTTGTCGGTGCGCGCGCTGCGATTGACGTTGCCGGACAGCGAGGTGGCGGTGACTTTGGCGTCTTCGACGGGCTTGGAGTCGGGGCCGAGGATCTGGCCGCGGATGACGTCGAGCTGTTGGCTGGAGGCCTGGCTGCTCGTAGCTGAAAGCAGAACGGCCAGGAGGAACAGAAGGCGTTTCATAGCGAATACTTGGACGCGGGCGGGTCGGGATTGGTTGCCAGAGTCCGTCGGCGTAGGGGCGGCGGCGGCGCTTCGGCTGGCATCTAACAATACTGAAGGGGCAGCTGCAAGCTTTACAGCAGCTATGCCAACAGCCCACACGTCTGCGTCCTTTCGCGCGATCAATCGCGGACTCAGACGACGAGACGCGATGCTTCCCGAGAGCTGTCGGCTAGCAGCTGTTAAGCTCGCGGCTGCCAGCGTCCTTTCATGTGGTGGCCCGCCGAAGCGCCCAGGTCTCAGACCCCGAGGCTACGGAGAAGCAGCATCCCCCGGCTTGGGCGGTGTCCTGGTGCTGCGGACTGGGACAACCGCCGCCTTCGCCAGAAGGTTCAGCACTTCCTTGTCCGACATCCGGTCCCAATCCTGGGGGAAGTGCGCAAGCCGGCGACGCTGGTTGGCGCACTCGAAGCACAGCCAACCGTCGCTGTAGTCGCCGAGGAAATCTTCGGCTGCGGTTTTGGGGTGGATCGCGGAGCGCGCAACCTGCCACACTCGCCACCTCGTTCCACTTTCGTCGACTATGTCGCGGACTGCCATTGGACCCTTAGCTCCCTATTGCGTTTGAGTTGCTTCGATATAGGTCGTCTCGCGTCAGCGGGACCCCTGCGATCCCCTCCGGGGTCGGCTTGGAGAGAAGTGTCTGGACGATGTTGATTCCTGCAGTGCGAAAACCGTACGCGCCCGCCGACATGTAGAGGCGCCAGACCCGATACGTACGTTCCCCGACCAATCGGATCGCCTCGGCCCGGCGTTTCTCGAGGCCCCGCAACCAGATCCTCAGGGTCATCATGTAGTGCTCCCGGAGGCTTTCCACGTCCCGGACCTCGAATCCAACCGATTCGGCGCTCCTGACGATGCTCCCAAACGCGACCAGACGCGCGTCGGGGAAGACGTACTTGTCGATGAACTGGTCCCGCTTCCACAGCCAGCGCCCGAACCGTTCGCCAAGGGTGTTGGCGCGGCGGGCAGCCCTGAGACTGACCTCGCAGTGATTCAGGAAAAGCCCGCCCGGCTCCAGTGCCTGAAACGCCCGCGCGAAATACAGCGGCTGTTGATTCTCGGGCACGTGCTCGGTCACTCCCACCGAGCTGATTTTGTCGAACCGCGCATTAGCAGGCAGGTCCCGAAAATCCATCATCTGGACTTTGCACGTGTCACTCAAACCACGCTCGGTGATCTTCGCCTGGGCATGAATCGCTTGCGCGGAGCTCAAAGTGATGCCGGTCGCGCGGGCGCCGTAGTGTTCGGCGGCGTGCATCACCAATCCGCCCCACCCGCAACCAATGTCGAGCAAGCGGTCGCCGGGACGCAAACGCAGCTTGCGGCAGATGTGATCGATCTTGTTGATCTGAGCCGTCGCGAGATCGTCGGACTCGCTCCGGAAATATGCGCAGGTGTAGAGCATGCTCGGGTCGAGCCAGAGCGCGTAGAAGTCGTTGCCGACATCGTAATGGAACTGGATCTCCGATTCGGTGCTCCGGCGCGCACGCGGCGTCAGCAACCGCAGCGACCGCGAGTAGCGGCTCTCCGCAAGCGGAGCGACGTCGTCGTCGCGAGGCAATACGAGAATGGCTGGAATCAATCTCAGAAGGGCGCCAGCCGACTGAATGCGCTGGCCGATCGCATCGCCGAGTCCCATCGCTGATTCGACGTTGCCCTCGATGTCGATGTCGTTGGAGATGAAGGCCTCGACGATCGACAGCTCGGACGGAGGCAGGAGCATCCGCCGCAGCGCGCCGCGTCGGCGGATGTGGAGCGAGAAGTCCGCGCGCGGACGGCAGGTCCCTTCGGTGACGGTTCCGTCCCAAAGTCGGATGTCGTAGGTGCGGTCGGCAGGCGGACCGAAAACCTGGTCGAGCACGGCGAGAGTCGCCGGGATCGCGCGGTCGGTTGGCGCATAGCCCGTAACCTGACCCGACTCCGCTTTCGCAGCCGGAGACTGGAGGACGGGATCTATGCGCTGCGGCTGCGACATCTATGGGATGGGTTTGGGAGACCGATAACGCCGGGAGCGCATAGTGTCTGTCACCTCGGCGAAAGCGTCAAGAGGAAACTGCTGGCCGGGACGCTTTTGCGGGAAACGGAGCGCAAAAGTGATATGAAAGTGGCAGTGCGGTGATATGAAACCGACAGTTCGGGCCCGAACTAAGCGACCAGAGTGGCTCCGCAGCGCGAGCAATACTCCGCGTCGGCCTCGGGTCGTGGACCGCACTTCTCACACACCGGAGCATTGCCGGCGCGCATCGCGGTCAGTGCCTGCGCCGTGTATCGGGCTTTGAGGGATTCATAGTCGCCGTCGGAGATTTTCCCCGTCTGGCGATCGAACTCGAGCTCACGCAACGCGTCGACGGCCGGCGACGTGCGCGGTTTACGCTGGGGCGCCCGTGGAGCAGCCGCGACTCCCGAGCGGTAGAGCGGATACAAAACGTAGCAGAGCGAAGCGACGGCCAGAGCCGTGCCGATCAGGAGCGCAGTCACCCGTCGCGCCGTACCGCCGCATCGAGCGCGGCGAGCTCGCCCTCCGACGCGTCCACGTAGTGAGCCGGCCTCGCGACCGCGACCGGCGCGCGCGCCTTCCAGCGTTTGATCAGCGCCGTCACCAGAACCGCGCCGCCGCCCAGTGCGATGAACGGCATCGTATAGCCGACCAGATTGAAGCCGCTTTTTCCGGGGGCCATCAGCACCTTCTCGCCATACACGGATTTGAAGGCAGCGAGAATCTCGTCAGCGCCATAGCCGCCGGAGACGAGCCCCATCACGTCGGCGTGCATCGCGGGAGAAACGCTGCAGGCGAAATCGGTGGTGCGGCAGGTGTACACGTCGAGATTGCACCCACACTGGCAGTGGAGCTTGTGCTCGAGGTCGTCGCGCTGGGCGTCGGACATCGACGCCGATGCACCAGCTTTTGCGGGCAAAATCACAGGACGATAGACCTCGTTGGCGTCGGCCATGGGTCCGTTGAATGTCTGCACCGCCTGCGCAGCCGCGAGTCGGCGCGGAAACATCGCTGCTCCCAAACCGAGGGCCGGCACCGCCAACAGAAATTCGCGACGCTTCATCGGCTCACGCTCCAACGAGGTCGGGGACGCGCTCGCCGACAGGGTGCGGCTTGAGGACCGCCGCGTATCCCGCGCGCACCCGCTGCCGGTCAGCAGCCGGCCACATCACCACCAGACCGCCGAACGCCATCAACGCGCCGCCGAGCCAGACCCATCGCACCAGCGGATTGAAGGTCACCCGGATCTCGGCGCCGTCCGCCCCGCGCACACCGGCGAGCACGACGTAGACATCCTGCTTGAACGATCCCTTGATTCCGACTTCAGTCGAAGGCTCGAAGGTCGGTGATCCGCGCGAATCGACGTGCTGGCGCTTCTCGCTGGTGATAACTCCCTCTGACTTGCCGTCGCGAGTGACATCGAGTGCGATGGCAGTCACTTCACGATTCAGAACGTTGTACCGCGAGATTCCCTGGCTGAGGAAGCTCCACTTATGTCCCCACGCATCGGTGACGACCTTCGTATCACCGGCACTCAAGTTGAGATCGAACTCGCGCTTGAACGCGAGTCCCGCGAACGCGGCGAAAACGACGACGACGCCAAGGTGGACGATGTAGCCGCCGTAGCGTCTGCGGTTGCGCGCGATCAGCCGCGGGAAGGCGACGATCCGTGATTCGCCGTACATCCTGTGGCGCGCGTTGATGCCCTTGTAGAACTCCTGGACGATGGTCGCGACGACCAGCGCGCCGAACGTATACGACAGCAGCGCGGCGAGATTGTGAACGCCGAGCGCGAGGCAGAGGATGCCGGCGGTGACAGCGACCGCGACGGGCGTCAGAAACTGTCGCCTGAGATTGGCGACCGATGCGCGCCGCCACGCGATCAGCGGACCGATGCCCGTCAGCAACAACAGCAAGAGTCCGAGCGGAATGTTGACGGTGTTGAAGAACGGCGGCCCGACGGTGATCTTGTTGCCCCGCACGGCTTCACTGATGATCGGGAACAGTGTGCCCCACAACACCGAGAACGCGATCCCGACAAGAATCAGATTGTTGTAAAGGAATGCGGCTTCCCTGCTGATCATGCTCTCGAGCTCAACGTTGGAGCGGAGGTCCTGAAGTCTGGTCGAGACGAGATAAGCGGTGACCACGATCGACAGAATCAGAAAGGCGGCGAACCATTTGCCGACCGGTGACTGCGCGAAGGAGTGGACGCTGGAGATCACTCCGCTGCGGGTGATGAAGGTGCCGAAGATCGAGAGCAGGAACGCGGATACGACCAGCGTCACGTTCCATTTGCGCAGCATCCCTCGCTTCTCCTGCACCATGATCGAATGCAGGAACGCGGTGTTCACCAGCCATGGGAGGAGCGACGCGTTCTCGACCGGATCCCAGGCCCAGTAGCCGCCCCAGCCAAGCTCGACGTATGCCCACCACATTCCCAGCACGATGCCCACGGTGTTGAAGAACCAGGCGAGCAGCGCCCAGCGCCGCACCGCGGCGAGCCATTCCGCGTCGAGGCGCCGCGTCAACAGCGCCGCGATCGCGAACGCAAACGGAATCGACGTGCCGACGTAGCCGAGGTAGAGATTCGGCGGGTGGATCGCCATGCCCGGATTCTGGAGCTGCGGATTGAGTCCGCGCCCGTCGGCGGGGATGAAGTCGAGGCGCTCGAAAGGATTGGAGCCGAGGCAGATCGTCGCGAGGAAGAAAACGAGGATCAGCGCGAGGGTGCCGGCCACGTACGGCATCAGCTCGCGGTTGCGCGCGCGATTGGTCCACAGAGTGATCGCCGTGTAGATCGAAAGAATCAGCGCCCAGAAGAGCAGCGATCCCGACTGCCCGCCCCAGAACGCGGTGATCGTATAGACCTTGGGCAGGTTGGCGCTGGTGAACGACGCGACGTACTTGATCGAGAAGTCGTGGGTGAGGAGCGCCGTCCATAGTCCGAGCGACGCGAGGATCACCATTGCGAGGGTCGCGTAGAGAGCGCGCGCGCCGCTTTCGACGAGATCGGTGCGCCGCATCTGTCCGCCGGCGAACGACACCGTTGCGCCCCAGGTCGCCATCAAGAGGGCGACCCAAAGGGACAGTTCACCAATAAGGATCACGAGAGATTGATGATGCTGGAGGTCACGCAAAGAATATAGTAGGAGGATCGAGTATTCCGGACTAAGGGCATCGACGAGTCCGAACTGATCGAGGATCGCGGACGCGGACCATCGAGGGCTACCGAGGACTATCGAGGATTGTCCGCAGTGGTTCTCTTCCTCGATGCTCGATCAGTCCGCGATTGTCGATGCAGTTGGTTCGGAATACTCGATCCTCCTCGCCCCCGCCGAGCCCTTCGCCGATTATAGTTACGCGATTAACCCCCTACCCTCCCTCCGCCATCATTACCTCCGAACGAGACTCCCTCCTCCTCCAGCTCCGCCAGCTCGAGCGCGCGGCGCAGCCGCTGGATCCGGGTGCCAATCGGCGCAAGAAGCTGCGCGCGCTGATCTTCGCCGCGGCCGAGCGGTTTTTGCGACGCATCGACAGCCAGCGCGCATTCGTCGAGAGCGACTCTAAAGGAAGCGGCCTGCTCGACCTCCCGATCTCCGAGCACGCCCGAGACGCGGCGACGTTGCTCGGCGTGCTCGAGCGCGAGGTGATTCAGCCCGGCGGACATCCGGCCTCCCCCGGATACCTCGCCTACATCCCCGGCGGCGGTCTCTATCAATCGGCGCTCGGCGACTACCTCGCGGCGGTCACCGACAAGTACGCCGGAGTTTTTTTCGCCGGACCCGGCGCGGTGCGAATGGAGAACATGCTGATCCGCTGGGTCGCGGATCTCGCCGGATATCCACCGACAGCAGCGGGCAACATTGCCTCCGGCGGCAGCATCGCGAACCTCATTGCCATCACTACCGCGCGCGACGCGCACCACCTCACCAGCGCCGACTATCCGCGCGCGGTCGTCTATCTCACCGACCAGGCGCACCACTCGATTCAGAAAGCGCTGCGCGTCGCCGGGCTCGCTGAGGCACAGATCCGTTCGGTGCCGGTCGATGATCGTTATCGGATGCGCGTCGATGCATTGGCGCAGGCGATCGCCGCTGACCGCGCCGCTGGACTCAAGCCATGGCTGATCGCGGCCGCGGCGGGCGCCACCGACACCGGTGCAGTCGATCCGCTGCACGACATCGCCGCCGTCGCCGAAAAAGAATCGTGCTGGTTCCACGTCGACGCGGCGTACGGCGGATTCTTTCTGCTCACCGAACACGGTCGCGAGATCCTGCGCGGTATCGAGCGCTCCGACTCCGCGGTACTCGATCCGCACAAGGGACTCTTTCTGCCGTGGGGATCGGGAATGGTGATTGTCCGCGACGCGAAGCTGCTCGAGGCGAGCAACAACTATTCAGGCAACTACATGCAGGACGCGGTGCGCGAGGCGGGTGTACTCTCCCCCGCCGATCTCTCTCCCGAGCTCACCAAGCATTTCCGGGGTCTGCGAATGTGGCTGCCGCTGATGCTCGCAGGTCTCAAGCCGTTTCGCGCTGCGCTCGAGGAAAAGCTGCTCCTCGCCCGATACTTCTACGACGAAGTCCGAGAGCTAGGCTTCGAGACGGGCCCGGCGCCCGATCTGTCGATCGTCACCTTTCGCTGGCATCCGCGCGACGCGGCTGCCGGGGATGTCGATCAGATGAACCGACGGATCGCCGACGCGCTACGAAAGGACGGTCGCATCTTCATGTCGACGACAGTGCTCGACGGAAAGTTCACCATCAGGATGGCGGCACTCGGCTTTCGCACCCACCGCCGCGACATCGATCTTGCACTGCGACTCCTCAAGGAGCAGGTTGCCGCGATCACCTGAGCGCTAGGCGCGCTGGTCGGCCTTGTAACCCGGGGTCTGCTTGTACTTCTCGGGCGCGTTCTCGTAACGTGACGCGCACTTGGCAAGCAGCGTCGTGGCGCGGAAGGTATTGTCGCGGCCAAGCCGGCCCTCGACGACGACATCGACGCCGTCGGTGAAAGTGTCGGGAGTGATGCCGCGGTACACCACGTTGTACGTCTGCGCGCCGTCGGTCATCTTGAACTCGACCTGCCTGCCGCCCGGCTCGCGCACGATCGACCCGTTCACGACTCTCGCGCCAACCTTGACGCCCGTCTCATAAAACGTCGGGTCGGTGTGAGTCTTGGCCGACAGCTCGGCCGGAGTCAGGTAATAGACCCCGGTATCACGGATGGCGCTCGCGGCGAGATAACTCGCGGTTCCAATCACGAGCGCGCCACCGATGATGAATTTGGTGCGGGCCTTCATGGCTCCAATATAGCCGTTCGCCGCACGCGCCGAGAAGTTCTATTGACAGGGTGTGGACGGGGTCATAAGTGTATGTCCCCACTTGCCGGCGATGGTAACGATGGGCCCGTCCCTCCCCAGACCACTGCGCGCGATCGCGCTGAGTACCGCCGCGATTGTGGTCGCGTCGTGCGGAGGCGGGGACCACGGCACGGCGCCTGAGGCGATCGGCAAGATCGCGATCTCGCCAACCAATCCGCCGGCGATCGCGGCCGGATCCAGCCTTCAATTGACGGCGTCGGTCGTGAGCACCACTGGCAAACCGATGTCCGCCGACGGGCTGAGCTATACGACCAGCGCCCCAGCCGTCGCAACCGTCTCAGGCACCGGTCAGGTGAGTTCGGTTGGACCGATCGGAAGCACATCGATTGTCGCTTCGATTGGGAGTATCCGCAGCAACAGCATCTCGATCAACGTGGTTGCGGGACCGGCCGCTGCGTTGACCCGCACCAGTCCGGACCCTGGAACGGTCGCACCCGGCGCAACCGTCGGCGACTCGGTGAGATTCGCGGTGAAGGACGCCTTCGGGAATCCGATTGCGCACACGCCGATAACCTTCTCGGTCTCCGCGGGCGATGGATCGGCATCGCCCTCCAGCAGCCAGACTGATGAGACCGGTCGAGTGGCAACCGTGTTTACGACTGGATTGACCCCCGGGACCAATACACTCGACGCGGTTGTAATTGGTATTCCGCCCGTCGCACTCTCGCTGGTCACCGCGGTCGGGAGCGTCAACATCTCGGCGATCGGGCCCGCTCCGATGACACCGGGCACGAGCATTACCATCGACGGCACTGGCTTCGATCCGGTAGCGACTGGCGACGTCGTCACCATCGATGGTCAAAGCGCGCCCGTCACCAGCGCGACCGCGACGCGCATCGTGGCCGCGATTCCATCGCTGATTCCGTGTCAGCCCACCCATGAGGCGAGGATCCAGGTCACCGCCAACGGGGCGACCGCGTTCGCGCGCCAGACGATGCAGGCGGGAGTACAGCGCCCGATGGCAGTCGGCGCGACCGTCGTTCTGACCAGCGCAGCAGACATAAGCTGCAGCGAGCTGTCACCGGCCAGCGGCCGTTACGTCGTGAACGTCATCAACCCGTTCACCGTGCCGACGGCGTTGACTGCGTTTCATCTCGTCGGAGCGACTTCGATCCCCGCCGGGACGACCTTCTCGCCGAACATCTTCACCCTCCGGCAAACGATACGAGTGCCTGAGGCGACGCGCCCGCCGGCCGGTGATGCAGCCGCCACCGTCACGCGCACCGCCGCGCATCTGGTGCAGCTCGAATCCAACCGCGCGATTTATGCGCTGATGAAAAAGAATTTTCGCCGCATCCCGAAGACGTCGATCAGCGGGGGCGCGGCACCTCGTTCGCTGACCATCGTCCCCACCGTCGGCCAGACGCGCACCTTCCGGGTGCTCAATCCATCGACCGCGCTCGGCGCGTCCGCGAACTGCACCGACTACACCGAGATCACCGCCCGCGCGGTTTACGTCGGCACCCGCGCAATCGTGTACGAGGACGTCGCGGCTCCGCTGCACGGGCAGATGGATTCGTACTTCACCGCGCTCGGACAGGAATTCGACAACACCATGTACCCGAGCGACGCAGCGTACTTCGGCGATCCGCTGATCACGGATCCTTCGACCGACAACGACCAGCACCTCAACATGGTCTTCACGCCGGCGGTGCCTTCGAGCCTGCTCGGCTTCGTGGTCAGCTGCGATTTCTTTCCGCAGAGCCTCAACAACACAGCGAGCAACCTCGGCGAGAATTTCTATGCGCGGGTTCCCAAGGTTGCGGGCACCGGATTCAACGACGACACGCCGGATCGCTGGTATCGAACGATCCGAGCCACGGTCGTCCATGAGGTGAAGCACATCGCGTCGTACGGTGCGCACCTCGTCAACGGCGCCAGCAGCTTCGAGGAATCCTGGCTGGAAGAATCGACGGCAATGGTCGCGGAAGAAGTGTGGGGACGAGACCGCATCTACGCCGGCGCGACGTGGAAGGGCAACATGCTCTACAGCTCGACGCTGTTCTGCGATGTCCGGCCGACGACGCCCGCGTGCAACACGCCACCGCTGGTGATGTTCGACCACTTCGCTTCGCTTTATCCCGTCCTGCGGCAGCCCGATGCGACGTCGGTGTTCGGCCGGGTGTCCTCCAACGATTTCAGCTTCTACTACGCCGCGTGGTCGTTCATCCGGCACATCATCGATCGCTACGCCGGATCGGAAGTGGATTTCCTGCGCGGCCTCACTCAGTCAACCAACGCGACGGGAATCAGCAACCTCGAGCGACAGGCTGGCGCTGGGCGCACGTCGATGATGGGCAACTGGTCGCTCGCGCTTTATCTCGACGAGAATGCGGCGATGAGCGGCAACGGCGATGTCACCTTCCCGTCGTGGCACCTGCGCGACATCTACCGCGGAATCAACAGCGACTTCCCTTCCCAGTTTCCGCAGGCCTTTCCGCTCATTCCGATTCCGATCACGAGCGGCGACTTCAGCATCGACCACCAGGGGCTGCACGGTGGATCCTTTGCTTCCTACGAGCTGACGAGCGTGTCGGCGAACGCGCGGACCGTCGGGCTGACCGGCGCTCCGCCGCTGACGATTGCGATTGCGAGAATAGAGTGAGCCGCTAGTCAGGCACGGGATGCAGCGACGCTCCCCGCCTCGAGCAATCCGCGCAGGGTGAAGGCAAACTCCCGCGCGGTCGGACGCTGCTCCGGCTCCTTCGCCATCGCGCGGTTCACCGCCTGCTCGAGCTCCGGCGAAATGTTCGGCGCGAATTCCCTGAGATGCGCGGGCTGCTTCAGCATCTGCATCCGAATCGCCTGCAACGGACCCTTCGACTCGAACGGCAGCCTGCCGGCGATCATCTCGAAGATCATTACGCCCAGCGCGAAGACGTCGGCGCGTCCGTCGTAGCTCTGGTTGAATAGCCGCTCCGGCGCCATGTAAGCGGGCGTACCCAGAAAGGTGCCCGCGGTCGTCTCCTGCTGCAGGTCGGGCGTGTCGGATTTGTCGGTGAGCTTGGCAATCCCGAAGTCGATCACCTTTACCCGCTCCTCACCGCGCACCATGTGCAGAAAGACGTTGCTCGGCTTGATGTCGCGGTGCACGATGCCAAGGCCGTGCGCCTCCGCGAGGGCGGCGCAGACCGCGTGCCCGATTCGCAGCGCGCGGAGTGGCTCGAGCTTGCCCTTGTTTTTCATCTCATCGAGCAGCGAATGCCCGTGGAGCAGCTCCATCACCAGGTACGCGAGGCTTCCGGCCGACACGTCGAAATCGAGCACGGTGACGGCGTTGGGATGGTTGATGCGGCAGGCTGAGATCCCCTCGACGCGGAATCGGTCCAGACTCTCCAGGGCGTCACGGCCGATCGCCGGGCGAAAAACCTTGATCGCGACGGGATGGTGGAGAAAGATGTGCTCGCCGCGGTACACGGTTCCGAACCCACCGGAGCCGATCTTCTCCTTGACCCGATACTTCTCGTCGAGAACGGTGCCGGGCAGGCGCTCCGACAACGCCGAGAAGATCAAATCGGTGCGTCTGGCCGACCGTATGGTTGCGGCGCGCTGCTCGGCCAGCATTCGATTCTTTGCTACGAGCTCTTCGTTCTTGCGCTCGAGCTCCTCGGTGCGGCGCGCGATCAGACGGCGCTGGAGGAAGTTGCTGCGCGCGTAACGTTCCATCGAGTAGTTCGACGAAAACCCGATGATGAAGGTCGAGCCGAGGAAGAACAGATTGTTGACCACCACCGCGCTCGGCGTGTGGTTGATGCCGATCGCGACAGCGAGGTAGGCGCCGACCGTGATCGCCGAGACCGCCGTCGCGTACGGGAGCGTCAGTCGCACGAGCGTGAACGCAAACATGATCGCGAGCAGTAGGCCGGCGTAATACAGATAGCTGCCGGGCGGTGGGATCAGCGCCGTCATCACCACGATTCCGAGCGCCGCGATGAGAGTGACCATGCTGGTGGTTTCGTCGCGGAAGCGCAGGAACTGCGGCTTGTAGGTGAAGACGACGGCGGCTAGCACAATCGGCGCGATCACCACGTAGCGGATGAACCAGAGCTTGTTCCGCTCGACGGGCGCGGTGAAGGTGTCCAGGACGCCGAAGGCGGTGTAGAGCCCGAGCGCCAGCAAAAACGCGAGCCGCACCTGGACCAGGGTGCGCTCGAAGTACTCGGCGGTGAATTCTGCCTCGCGCTCCCCGTCGAAGCGCAGCGTGAGCGGATGCATGCGCACCGCGGCGGCGGTCTCGGGCCGATTGTCGCCCTCGTCCCAGAGCTCCGCCGGCTTCGCGAGCAGCGGGACTGTAATGTCGTCTCGAGCAGTGAGCTGCACGGAAGATTACTCGGCGAAAATGCCTTTCAGACCGTTCGAGATTCTTGTTTCAAGCTCACCGCGCGTGCCGCAGTGGTTGTACTCGCCAGTGAAGAGGACTGGTCGCGCGACCGCATCGACAGTAGTGATGACCGTCGTCGTCAGCGAATCCTGCGGCTGCAGCTGGGTGGTTACCGACAGATTCACATCGTAGAAGTCGGCGCTGGCCCGCCCCTGCGCGTAACCGCAATCGATATACTTGCTGAGCGAGACGCCGTGAAGCTGACGTCGAGCCTGAAGGCCGCGGTTCCCGAGCAGATAACTGGCGCGATCGACCACTGTGAGCGGGATTCCAAGCGAGTCGTATACCGCTGGCAGGAGTCCCCACAGCCGGTCGATCGGTGCGTAAATCGTCGAGGCTCCGGCGATGGGGACCGCGCCGGTGGAGATCGCCTGGTTTCCTCCGGAGCTGGAGACGCGGGCGACGCCGCTATTCGCTGAACCGGGAGCAGTGCGGGCAGCGCCGGATGATGCACATCCAGCAACGAGGGCGAGGCCGAGCAATGAAAGTCCGCGCATGGTGCCTCCTTTCCGAAGCGGAACCATACGCCCGGCCGGGTGCACTGTCCAGAACCGCGTTGCTACGTAACATGGCGTATGTCAGCCCGCATTCAGCGGGCAGAGATTGGGGGCGACGTCGATCGCCAACCCTCAACCACTCCTTCGATGAAAGCCCTCCTTCTGTTGTTCGCTCTCGGTGCAGTCGATGCCGGAGCCCAGGCCCGAAGCGTCGCCTGGCCCGTCCAGGCCGGTGCGCGGGTGCGCGTCGTGTCGTCGAGGATCGGAAGCGATCCCGCGACCGGACGCATGGTCGCGGCAACCTCGGACACTCTCGTCTTCAGCCGAGCCGCCGGGGACGTTCAGCTCTCCATCCCAACAGAGACGATCCTCAAGCTTCAGGTCGCCCAGGGCACTCACACGCGGAAGGCGAAGGGCATGCTGGCTGGATTTCTCATTGGAGCCGGCACGGGCGCCCTACTCGGCGCGGCGAGTTACAAGAAGGACAATTGCCCCGAGCTTTGCATTTTCCCCGATTCCCGAGGCTTCGACGCCACGATCGGCGGCGCCTTTGTGGGAGTCGTCGGTTCAGTGGTTGGGCTGATAGTTGGTGCGCACGCGGTCGATACGTGGGTGCCCGTCGCGCTGCCCGGGCGCTAACTTCGAGGCATGAGATGGGTGTGGATCGCTCTGGCTTCGACAGCTTGTATCGCCGCGAACGCGGGCGCCCAGGGCGCGAAGGTCGAGCCACAGGGTCCACTCGCGCGTTACGCGATGTGCAAGTTCCCGGACAGCCTCTACGCCGACAGCACCGCGCGGCTCACTGGAACCGGCGTGCGATTCCGCTCCGTCACTACGACGAAGGGCGAGAAAAAGATCTCGGCGGTCGACGGATATCGGTTCCTGCTTTCCCAGGGCCGACCGAGCTACTTCGCGGACATCACCGTCGAGCAGTCTGATTTCGGCCTCTACCGGGTGGACAAGGACGCCGCCATCGACAACCTGCACTACGTGCTTCAGTCGGCGGTGGGCCACCCGTACTGGGAGCACGACGAACGGGATGGCTTCGAGATCTTCGGCGAGACCGATGGATCCTTCGACGAACGAGGGCCGACCGGCCGCTACGTGATCGTCAACGATGCGACTCAGACCATCATCAGCATCAATTTTCTGGGTCAGGCTCCCCAGGACCGTCGCTTCGTCAACATCGACGAGCACGACGATATCCGCGATGGCGTAATCAAGGCGCTGATCAAGTGCGGACGACGCTGACTCGTTAGAACGTCTGCGCTGCTACACTCGTCACTACCTTATAGTATGGGCGCTTAGAACCGCCCCCGCCCCCGTGCCGAGTGCGTCCCAGGTCAGGTCGCGCACGCTGAAGAGGTTGCCAGGCACCCGGCGATCGTGAAGCTCGCGCGCGACGCCGATGCCGAGCGTGATGCCGATCGCGCCACTCATCGCCGGACGGTGATTGGCTCCCGCCAGCTGCAGCGCGCTGTACGAGACGCTCTCGATGAACGCAGACATCAAGAAATGTTTGAGCTTGTCGATGCCGAACCATGAATCGGTATGGACGACTGCAGTCTGACCGTAGATCAGGTTCACCGCCAGGCACAGACTGAGGATGCTGTTCATTTCGGTCGGCGGGAGGTGGGACGCGGGAGGCGGGAGGCGGCGCGCGCTGGGGCAAGCTTCGCCTCGCGGGTTTTCGTCGCACGGGGCGCGGCGCGTTTTTTTGCGCGTTTGGGCGGGGGCGCATCGCCGGTGTCGCGCGCCCAGCCAAGCGATGCGCGAACCGCGCGATCCCAGCCCGCGACCAGCTCGCGCGCCGATTCGGGAGCGATCGCCGGCGTGAACCGCTCGAACGATCGGGTGCCCATGAATTCGTTCGCGTCGCGCCACACGCCACCCGCAATGCCCGCCAGTCCCGCTGCGCCTAGCGCGGTCGTCTCGATCATGTCTGGCCGCTCGACGGGAATGCCAAGCACATCGGCCTGGAACTGCATCAGCCAGTTGTTGGCCGATGCCCCGCCATCCACTCGCAGCGACGCGAACCTGATCCGCGCGCGCTTCGCCATCACCTGCAACATCTCCGCGGTCCCGTACGCCATCGACTCCAGCGCCGCGCGCGTCAAATGCGCGCGACTCGACCCGCGGGTTAGCCCGACGATCGTTCCTCGCGCCCTCGGCTCCCAGTTGGGCGCGCCGAGCCCGACCAGCGCCGGCACGAAATAGACGCCGTCGTTGGACTCCAGCGACATCGCCAACCGCTCGCTCTCCGCGGCGTTGAAGAGAATGCCGAGGCCGTCGCGCAGCCACTGGATCGCTGCGCCGGCGATGAAGATCGCCGCCTCGAACGCGTACGCGACACCGCCGGTCTCATCGCAGGCGACGGTGGCGAGCAGCCCTTCACCCGCGCGCGGAATCTTCTTGCCGGTGTTGAGCAGGAGGAACGCGCCGGTTCCATAGGTGTTCTTCGCCTGACCCGCGCCAAAGCAACCCTGCCCGAACAACGCTGCCTGCTGATCGCCGGCGACGCCGGTGATTGGGATTGCCTTGCCAAAAAACGCAGTGAGGCTTCTGCCGAAATCACCGGCCGACGCGCGTACCTCTGGTAGTACTTCCATCGGCACGCCGAACAGATCGCACAGCTCCTTGCTCCAGCGGAGTCTGTTGATGTCGTACAGCAAAGTGCGCGATGCGTTGGTCGGATCAGTAGCGTGGACGCGCCCGCCGGTGAGCTTCCAGATCAGCCACGTGTCGATCGTGCCCGCCAGCAGCCTGCCGTTCCGTGCGACAAACGCGATCTCGGGCCGTTTGAGCAGCCATTCGATCTTCGTCGCCGAGAAGTATGGATCGGGTCGCAGACCGGTGCGCTCGGCGATCCACTTCGATTTGCTTTTGAGCTGCGCGCACCGATCCGTGGTGCGCCGGTCCTGCCAGACGATCGCGCGCGCCAGCGGCTTTCCCGTATCGCGGTGCCAGACGACTACAGTTTCGCGCTGGTTGGTGATGCCGATGGCGTCGGGCTTCACTCCGCTCACAGCGACTGCCTCGCGCGCGGCGGTCAGGGTGCGCTCGAGGATCTCGTCGGCGTCGTGCTCTACCCACCCTGGCGCCGGATAGTGCTGGGTGATCTCCTGGTATCCGCGGCCGGCGACGCGGCCGTCGGCGCCGATCATCAGCGCGGTCGTGCCCGTCGTGCCCTGATCGATCGAGAGCACGTGCTTCATCGACGGATCACCACGGCGCATCGGGATGATCGGCCGACTGTCGTCGGAGAGTAGCGCTTCACTCATTCACTGCGCCGCCAAAAGAAATCGTCACTCCATCCTCGGCTGCTTTCTGCGTTCCGGGAAGTACTCGTCGAGAAAGTCGATCAGCGCGCTCTCCTCCGGGGCGTGGCCGGTGCCGTTGCGTGACGTCGCGTGCTTCGGCAGCGAGATCGTCGTTCCGCTGCGCAGATATTTCATCACCACTACCGGATGCACGTAGGACTTTCTGCAGATCGTCGGAGTGTTGCCGAGCTCAGCGGCTACGAGTCGCACCGCGGTAACCACGTTCTTCTTTCGCTCCGTCTGGCTCTTTCCCTTCCCCAGCTCGGCGAGCACCGTCGCCGCGCGCAGCGTCCCGCCCCACGTCCGGAAGTCCTTGGCAGTGTACGGAAACTGCGCGATGTATTCGATGTAATCGTTCACGTCGCGCGAATCGACGTCCTGCCATTTGCGATCCTCCAGATAGCGGAACAGCCGCGGACCAGGCGTGTCGAGAAGCTCTCCCACGAATCTCGCCAGGTCTTTAGCGACCACCACGTTCCGCTGCGTGATCGATCGCTTGCCCCTGTACTCGAAGACTACGGTGTCGCCATAGACGGTCACGTGGGATTTCCGCATCGTCGTAATGCCGAAGGTGTTGTTTTCCTTCTCGTAGCGCTCGCTGCCGACGCGAAAGAATCCATGCGAAATCAGCCGCACTATTCCGGCGCAGACTTTCTGCTTGGTGAGTCCACGGCGGCGAAAATCTCGCTGGATCCGCGCGCGTAAGGTCGGAAGATCGCGCGCCATCTGCCGGACCCGATAGTATTTGCGCAGCTCACCCTTCTCCACCGCGCGCGGATGATACTTGTACTGTTTGCGGCCGCGCGCATCGAAGCCCCAGACCTGGATCGCGGCGCGCGGATTGGTGGAGATGTGCACGTCCCGCCACGCCGGAGGAATACGCAGCGCGTCGAAGCGCTCGAGCTGCGCCTTGTCCTTCACCGCCGCACCACTCGGCGAGCGGTAGCGGAATCCCTTTGCCTTCGTGCCTTCACGGACTATCCACTTCTGCGCCATTTATTGCATCGCCCAGTAGCAATATTTCTGGATAGATTTTGAGCGGCCGCCGCTCGACGAATTCCGGCAATCTACCAACAAATACATCTCGATGCCCTTCAAATTCCTGACGCTGGAGGTCGCTGACCGCGTCGCCACTCTCACCGTCAACCGGCCCGACAAGCTCAACGCTCTGAACGACGCGACCATCGCCGAGCTTGGTCACGCGATCGACGAGATCCGCGTCGACGACGCCATCGGCGGCGTGATTCTCACCGGCGCGGGGCGCGCCTTCGTCGCAGGCGCGGACATCTCCGAGCTCTCCTCGCAGAGTCCGGTGCTGGCGAAGGCGCGTGCACGCGCAGGGCAGGATGTGTTCCGCAGATTCGAGACTTGCCCGAAACCCGTCATCGCCGCCGTCAACGGCTTCGCACTCGGCGGCGGGTGCGAGCTGGCGATGGCTTGCCACATCCGCATCGCGTCGGACGCGGCAAAGTTCGGCCAGCCGGAGAGCAAGCTCGGGATTCTTCCCGGTTATGGCGGGAGCCAGCGACTTCCGCGGCTGGTCGGCAAAGGCCGCGCGATGCAGCTGCTGTTGACCGGCGAGATGATCGACGCCGCCGAGGCGTACCGGATCGGGCTGGTCAACAAGGTGGTCCCGGCCGATCGTGTAGTCGCCGAAGCGCGCGACATGATGAAGGCGATCCTCGCCAACGGACCCCTCGCGATCGCGCTTTGCATCGAGGCCATCGATCGCGGCCTGCAGATGTCGCTCGAGGAAGGGATGATTCTCGAGGCAAATCACTTCGGCCTGCTCGCCGCCACCGACGACATGCGCGAGGGGATGCGCGCCTTTTTGGAGAAGCGCGCGCCGGCATTCAAGGGGAAGTGACGAGGCCAACGGTCACCGCAACGGCAGACACCGGCCGCGCAAGCGAAGATCGCATTCGGCTCAACTCCATATCGATTCGCGATTTCCGGAATCTGGAGCGGGTCGATCTCGAGTTGCCGCGCGAAGGCGCGGTCGTGGTCGGGGACAACGGTCACGGCAAGAGCAATTTTCTCGAGGCGATCTACTACCTGCAGATCCTGCGCTCCATCCGTGACGCTCGCGATCAGGATCTGACGCGCTTCGAAACGTCGGGGTTCCACATCTCGGCGCAAGCGCACACACCCGCCGCTCACGAGATCTCGGTGGGCTTCGATCGCAATGCCAAGCGAAAGAAAGTCAGCATCGACGGCAGCGAGGTCAAACGTCTGAGCGATGCGCTCGGTGCACTGCCGTCAGTGATGTTCTCGCCGCGCGATCTGGAGCTGGTGAGCGGTCCGCCAACCGAGCGGCGTCGCTTTCTCGACCTGGTGCTCGCGCTTACCGACCGGAAATATCTCAATGCGCTCCAGCACTATCGCGCCAATCTCTCCCGGCGGAACGCGGCGCTGCGCCACGCTGCCCGCCGCGGCTCCGCATCCAACGAGCAGCAGGTGGCGGTCTGGGAGCCGGCCCTCGCCGAGCATGGTTCGCTGCTGATCGAAACCCGCGCCCGCTGGGTACGGGAGTCGGCGGCGGAGTTTTCACACCTCACGGAAAGAATCGGTGAGAGTGGAACCGCCGAAATGCGCTATGTGAGCCCGTTCGCGGAGTCGGAGGCACGCCACGACGTTCTGCTCGCCGCGTTCGAGGAAAAGCGCGCCATCGACCTGCGCCGCGGAATCACCCACGTCGGCCCCCACCGCGACGAGCTCGAGCTGACCCTCGACGGTAAGGACATCCGGCTGTTCGGCTCCGCCGGCCAACAGCGCTCGGCGGCGATCGCGCTGAGAATGCTGGAGGCAGGTACCCTGCGCCGGCATGCGGGGGCTGAGCCGCTACTCCTCCTCGACGATCCGTTCGCGGAGCTCGACATCAGGCGGGCGGCAAGAATTCTGGTGATGCTCGAGGAGCGCGGGCTCGGCCAGACCATCCTGGTGGTTCCGCGCGAGGCGGATGTCCCGCCGGGACTGATGCAGCTCGACCGCCTGCAGATCAGCAACGGGGTCATCACGCGCTGGCTTCCTCCCGGGATCGCGACGATTGATGCAGCGCCGGAGCGCGCCGAGCGGTAAAATATCGCTGCAGCCAACTTCAACCGCGGAGGTCAGGAATGTCCACACCCGGCGGCAAGAAAAACACCCACGACTACAAGGCGCGTCTCATCTGGGACGGCAACCTCGGCACAGGTACGACGACATATCAGGGATATGGCAGGAAGTATCGACTGCAGATCGATGGCAAGCCCGACATCGTCGGCAGCGCCGACCCGATGTTCCGCGGCGACGCGAACGCCTATAACCCGGAAGATCTGTTCGTTGCCGCGCTCTCGTCGTGCCACCTGCTCAGTTACCTCGCGCTGTGCGCGCGCAGCAAGATCAACGTCATCGCGTACGAGGATCACGCGATCGGCACGCTGGTGCTGCGCCCTGACGGCGGCGGCATCTTCGAGAGCGTGACGCTGCGGCCGGTCGTAACTGTGGCGCCGGGCAGCGATGAGAAGCGCGCGATGGAGCTACACGAGACGGCCCACGATCTCTGCTTCGTCGCGGCGTCGGTGAAGATTCCGGTGCTGCACGAGCCGCAGATCAAGGTCGAGGGTGCGGAGACGTCGCGCTCGGCGCAGCGTTCGACGGAGATCGAGTCGCGGCCCTGAGCAAGCGTAACGCTCGACAACCGTAACGTCGCGTGATTTTTCTGGTCGGACTCCTCGGGCTGCCGCTCGCTTACTTCGCGGTGCTCGTGGTGATGCTGTTCAAGCGCGAGTATCGTGGAATCCTCACCAGCCTCCTGCTCTTCGCGGCCGCGGTGATTTCCGGCGGGTGGGCGATACTGCAGTCGCGGTCGTCCACCGCCGGAATCGGGTTCCTCGGCCTGCCACTGCTTGGTGCAATGGCTGGGTTCCTCGGCGTCGCATTCGGGCTCTTCCGGGATGATGCGCGACTGGAGCGCAAAGCGTTCGCGTGGGTCGGATTGACGGCGGCGCTGATGCTCGTGGGCTTCAACATCTCCCAGGGGCTGCAGACCAAAAAGAAAAACCGCGATCGCGACGCTGAATATGCCGCGCAGTCCGCCGAGATCGCGCGGGATCGAGACATCGTCGCCGTCGCATTGAAGCAGAATCCCCAACATCAGCGGGCATGGCTCGACAGCGCCATTCGCGCACACCGCGAGGACCGCGCCTTCCTGCTCGCTGCACTTCCCAACGACTCGATCTCGCCGAGCCTCCTCGACACCCTCGCGGATTCCCCTGACATGGGGATCGCGCTCGAGGCAGTTCGCAATCCAAACACCACCGCCCAAACCCTC
>DASSNV010000214.1:0-10745 GCA_035701245.1 Gemmatimonadaceae bacterium | reverse complement strand
AAGTTCTGCCAGCTGCTGGAGCCGACGGTCGGCGGAATCAATCTCGAGGACATCCGCGCCCCCGACTGTTTCTACATCGAAGAAACGTTGCGCAAAACGATGCGCATTCCGGTCTTCCACGATGATCAGCACGGCACCGCGATCATCTCCGGTGCGGCACTCCTCAACGCGCTGGAGATCGTCGGAAAGAAGATTGAAAAGGTACGTGTGGTATTCTCTGGAGCCGGCGCCGCGGCGATCTCCACGGCCGAGCATTATGTAAGACTGGGCGTACCGCGCCAGAACATTCTGCTGACCGACCGCCAGGGCGTGGTCTACCAAGGTCGGCCCGGCGAGATGGATCCATACAAGGCGAAGTTCGCGCATCCGACGAAGGCGCGCACCATCGCCGACGCGCTCGTCGGCGCCGATGTCTTTGTCGGATTGTCGGTCGCCGGCGCAATCACCGGCGAGATGGTCGGCAAGATGGCGAAAAAACCGATCGTATTCGCGCTCGCGAATCCGGAGCCGGAGATTCTTCCCGACCAGGTGCGCGCCGTGCGCAATGACGCGATCATCGCAACCGGGCGGAGCGACTACCCGAACCAGGTCAACAACGTCCTCGGCTTCCCGTTCATCTTCCGCGGCGCGCTCGACGCGCGGGCGACACAGGTGAACGAGGAGATGAAGATGGCGGCGACACGGGCGCTCGCCGCGCTCGCAAAGGAGGACGTCCCGGAGAGCGTAACGCGCCTGTACGGACTGAGATCGGTGAAGTTCGGTCCCGACTACCTCATTCCCTTCCCGTTCGATCCGCGCGTGCTGCTATGGGTTGCGCCGGCGGTAGCTTGGGCGGCGGTGGCAAGCGGTGTCGCGAAGGAGATGATCGACCTCGAGCAGTATCGCGATCAGCTCGAGGCCCGACTTGGCCGCGCGCGCGGAATCATGCGCGGCATCATCAACCGCGCCGAGCGCGACCCAAAGCGCATCGTATTTCCCGAGGGGGAGGAGCCGAAGATCATTCGCGCCGCTCGCGTGCTCGTCGACGAGGGCATCGCTTCTCCGATCCTGCTCGGCCAGCGCACCAACATCGAGCGCATCGCGCAGGAGAACATGATCTCGCTGCGCGACATCAACATCGAAGATCCGGCTACCTGCGACCGGCGCGACAAGTACGCCGACTATCTGTGGAAGCGCCGGCAGCGCAAAGGCCTCAGCCACAGCGAGGCACACCAGCTGCTGTTCAACGTGAATTACTTCGGCTCGGTGATGGTCGCCTGCGGTGACGCCGACGCGCTGCTGTCAGGTGTCGGGATGCACTACCCCGAGACGATTCGCCCCGCGCTACAGGTAATTGGCCCGCACCCCAAAGCCGAAATCGTCAGCGGGCTCTACATGCTCGTCTTCGAGAAGCACGTTATCTTCTGTGGAGACACCACCGTCAACATCGATCCGACCGCCGAGCAGCTGGCGCAGATCGCGTACTCGGCGGGGAGCATCGTCGGCAATTTCGGAATCACCCCGAAGATAGCGATGCTGTCGTTCTCGAATTTCGGGTCGGTCCGGCATCCGGAAGCGGAGAAGGTTGCCAAGGCAGTGGCGATTCTCCGGAAGCGCGACCCAAATCTGGTGGTCGACGGCGAGATGCAGGCTGACACGGCGATGGACGAGAACATCCTTCGTTCGGCGTATCCGTTCAGCGTGTTGAAGGAGCGGGCAAACGTGCTGATCTTCCCAAACCTGAGCGCCGGGAATATCGCCTACAAGCTCCTCCACCACCTCGGCGGCGCGACGAAAATCGGTCCGATCCTGCTCGGTATGAATCTTCCCGTGCATGTACTGGAACAGGGTGCCGATGTGCAGGATATCGTCAACATGGCCGCCGTCGCAGTCGTCGACGCGCAGCAGCGGATAAAGGAGACCAGGTAGGTCGATGGCAACCGAGATCAGACCGCGCCGGAAGTCGGTGGCACGGGAAAGCAGAGCCGATTTGAGCAGACAGGGACTCGAGCCGCGGGGCGAGGTCCACTGGAATTTGATTGCGCCCGAGCTATTTCAGGCGGCGGCACGGCGAAACGAGGGCGAATTTGCGGATATGGGCCCCTTCGTCGCCGTCACGAGCCCCCACACCGGGCGCTCCCCGAACGACAAGTTCGTGGTCAGGGACCCCAGCATCGACAACGACGTCGATTGGGGGAAGGTCAATCAGCCGTTCACAGCCGAGAAGTACGACCTGCTTCTGGGCGATGTGCGCGAGTATCTGAACCACGCCGACGAGCTGTTCGTGCAAGACCTGTATTGTGGCGCAGACCCATCATATCGGTTGTCCGTCCGCTACGTCTCGCCCAACGCATGGCACATGGCGTTCGTGCGAAACATGTTCATCCGCCCCGAGCTCACGGACCTCCCGACCTTCGAGCCAAACTTCACGGTTCTGCACGCGCCGGAGTTCAAGGCCGACCGCAAGCGCCACGGCACCAAGTCGTCGACTTTCATCGTCCTCAACCTCGCCGCGCGCACCATTCTCATCGGCGGAACCCGCTACGCGGGCGAGCTCAAGAAATCGATGTTCGCGGTGATGAACTACCTGCTTCCGAAGCAGAATGTTCTGTCGATGCACTGCTCCGCCAACGTCGGAGAGAACGGCGAAACCGCGCTCTTTTTCGGATTGTCGGGCACCGGCAAGACGACCTTGTCGACCGCGCCGAACCGCGGGCTCATCGGAGATGACGAACACGGGTGGGCGGAAAACGGGATCTTCAATTTCGAGGGCGGCTGCTACGCGAAGGTGATCAACCTGTCGCCGGAAGGTGAGCCGGACATCTACCGGACAACCCAGATGTTCGGAACGGTGCTCGAGAACGTGGTGCTCGATCCGGCGACGAAGAAGGTGCGCTTCGCCGATCAATCGATCACCGAGAACACCCGCGCATCGTATCCGCTGGAGTACATCCGCGACCACGTCAAAGGCGGACGCGGCGGGCATCCGAGGAACATCATCTTCCTTACCGCCGACGCGTTCGGTGTATTGCCGCCAATTGCGAAACTCTCCCCTGAACAGGCGATGTACTACTTCCTCTCCGGGTACACCGCGAAAGTCGCGGGCACCGAGCGAGGAGTGAAAGAGCCGCAGCCGACCTTCAGCGCTTGCTTCGGCGCGGCGTTCCTGGTGTGGCAGCCAGTCAAGTACGCGCGGATGCTGGGCGAGCTTCTGCACAAGCACAATTCCAATGTCTGGCTGATCAACACGGGCTGGAGCGGTGGTCCCTACGGAACCGGCAAGCGCATCGCCCTCGATCATACCCGCACGATCGTCAACGAAGTGCTGGCTGGCAGGCTCGACAACGCGAAGACCCAGACGGATCCGATCTTCGGCCTGGAGATTCCGCTCGAGATCAATGGAGTGCCGTCTACCGTGCTGAAGCCGAGGCAAACGTGGAAGGACGGCGACGCGTACGATACTCAGGCGAAGAAGCTGGCGGCGATGTTCCGCGACAACTTCGAGCATTTCGCCAACGTCGACTCCGCGATCAAGAACGCCGGACCGAAGGGCTGACGACAAGCTCCGGCGGACGGCGGGCAGTGCGCTTCGAGATTCTGCGCGATCCCGTCTGGAACAACATCCGCGTCGATGATCTGACGCTGGAGCTCGTCGACACCGAAGTCTTTCAGCGTCTTCGGTACGTCCGGCAGCTCGGTTGGACCTATCTGGTATATCCCGGCGCCACCCACACGCGGTTCGAGCACGCGCTGGGCACGCATCACCTGTCGCGACGAACCTTGGCGCTCCTTTGCGAAGCCGAAGATTCTGTCCCGATGTCGGAGCAGGACCAGGCGATCGTTAGATCGGCGGCGCTGCTCCACGACGTGGGGCACTATCCGTTCTCGCACGCACTCGAAGAGATTGGAGCGCTGCATCACGAGGACGTTGCGCGACCGCTCATCACCGAAGGCAGCGTGGCCTCACTGCTCACCTCGCGGCTGGGCGGCGAGGCGCCGCAAAGAATCTTCGATCTCATTCGCGGCCGGAGCGACAGTCCGCTGCAGGGACTCATCTCGGGCTCGCTCGATCTCGACAAGATCGAGTATCTAAAGCGCGACGCATTCATGTGCGGCGTCCCATACGGCGAGATCGACGTCGATCGTCTCACCAATTCCCTGGTCCTGGTCGCCGATCCCGACACCGGCAAGCCTACGCTAGGCGTTCTGGAAAAAGCCCTATCGGCACTGGAGTCACTGCTGTTCGCCAAGTACCAGATGTATCGCAACGTCTACTGGCACCACGCGGTGCGCAGCGCAACCGCGATGTACAAGCGGCTGGTGGAGGATGCCGTGCACGCCGGCATCCTCAGCGTGCGCGCGCTCGCGCGCTTCACCGACGAAGGGCTGATGCACCGACTGGAGAGCGAGCAGCCGCCGGCGCTGCTCACTGCGCTGAAGGAGCGTCGGCTATTCAAGCGCGCCGCAGAGTGGCCCGCCGCCGAGCTCGACGCCTCACGAATGGAATGGATCGCTACGGACAGAAAACGCGTCGCGCAGGCCGAGAATTCACTGGCGGCGGAATTCGGGCTCGGCCCCGGTGAGCTGCTGCTGGACTATCCGGTCAAGACGGAGATGCTCGGTCTCGACATCCCCGTGCTGCGAAGGAGCGGCAAGGTCGAGCGTCTGACCGGCGAGGGCTGGATCGGCACCATCAATCTTCCGTCGCTGTCAGAGGAACTTTACAAGAGCGCACGCTGGTTGCGGGTGTTCACCGCGCGGCGGACGACGCTCGAGCCGCGTCGAATCCTCGAGGCATTGGAACGATCGTCCTGACGCGCCGCTATAAAAGGGATGCGCTCGATTCGACTTCTCGCCTCTGCCCTGCTGACGCTCGGTTGCACCGTTCCAATGGCGGCCCCGACGCGGCCGGCTGCCCGCGCAGTAGCGCCGGCGACGTCCGACGCGTACACAGCTTCGGTTGGACGCATCTTCGATCTGATCAATGTCGAGCGCCGTCGGCGCGGACTTCGCCCCCTGGTGTTCAACGCGCAGCTGGACCAGATGGCGAGGATCCAGGCAACCAACATGGCCTACTTCCAGAAAATGGCGCACGTCATCCCCCAGGCGCAGCTTCCCGGGCTGAGCGACCGCGCGCGCTCGGTCGGCTACCCCTACGCCGAGATCGCCGAGAACGTCGCGCTCGGATACCAGAGCCCCGAGGCAGTCGTCCAGGGCTGGATGAGCTCGAGCGGGCACCGCGCGAACATCCTCAATCCGGGGGTGGTTGAAACCGGGATCTCGATCGCACGCTCCTCGGCCGGCGGCCTTTATTACTGCCAGGTATTTGGCCGCCGCCTGAGCTCGATCTGAGGCCTCCGCCGGCCCGCCGGGCCACCGATTTGCAGCCTTTCCCACAGGCTAAGTTATTGCCCCCCAAGCTGTTAGCGGCCATTTCCGGCTGAGCTAATATTATGTGACCAAGGACTGACCAGAACCGTCCTATGGGCATGAGCCGACTCACGTTCGCAGCCTCAGTCCTGCTCGCCATCCCCGGTACTGTGATCGCTCAACAGGCGGCATTCACCGCGTCCAACGACACGGGCCCGACGGCAACGGCGATCTTCGAGACCAAGGACGCCGCAGCCGTCACCGCTGGACTCGCCCCCCTCGCCAGGACCGACCTTAACAAAGGCGAGCGTGAAGTCCGCATCTGGTACTCGGCGTTCGGCAATCCCCAATACCTCGTCATCATCCGCCAGAGCGGCGCCAAGGTCTCGGGCAAGTTGATGCTGTGGTGGGATCAGTACTACGAGTCGACCCCCGCGTCCGCCGATGTTCGCGTCGACAACTTCGTGCGCAAAGGTTACGACTGCGGCCCGATCTCGAAGCGCGATTCACACTTCGGTGAGGATCGCTGGGTCAGCTCGATTTGCGAAGCCAAGCTGAAGGGGTCGCCGGACTGGAAGGCATTCCTGTCCGAGGTCGAGGCGCACGCGCTGCCCCAGAGTACCGCCGCAACGGCCGACGACGATGCAGACGACGAGAGCTTCGGAATCACCGTCGAGCGCAGGTCAGGCTCGATCTACGGGGTCTCGCACTATCGCACCGCGCTCACCTTCGGAGCGCCCGAGCCGGGTCGCGGTCCGAAGCTGCAGGACATGATCGGCGCGCTGGCAGCTTCTGCCAAGCGCGAGCCGGTCGTCGCCAGCCACTAACTAGTCGCGCAGCTGCGGCAGCCGCTCGTAAAACTCGAGCGACTGCGGATTCGCCAGCGCCTCGGTGTTCTTGACCGGGCGACCGTGAATCACCTCGCGCACCGCCAGCTCGCTGATCTTGCCGCTGATGGTGCGGGGAATGTCCTCGACCTGGATGATCTTCCGCGGGACATGGAGCGGCGTGGTGTTCTCGCGCAGCTGGGTGACGATCCGCTCCTTCAGCGCTTCGTCTAGAGTGAGGCCCGGCTGGAGCTTCACGAACAGCACGATCCGAACATCACCGGGCGTGTCGCTGCTGATCTCCTGACCAACCGCTACGCTCTCGAGAACTTCGGGTAGCATCTCGACCTGCCGGTAGATCTCGGCGGTGCCGATGCGCACGCCTCCCGGATTGAGCGTGGCGTCGCTGCGTCCGTAGATCACGTAGCCGCGATGCCTGGTGACCTCCGCCCAGTCGCCGTGGCGCCAGACTCCGGGGTAGTAATCGAAGTACGCCGCGCGATACTTCGAGCCGTCAGGATCATCCCAGAACGCCACCGGCATGCTGGGGAACGGTCGCGTGCAAACGAGCTCGCCGGGAATCAGCCGCACCGGCCGTCCGCGATCATCGAAGACATCGACCGCCATTCCAAGCCCGGCGGTCTGAATCTCACCGCGGTACACCGGCATGATCGGATTGCCGAGCACGAAGCAGGAGATGATGTCGCTGCCGCCTGAGATGCTGGCGAGATGCACGTCGGTCTTGATCTTCCTGTAGACGTAATCGAAGCTGTTGTCGGCGAGTGGACTACCGGTGGAGAGAATCGCCTTGAGCCGGGTCAGCTTGTGGGTCTTCCGCGGCTCGACGCCGGCTTTCTCCAGCAGCGCCAGGTACTTTGCGCTCGTCCCGAAGACAGTGATGCCTTCCTGGTCGGCCATGTCCCACAGAATGTCGGCCTTGGGTGCGAGCGGAGCTCCGTCATACAGAACGATCTTCACTCCGACGGCGAGCGAGCTTACCAGCCAGTTCCACATCATCCAGCCACACGTCGTGTAGTAGAAGATGCAGTCTTCGCGCTTCAGGTCGGTGTGGAGGATGAGCTCCTTGAGATGCTGGAGCAGCGTCCCGCCGGCGCTGTGCACCATGCACTTCGGCAATCCCGTGGTGCCGGACGAGTACATGATGTAAACGGGGTGATCGAAGGGAAATCGCTCGAAGGCGATGGTCTTCGGGTCGGTCGGCTCGGCGACTGGCGCCGGGACGGGCGTGAGCGCTTTCACGCCGTGAACCGGCGTGCGCATCGCGGCGCCGGCCGGAGTCGGAGCGAAGCCGTGCGGAGGAGTGCGACGGTATCCCTCGCCGGGCGTCTTGTATCCTTCGGGCGGTGTGTTCTGGGTAGACATCGCCGTCCACTGGGTCGCGATGAATCGCGACCAGAGGATTCCCTTGCGCACCCCGTCGAGATCGGGCATCTGCCGGCGATACGGTGTCACGACGACGTGCTCGAGGGTCGGAATCCTGAACGCGATCTGGCGGAGCCGCGGCAGCAGGTCGATCTCTTTGCCGTTATACAGATAACCGTCGGCGGCAAAAAGAATCCTGGGCTCGATCTGACCGAAGCGATCCATCACGCCCTGCGCGCCGAAATCGGGTGAGCACGACGACCAGATTGCGCCCAGCGATGTCGCCGCAAGCATCGCGATTACAGATTCGGGAATGTTCGGCAGCCAGCCGGCAACCCTGTCGCCCGGCTGGACACCGGCGGCGTCGAGTGCGATCGCGAGAGTTCCGACCGCTTCGCGCAACGCCTGGTAGCTGATTGTGCGCTGGTGACCTTCTTCATTCCACGACGACAGCGCGGGCTCGTCGTCGGAGAACCGCAGGAGATTCTCGGCGAAGTTGAGACTCGCGTCGGGAAACCACTTCGGTCCCTTTTCCGGATCCGGCGGTCCCATGTTATCGAGACCGACTCCAACGCGCTCGGCGCCGCCCCCGGTGCCGCGGTGTCCAATGATTCCGCAGAACCGCCACGCCAGCGACCAGAAGCGCTCGGGGTTATTGATCGACCACTCGTGGAGCTGCCAGTAGGACTCGGCTGAATAGTCGGGCACCGGCGGACCGCCGCGTTCCTCCACGTATCGGAGGAACTCGGTCATGTTCGCCTTGATGACGCGCTCGGGCGAGGGAGTCCAGAGCGCTTCGCTCATTTCGTCAGCTTAGGCCTCAGCTCGTTGGTGGATTGAACTGGGCGTGCTGGCCCTGCAGCCATGACTTGTGGTAATTCGGATCTTCGATCGCCAGCGCGGGCTTCGCGACTTTGAGCGGCCGGAAGCTGTCCATCATCACCGCCAGCTCGTCGGTGTACTTCGCGCCGATACTCGCTTCAGCGCGCCCCGGATGCGGGCCGTGCGGAATTCCATCGGGATGGTGGGTGATGCTCCCGAACTCGATTCCCTTCCTGCTCATGAACTCGCTCGACGCGTAGTAGAGAACCTCGTCGGAATCGACGTTGCTGTGGTTGTACGGCGCCGGGACTGCTTCGGGATGGAAATCGTACGGGCGTGGGCAGAACGAGCACACCACGAAGCCGTCACCCTGGAAGGTCTGGTGCACCGGCGGCGGCTGGTGCACGCGACCGACGATCGGCTCGAAGTCGTTGATGTTGAACGCCCACGGGTAGAAGTAGCCATCCCAGCCGACGACGTCGAGAGGATTGTGATCGAGCACGATCTCGTTGATGCCGTCGTACTGCTTCACCAGAATCGGGAAGTCTCCCATCTCGTCGATGGGCTCGACAAAAGTGGGCCGCCTGATGTCGCGTTCAGAGTACGGCGCGCCTTCGATGAGCTGCCCGAATTCGTTGCGATACCGCTTCGGCCAGCGCACGTGTCCCCTGCTCTCGAACACGACCAGCTTTGGCTGCTCCGCTTTCAGGTCGAAGCGATAACGATGGAGAATGCCGCGGTGGATGATGAGATAATCGCCTTCGCCGAACGGCAGCTGACCGTACGACGTCTCGAGCACGCCTTTGCCTTTGCTGATATAAACGAGCTCGTCAGCCTGAGCATTCCGATAAAAATGGGCGTCGTTCTCATCGGGCTCGACGTACAGCATCGCAATGTCCTGATTGAACAGCAGCGGCAGCCGGTCGAGCGTGGCGCTGCCGCCCTTCTTCACGCGTGACGTAAGAAAGTGGCGATGTCGCAGCGTCTGATCGGGATCAGCCTCGAGCTTGGTCTCGCGAATCCGACGCGCAGATTTCACCGTCGTCGGCGGGTGGATGTGATACAGCAGCGACGAGGTGCCAGTAAATCCTTCGTGGCCGACCAGCTCCTCGGCGTAGATCCCGCCGTCCGGTTTTCTGAACGCGATGTGCCGCTTGCGCGGAATTCGGCCGAGGGTGTGATAGATCGGCATGGCTCAGAGATTACCGCGAAGGTCCTGCTCGCGCTCGAGCGCCTCGAACAGCGCCTTGAAGTTGCCGGCGCCGAAGCTCTTCGCGCCCTTTCGCTGGATGATCTCGTAAAACAGCGTCGGCCGATCTTCCATCGGCTTCGAGAAGATCTGGAGCAGATATCCCTCGTCGTCGCGATCGACGAGAATTCCCAGATCACGCAGCTTCGCGACGTCCTCGTCGATCTTCCCGACGCGGTCGATGACGGTGTCGTAGTAGGTGCCCGGCACGCGCAGGAACTCGACGCCGTTGTCGCGCAGCCTGGTCACGGTCTCGATGATGTTGTCGGTCGCGATCGCGATGTGCTGGCAGCCCGGACCCTGATAAAACTCGAGGTACTCGTCGATCTGCGATTTCTTCTTGCCTTTCGCCGGCTCGTTGAGGGGGAACTTGATCCTGCCGTTGCCGTTGGCGACGACCTTTGACATCAACGCCGAGTACTCCGTCGAGATCGTTTTGTCGTCGAAGGAGATGAGCTGGCTGAAGCCGAGGACGTCGGCGTAGTACTTCACCCACTTGTTCATGGCGCCGAGCTCGACGTTGCCGACGCAGTGATCGACGTACTTGAGCCCGACATTCTCCGCGTCGCCGACGCCGGCGAACGGAACGAAGCCCGGCATGAACGCGCCCTTGTAGTTCTTGCGCTCGACGAGGCTGTGGATGGTCTCGCCGTAGGTATGAATGCCGGCGATCACCACTTCGCCCTGCTCGTCGACGAGCGCTTTTGGCTCGTACGCGGCCTTCGCGCCACGCTCGACTGCCAGCTTGAATGCTTTCCTCGCGTCATCGACCCACAGGGCAATATCCTTGACGCCGTCGCCGTGCTTGTGCACGTGGGTCGCGATATCGCTGTCGGGTCGCAGCGCCGTGGTGAGAACCAGTCTGACCTTGCCCTGCTCGAGAACGTAGCTGGCGCGGTCGCGGGTGCCCGTTTCGGGCCCGCGATAGGCCACGATCCTGTAGCCGAAAACCAGGCGGTAGAAGTGGGCCGCCTGCTTGGCGTTGCCCACGTAGAACTCTATGTAATCCGTTCCGTTGATCGGAAAGGTGTCGGTCTGCTGTTCAGGTGCCGTAAGTGTCGCGGTTCCCATGACTTCTCCGGATTCAACGCGATTGTGTTGGTGCGGCCTTTACA
>DASSNV010000213.1:0-5857 GCA_035701245.1 Gemmatimonadaceae bacterium | reverse complement strand
GTTCGACACGGCGCCCGGCGCGATGCCGGTGTTGATCTCCGTCCACGTCTTCCCGCCGTCGTGCGTGCGCCAGAAGTGCGGGTTCATGTCGTCGAGTCGCATCGTGTTCGCGGCGGCGTACGCGGTGAGGTTGTCGAAGTGACCCGCGTCGACGTTGAAGATGCGCGTCCACGGCTTGATCGCGCTCGGCGTGACGTTCGCCCACTTCGCGCCGCCGTCCGTCGTCACCTGAATGTTGCCGTCGTCGGTGCCCGCCCAGATGACGTCGATGTTCCTCGGCGACGGGGACAGTGCCGTGATCGCGCCAAGTGGCGCCGGCGTGACGGAGCTGGCGTACTTGCCGGCGTTGGCGGGAATGGCCCAGGTCTGCCGAGCGAGGTCGGGACTGATGCGCGTCCAGTGCTTCCCGCCATCGGTCGTCTTCCAGACGGCGTTGGAGACGTAGAACAACGTGTTCGGATCGAGCGGCGACCAGTTGATCGGCATCGTCCGAACGTTGCGGTTGTAGCTCTCGCCGTTCGGACCTTTTGCGCTCATATCGGGACCGACCGCGGTCGTCTGCGAAGTCCTGCGATTGTAGAGCGAGACGTTGGTGCGCGCGCTTCCGTAGACGAGGTCCGGATCCTTCGGGTCCGGCGCGGCGATTCCGTATTCCTGGATGTTGACCGGATGCCAGTCGTGGAAGGTGATCATCCCGTCGGGTGATCGGCTATCGACGCAGGCGGAGCCGGAATCCTGTTGTCCGCCGCAGACCCGATACGCGAAAGTGTTGTCGGTCGAGACGTGATACATCGCCGCCGTCGGCTGGGTGTACCAGTTGCTCCACGACGCGCCGTGGTTCGCCGAGACGACGGCGCCCTGATCGGAGACAGCGAGGATGATGTCGGTGTCGTTCGGGTTGATCCAGACCCGCTGGTAGTCGTCGCCGCCTGGCGAGCCGCGCACGGGGGACCAGGTGACGCCGCCGTTGTCGGAGCGCCACATGACCACCGATGCGCTGTAGATCACGTTCTCATTTTTCGGATCGACGGTGACTGTCGGAAGATCGCCGCCACCGATGCGCGCGAGTGGGCGCTGGTCGAGGCGAGTCGAATCGCTGACCACAGGCGCCCAGTGCTCGCCGCCATCGGTGGTCTTGTAGAGGTTGACGACGCCGGTCACGCTGTTGGTCGGTGTAGCCGTCGCCGCCAACGCGTAGATGACTTTGGAGTTGCTCGGCGCGATTGCGATGTTCGCCTGGATGACACCGGCGAGACCATTGGTGAGCTGCGTCCAGGTCGTGCCGCCGTCGGTGGACTTGAAGACTCCGTTGGCCGCGCCGCCGAATCCCTGTCCTTCGATGAAGCCTTGCTGCTGCTGCCAGAGCACCGCGTAGACGGTGTTGGGATCGGCCGGATCGATGCGCACGTCGTTGCCGCTGGTGTACGCGTCCTTGTAGAGGACCTTCTGGAAAGTTTTTCCACCGTCGGTAGAACGAAAGATTCCCCGCTCCTCGTTCGGCCCATAGGGATGACCCAGCACGGCGACGAAAAGCCGGTCGGGATTTTTCGGATCGACGTCGATGTAGGCGATCATCTGGCTGTCGCGGAGGCCCAAGTGGGTCCACGTTTTTCCCGCGTCGGTGGACTTGTACATGCCGTCGCCGGTGGCGAGATCGGGTCGGATGATTCCCGCGCCGCTGCCTACGTAGATGATGTTCGGGTTGGACGGCGCGACTGCGATTGCGCCGATCGATCCGGTCGGTTGGTCGTCGAAGAGTGGAAACCAGTTGGAGCCGAAGTCGGTGGAGCGCCAGACCCCGCCGTTGTCGAAAGAGATGTAGAAGGTGTTGGGTTGCGAGGGTACGCCGGCGATGGCGCGCCCGCGGCCGGCACGAAAGGGTCCGATGTGGCGCCAATGCATCTCGGCGGTCGGAGCGGCGAGCGCCTGAGCATCGACCGTGGATGCGGAGATGGCAACGGACGCGAGGAGGAAGGCCAGGTGGACGGGAGAAGCGCGCACGCGATGAATCCTCGTGAAGTGGATCGACTTCGAATGGTTTGGCGGCAGCGGCGCGAAGTGCGGCGCAGCCGCCTCCGAAAAGTGCTTGTCAGCTGCGACGTTCGTTAGGCGGCCTAGTAAATACCCGGGATGAAGCGGTGCGTACGCCGCCGATACTCCCGGAACGTTTCGCCGAAGGCGCGCTCGAGCAGCGGCTCCTCGGCGCGCGCACGGAGCTCGCCGCCGATTCCCATCACCACGACGCCGAGCCCAGTTAGCACTGTTGGGATCCAGAGTGCCGTGCCCAACGCCAGCAGGTCGAGCGCGGCATAGATCGGGTGGCGGACCCATCGGAACGGTCCGCCGGTCGCGAGTCGATGTCCCGGGTCGAGCTGCGCGCTGAAGCGCCACGACGCGAACGCGAGCCGCGCCCAGCCTGCAAGTGCGCCACCCGCCAGGATCAGGAGCGCGCCGACGCCACGCAGCGCCGTGGGCCCGGCGGGCATCTCCCGGTCGAAGACCGCGTGGCCAACGCCGGTGTACATCAGCGCGAAGGCAATCATGTGGAGCCCGACGAGCAGGCGGGCGTGCGGAGCGCGCAGCGAGGCTTCTCCAGGGCCGGCAGGGGCGGGTGTGTCAGGCACTGGAGCGCGACGCCGCGCGGCGACGTCTCCGGCGGCGAAGAGGAGCCAGAAGACCGCATGCGCGGCGTAAATTCGGAGATCGAACGGCACCGCTCCTACCGAGCCGCGATGCTCTTGAGCTGCTGGACGCGTTTGCCGTGGATGGTCATGAAGTGCGTGGTGGTGCCGTCGGGCTGGGTGACATCGCCCATCTGGGTAAAGGAATCGGGCGTGATGTCGGTCCAGTATTCATGCCACACCGTGTGTTGGCCGTTATGGGTCTCGAGCTCGTCGATCTGAAACTTCTTGCCATCCCAGCTGATGGTGATGTCGTTCAGTCCGCCCTTGAGATCACAGGTTCCGGGCGAATAACTGTTGCACTCGACGCCGCCGAGGTGGCCGCTGGTGCTGTTCCACCAGATGACGCCCATGAGAAAGGTGTCGCCGAAGGGTGAGGGAATGTGCTCTTGCTCGACGAGGGTGATGCCGCCCGGGCCGGCACTCCACGACTCTTCCCCTGGCCCCGCGACGACCTTGTTGCCAGCAGCAGGAACGGCCTCGAAGCGGACGTCGAGCTGCCATTTGCCAGACAGCGCCTGGGTGATCGCTTGCAGTGGATTGGGAGCGGGAGTGACTTGCATTGCAGTTTGGCCGCGGCATGGCAATGCTGCTGACGCCAGGTACAACGAGGTGATCGCTAGCGCCAGCGAGAAGCTTTTCATGGTGCTCTCCGTGGGTGTAGAACGAAAGAATCTATCCTCGACGGAGCGTGAAGGTTATCGGATTGCAGCTGCCCCGGAGGTTCACGGACAGCCACTTTCACTGCGGACGCAGCCGGCCACGCAGGTATTCTGCCGCCTCGCCTAACGTGAGACAAAACGTTATTGTCGCAGCATGCGAACCGCCAAAGCCCTCACCGCGACACTATTGATAGCGTGCGCACCGCGCACCATGAATGCGCCGGTTCCAAAACCACAGATCATTCCGCACGACGCCTGGCAGGCAACACCTCCCCTCGGCTACGTCGCGGACGCGACACGCCGCAACAAGGCGCCGGGTGACTCACTGACATTTCATGATTTGACCATCACGGTTCTCAGTACGGCGATCGACAGCAGTGCATCAAGGCCGTTTGACGTTGTCACACTGAAACTCGACGAGGGGGATAAGGCCGAAGAACGAATCGTCCGAGAGGGATCGGCATTCAACTGGAACGGATTCCACATCGCCATCGTCGCAGTGTACGGACCGGGCGAGCTCGGCGGAGAACTGGCGGCGATAGAGGTCGGAACGATCGCCTCACTGCCGAAGCAGATCGCGGAATCTGACAGCGCAGGAGGCGCTGCGATGCGACTCCGCATTCGGCACAAGATCACGCATATCACGCTTCACCACGAAGGCGACGCGCAGCCGCTCAGGCTCGACGATGACGTCGTCAGAAAACTCCGTGGCCTGCAGGCGTGGGGTGCAGCGGAGCGAAACTGGTGGGACGTTCCGTACCACTTCCTTCTCGATCTCCGGGGCAACATCTACGAAGGGCGCGATTACCACTTCATGGGTGAGACCAACACCACCTATGATCCGAGTGGACATTTTCTGATCACGGCGATCGGCAACTACGATAAACAGGAGCCGACGCAGGCGCAGCTAAACGCGATTGCGGATCTGATGGCGTGGGCGGTGAGTGAGTTCGACGTGCCGCTCGACAACATCAAGGGGCACTACAACTACGCCGACACCGATTGTCCGGGTAAGAATCTTCGGAAGTATCTCGAGGACGGGACGTTTCGGCGTCTCGTTGAGGAGCGTCTCAGTCGAAAGCGCCTGGCTCGATCAACTAATGGTTGGTGAGCTGGTCTGCATGCTACGAAGCTCCGTCGACCTTGGAGCAATTCGAACCAGGCGACACCAGGTAGCGGATCAGGTCACGTTGGCTTGAGCTCCTCGGCCAGGCCGATGAGAATCCCTTCGGGCCCGCGAATGTAGCACAAGCGATATGACTGCTCGTATTGCACCACGTCGCCGACGAGCTGGGCGTCGTGGTGCCTGAGCCTGGCGAGCGTCTCGTCGAGGTTTTCAACGGCGAACATGACGCGCAGGTAGCCGAGCGCGTTCACCGGAGCATTTCGGTGATCGGCGACGATGGGTGGGGCGAGGAATCGCGAAAGCTCGAGCCGACTGTGACCGTCCGGGGTTACCATCATCGCGATCTCAACGCGTTGGTTGCCGAGTCCGGTAATGCGCCCAGCCCACTCGCCTTCGATCATGGCCCGCCCTTCGAGCCGCATCCCAAGCTCGGTAAAGAATGCGACAGTCGCGTCGAGGGATTCGACTACGATCCCCATGTTGTCCATGCGTTTGAGCGTCACCTTTCCCGGTCCTCCTTAACGCGAATCTCCGCTGCTTACAATGCATGTGACGTCTAACGCCCAAGTTCAGCTGCGAGCGATCTGCTTTCAAAGGGCATAGCAATCATTCTCATGCGAACTCGACAGGCGATCAACCCAACGACTATCACGCGCTCGTCTGCAGCAACTACCGTTAGACGGCAGCGTGGATGCGAGGTAGCTAGCATGCCACACGATCACCGTGTGTCGTGGCTCGTGAGAATGCGGCTCCCCAGAACCTGAATCGTGGGATTCGAGGGACGAGCACAGTCGTGCTCCAGCCGAAGCCGGTTGTCCGGCCGGTGCCAGGACACTTCCGAGTTTCCTCGAAGCTAACGTCTACTCGGGCGGTATCATTGGAGATAAGAAGCGGACCGAAGTCAAGAGACCGGACAAGAGTGTCACCTGGTAGGGCTTCGCGTGCCCGCAACACAGTTCGCAACTGGGTCTGCAGTAGCTGTCGTTGTGGATCGTCGGACGGAAGTCGGAGCCGCCAAGGTTGCGACGCGGTATCCGTGGCGCTAGCGACGAGTTGAGGGCTCAAAGCTCCAACCACGTGCGCTAGGACGTGCTGCCAAGCAGTCGAATCCGTGACCAACTCGGCCAACGCTTTGTTCGCAGTTTCTTGCGTACGCACTGGCGTGGGCGCGAGTGAGAGGGCCAGTACTATCGAGAGGCTACTAGTGCGGCGATCCATAGTCACAATGAAGAAATGCTAGCTGCCGTCTAGAAAATATGACTGGGCTGGCCTCCGGTTCTCACGTGGGTTAGTTCCTCACGCGTTGAGACGGAGTCACCAGAGCCACCTGCGACGGTTGCGTACTGTCGCACCAGACGGAGACCAGCCCATGTCATCAGTTGCCGAAA
>DASSNV010000212.1:0-3238 GCA_035701245.1 Gemmatimonadaceae bacterium | reverse complement strand
GACGGCGTTGCGGATTCCCGTCGCGTAACGCTCGGCGGGCGAGAACTTCTGATTCGTTTTGTTCGCATCGTAGCGCCAGATCCCACCGCGGGTCTGCAGCTCGGTGCAAGGGTTATTGCCTGGTGAGTTCAGGGTTCGATTTTTCACCTGGCAGGAGTTGGTCGCCGACCCGACGTCCATGTAGATGTCGCCGCCTGAAGTGATGACAAAGGGATGCATGGGGTGATCGCCGTTCGCGGGCAGCCCGTTGACGACGATCTGTGACCCGGTCCCGCTCGGCGTCATGCTGTCGGTGGAGATTGCGTAGCGGACGATTCGCTTGGAGACCGAGTCGCCCTCCTCCGCGTAGAGTCCACCACTGAAGAGACCGATGCCGGTGCCGCCGCCGTTGTTCTGGCTCGCTGTGGGACCAAACCGCTTGATGATGTCGGCGTTGCCGTCGTTGTTGGTGTCACGCAGCGCGACGAGGAATCCGCCGGCGTGAGTCGGGCCGCTGTAGTACGAACCGCTCCAGGTGTTGACGTACACCGTTCCGTTGGGGGCGGCGACGAGGTGCCTGGCGTGTCCGAGCGTATCGGCGAAGACGGTAGCGCAGAAACCCTCGGGCAGAGTAATCCCTCCGTTGTCCTTCGCGCACGCGACGCTCGACGCCGCCTGAGTGCTGCTTGCCGCGGACGTGCTGTCGGATCCGGTGTTGTCGGTCTTGCCGCAAGCAACGAGCGCCGTGATTGCGGCAAGGGCGAGCAATCGGTGGGAGTATTTGCGGATTCCCGCGCAATCATCCTTTTCTGGGTCGATCATGATTTCCTCGGTGGTAGATGCCGGATCAGCGTCTGTGGGGCACCCGACGGCCACTGACGGGGCCGAGGTCGATCAGAAGTGCCAACACCAAGCCGACCACGGGCCAGAATGTCCAGTGCCCGCCGAACCAATTGTGGACCGCTGAGTACCAGAGCAGCGTCGTCGGCAGGAACACGAAGCCGATGATCGGCCAGAGAATGTTGTCGAAGACGCCGCGGAACCAGTGAGTGAAAAACCAGAGGACTGCGACCACGAGTCGCGGCGCAGCCAGGGCCAGCAGAGTCATGATACAAGGCATCGGTCAGGATTCCTCGCGCGTTCGGCGCTTCGAAGTGGAAGTTGAGGACGTCTCGATGATCCCGATTCTTGGTTCTGGTGCGCTAAGCTCGCGGACGCTGGTCTGATTTTTCAGTGCACTCTCACCCGCATTGTTCGTGCGAGCCGCGCCAATGAGCCAGACGAGCCAGATGACGAGCGGTGGAACTGCGACGAGCAGAACGAGGTGGCTGAATGGAGTCGAGCCTGTCCATACGGTGCGCCCGGCTTCGATCAGATTCGCGCTAACGATTCCATCTGTGATGCTGGCGCTGACGCTGCCCGTGTGGCCAGGCCGTGAGATTCTCCAGCCGGTGGCGATCGCGGGCCCGAGCTTGACCAGTGCAAGGCCGCCCCAGTAGACGCACCACGCGAGCAGCAGGTGCCACGGACGCCACCGTCGAAAGAAAGATCGAATCAACGCGGCAGGGAGGTTGGCTCGCTACGCTCGGCGAGGAGCTTCGCCGAGAAGCGTTGTGCTTCCGCAATACGCTCGACCTCTACCGCGATTGCGTCCACGGACTGCTGCAGCTGATCGAATCGCTGCTCGAATTGCGCCGTGTTGGGCAGCGCGCGGGGCTCGGGCTTGCGTCCGAGGGCGCGCACGAGGCCAACGACGATGGCCGACAGCGCGCCGACCATCACGACGATTACGGCGGCGACGACGGCGAAATTCGCGACATCTGGATCCATTGCTTCCTCAGTGAAAAGTTCTCAGCGTTCAGCAGTCCCTACGGGGTGACGGCGCGGAGGTTTCCGTGAGTATCACCAAACTAGTCGAGTCTTGAGCGGCACGCGCGGTTACGACGTCATCGTGATCGGGCTTGGCGCAATGGGAAGCGCCACGCTGTTCCACCTCGCGCGCTCGGGTGCGCAGGTGCTGGGACTCGAGCAGTATCAACGCGGCCACGGGAAAGGATCCTCGCACGGCGACAGCCGGATCATCCGTGAGATGTATTTCGAGCATCCGCTCTACGTGCCTCTGGTTCAGCGCGCCCATCGGCTTTGGCGGGAGCTCGAGGCAATCGCGGGCACGCCACTGATGACGATCAATGGTGGGCTGATGATCGGGCCCGCGGACGGCTCCGTCGTAACGGGAACCTTACAAAGCGCGAGTGAGCATGAGCTGGCGTACGAGGTTCTCACTGCGCGGCAGGTCCGTGAGCGCTTTTCCACTTTCGAGCCGCGTGACGATCTCGTCGCCGTGTTCGATCCCAATGCCGGATACCTGGACCCCGAAGCATGCGTGACTGCACACGTGGAAGCCGCCGTGGGCGCCGGCGCGGATGCGCATTTTGGGGAAGAGGTGGTTGCCTGGACCGCGGACGACGGCGGAGTAGAAGTGCGCACGGCCGTTGGGTCCTACTCGGCGAAACGATTGCTGCTCGCGGCCGGCGCGTGGACTGGAGGACTTCTTTCTGGACTGCAACTACCGCTCGTGATCGAGCGCCAGGTCGTGTTCTGGCTCGAGCCCGCGGACGATGACGTGTATGATTCCGCGCGATTTCCCATCTACGCCTACGAGTACAAGCCCGGGCACATCTGTTACGGATTCCCGCGTCTCCGCCGCGGCGTCAAGGCGTCGGTGATGCATTCGGGCGAGATCGCCGCAACGCCGGACAAGGTGAGACGCGCCGTTGCCGAAAACGAGGTCGAGGCGCTACGCGATGCATTGCGTCCGGTGTTGCCGAAGCTGGCCGCAGCGCCGGTCCGCGAGTGCGACACCTGCCTGTTCACCAATACTCCCGACCACGATTTCATCATCGACTGGCACCCGTCGCATCCGAACGTTCTGATCTCGAGCCCATGCTCGGGCCACGGGTTCAAGTTCTCGAGCGCGATCGGGGAGATTCAGGCTTTGCTCCTGACCGAGGGGGTGGCGCGGTTTGATACCGCGCCGTTCAGGATTCAGCGATTTGGGTAGGCCCCGACCGTTCTAGAACTCCAGCCTCTAGAACTCCAGCCGCGAGATGTAATCGAAGTCCCGTCGCACGCTGTCGATGGGAGCGCCCGGGTAGCTCTCTTGCTCGACGTACAGGTGCTTCTGGTCGATGTTGTCGATGAGTCGGAAAATGCTCCGGAAATCGACGACGCCTTTCCCGAGCTCCACGTCGTGGTCGGC
>DASSNV010000211.1:0-14110 GCA_035701245.1 Gemmatimonadaceae bacterium | reverse complement strand
GACCGCGTTCGTCTCGGACAACACGCTGTTTGGTAACACCGGTCCGATCATGGGGCGGCGCATGCGCTTCCAGGCTTCCCAGAACCTCGGCAACGTCAACTTCGCCGACTTCCTGGTTGACTACCGTCGCTATGATCCGATTATCTTCAATACGCTTACCTTTGCGACGCGATTCCTCTCGTCGATCTCGCTCGGACGCGATGAAGATTTGTTCCCGAAGTACATCGGAAGACCGGACTTCGTCCGTGGTTACGATCGCGCGAACTTCAGCTTCTATGATTGCACATCGATCATCGGCGGCCAGTCGCAGTGCAACAACGCCCAGCTCGCGGGCAGCAGAGTCGCCGTCTTCAACGAGGAGCTGCGCTTCCCGATCATCCGCCGCTTCGACATCGGCAGCTCGTTTGGACTTCCGCCCGTCGACGGCCTCATCTTCTATGACGCGGGTCTGGCGTGGAGCAAGGGACAGACTCCTCACCTCGGTAACGCGCCCGTGGGCAACAACCCGAACATCGATCGCTACCCTCTCGCGAGCTGGGGTGCTGGATTGCGGGTGAACCTGTTCAATCTTGCCGTACTTCGTTGGGATTACGCGCGGCCGATGGTCGGCGGACGGAAGCCCAACTGGACCTTCTCATTGGGAGCGAGCTACTAACCGTTGCGTCGCCTCCTACTGCTGGCGCTGCTCTGTGCAGCCTGTACGAACAACGACAGGGCAGCGCCTGACAGCACGAACTTCCAACCGGCCGAACCAACTGGCCCAGACCCGCTTCTCCTCCGCGTTCCGCGCGGCGGAGGAACGGGTCGCGTTTACGTGTACCCGAAGCTCGACTCCGCCGTCTGGACGGTGGACGAAGCTCCAGCCCTCGAGCGAGTACTCGCTTTCGATCCCGACGCCGGCACGATTGCCTACGTCGATGCGAAAGGCTTCCCCGGTCGTCTCGATTTAAGAGAGACAGACGTCGTAAAGGCATCGAGAGCGAAGCTGACCTCGCTCGCCTCCGCCAACGGCAGCGACATCTACGGCATCAATCCCAAAGGCGAAGTCGTCAGGCTCAACCCGAGCGGCGGTGACTGGCACTTCAAGCCGCCCATCGCGGCGCGGTCGGTTTTCACCCAACCGAACGGAGAGCTGCTCGTCGCGGCGAACAAAGGCACCCAGACCATTCTCTGGAAGGTGCGGCCACCGGACGACGTCGTGCAGGACAGCGCAGTGTTGCCGCTCTCCGGCCGCGCGGTTCGTACCCAGGTCGGAGATCGCGTTTATTTCACCGTCGACAGCGGACTCATTGGCGTAAAGGCCAAGGATCTCTCGCCCGCCGGCACCGTGGAGCTCCCCAGCCGCGTGCGCGCACTCGCCCCCACCCCGAGTGGAGACCGTCTCTACATAGCGACGTTTGGCGATAGCGGACTTTCGGTTGTCGACCGGTACAGCGGCAACGTGAGCCACGCCGTCACGCTTCCCGCCCCTCCAGTCGACCTGCGCATGGACGGGCTTGGCAGATATCTGATTGCGCGTTTCCCCAAAGTTGATTCCGCGTGGGTGATTGCGATTGGCACGAATCGTCTCGTTGGCGCTGTGGGTACACGGTGGGAAGCGGATCTTCCCGCGATCACCCCCGACGGTGAGCTCGCTGTGCTCGGTGCCAAGGACGTGACGCTGATCGATCCAGACAATCTTGCCGTCAAATCCACCATTGCCGGCGGCGCGAAAGACTTCTGGTACTTCTTCGCCTGGAACGGTTTCCGCCCGCGGCCGGCGGGCCTCGATCAGCCGGTGACTTTCCCGACTGACAGCGCGTACACGGATTCCACGGCGAGCTCGACGTCGCCGTACGCGTCGTCGACACCAGCGACGATCGATAGTACGACCCCACCGCCAGTCGCTCAGCCAAGCGCCTCGGGCGGTTTCACTGTCTCCTTCGCCGCGCTCCTCACCGAGGACAAGGCGCAGCTCCTGGCGAATACCATTCGCGTCGGCGCGACACCGGCCCACGTCGTGGTTACGAACAGCGCCGGCTCGCCGATCTACAGAGTCGTGATGGGTCCGTTTGCAACGAAGGAAGAGGCGGAGCGAGTCGGCCGCGCATCTCGACGCGACTACTGGATCTACGAGGGCTCCCCTTGAAGCCGCCCAGCTCCGGTGGACGACCCGTAGCATGGGAAGACGCCGGACGGCAGATCGCACCACTGCTGGGCAGCTACTCAGCCATTGTCGTCACTTCCTCGGATCTCGCTGTCGCCGCGTTCGTAGCGCTGGGGATCGCCCGCGCTGAAGCCAATCACCGCCGCGCCGTAATAGCAGACCTCGTCGGAGATCTTCCCCCTCTTCGGTCCCTGATCAGGGAACAGGATCCCCACGGAATCACCGACAGTTTTCTGTACGGGGTCTCACTCAACAAGATCGGCTACGAGGTCGAAGGCACGCCGAACCTCTACGTGATGCCGAGCGGAACCGATCCCGTGATCGACGAGCAGATCTTTCACAGCGGACGATGGAAGAAACTGGCGGCGGGATTTACCCAGGTCGGCGCACTCCTGATTCTGGTCGCGTCGAGTCATGCGCCTGGGCTGGCAGACCTAATCGAACAGGTCGATGGCGCCGTGCTCGCGAAGGATCCCGAGATCGCCACGGCACCGAGCGCGCTCGTGCTCGCTCGAGTTCCGTCGCCGACCCCGACCCTCAGGATTCAGCTTCAGCGTGCCGGTGCGCGCGCCGCGGTCTGGAGGCGACAGCGGTGGTTCAAACCCGCTCTTGGCATAGCTGCGGTTTTGCTCCTGGCTGCGATTGGATTGGCCCTCGTACTCACTGGCGTAATTCCCCGGACGCGCTCGCCTGCGCCACGCGTCGCCGTCAAGCCGGTCCCAGCACCGACGCCCCTGCCCCCCCGTCCCGCCCCTGAAACGCTGTACATCGCACCTCCCGCCAACCCGGCAGACTCAGCCGAGGCGTCCGCGTTTGCCGTCGAACTACAGGTCGCAAACACCGCCGAAGGTGCTAACTTGTTCATCAGGAAAAATCGCGCGGCGCTACCGGCGCCCGCTGTGTCGCCTGTCCCAATTGACCCGGAGCGATCGACATGGTACAAGCTGACAGCTGGTGCGTACCCGGCGCGATATCAGGCCGACTCACTCCTTTTTGTCCTGCGTAATGCGCATGTGCTCAGGGATTCTGCCGGCAGCGTTACCCGCGCGCCGCTGGCGCTGCTCGTCGACAGTGTTCCGACCCAGGGCGGCATCAGCGATGCGGTTCGCGCCGCGGTGCAGAGGTACGATGAGCGCGGGCTGCTGGTCTACGCATTGATGCAGGATGACGGGGGCGCGCGGTTGTACGCGGGCGCCTTCACCCGGCCCGAGGAATCGGCCGAACTGACCAGGACACTTCGCGGCGCGGGTTTGAAGCCCGTGCTCGTCTACCGAACCGGGAGAGCGCCTTAGTGCGTCTAACGAAGCTCGAGATTCACGGATTCAAATCCTTCGCAGATCAAACCGACATGCTCTTCGAGCCGGGTGTGACGGCGATTGTGGGTCCAAATGGCTGCGGAAAATCAAACGTGTCGGACGCAGTCAGGTGGGTGCTCGGTGAGCAGCGCGCTCGCGCTTTGCGTGGCGCGAAGATGGAGGAAGTAATCTTCCAGGGCTCCTCCGCACGGCGCGCAGTCAACCTCGCTGAAGTCTCCCTGCACTTCGAGAACGACGACGGCGCGCTCGATATTCCGTTCCGCGAAGTCGTCATCACGCGCCGCCTGAGTCGGTCCGGCGAGAGCGACTACTTCCTGAATGGTGCCGCGTGTCGCCTTCGCGACATTCACGACATGGTGCGGGGCACCGGCCTCGGCGCCGACTCCGGCGTCGTGATCGAAGCGAAGATGGTCGATGCGCTGCTCAGTGACCGCCCCGACGATCGTCGTGAGCTGTTCGAGGAAGCTGCCGGAGTCGGACTCTATCGTGATCGCAAGCGGAGCGCCGAGCGTCGCCTCGAGGAGACGACGGTTGACCTCGCCCGGATCGACGATCTGATCGCGGAAGTTCAAAGCCAGGTGCGCTCACTCGCGCGTCAGCGGAAGCGCGCCGAGCGGCACACCGAGCTCATGTCGCGGCGATTCACTCTCGAGGTCGCTCACGCGTCGCGCGAGATGGCTGCGTGGCGTGACGAGCTCGCGCGCCTCGAGGAACGGGTGACAGCACTCCGCGTCGAGGTTCCGGCCGGCGAGCAGCGGCTGCGCGAGGCCGAGGCTGCGCGCGACGCCGCTCTCAACGAGCGCACTACGGCAGAAGCGCGCCGCACGGAGCTGGCGCGGCTGGTGTCGGATCAGCGCGAGAGCACCCAACAATTGCGTGGCGAGATCGCCGTTGCGGAGGAGAGACTCCGCAACGCGATGTCCCGCCGGGAGCGCGCCGAGGAAGAGCGCCGTGAGGGCGACGCCGTCGCCGGTCGCGTCAGCAACGAGATGGAGCGCGCCGCCGCCGAGCTCGCGTCACTCGAGGAGGCGTTGCGTGCTGCCGATGAAGCGCTGGCAGGCCACGCCCGGCGCGAGGAGGAAGTCCGCTCCAATCTCAGCGTCGCGCGTGCCAGCCTGGAGCAGGGCGAGCGCGCGCTCCGCGAGCTGCGCGAAGAGCTCCATCGAACGTTGCTTGACCGCCAGAGCGGCGAGCGAGAGCGGGAAGAGCTCACCGCCCGCCGGACGACGCTGGAGACCGAGCTCACCCATCTCTTCGACGCGGCTGAGGCCGCTCGGCGTGACCTCGCCGCGGCCGAAGACGCCGCGTCGATCGCAGCGTCACGCCTCGCCGAAACCAGCGCGGCGGCCGACGAGGCGCGGGATGCCCTCGAAGCGGCTCGCGAACGCGAGAGTGCGGCGCGCGCGGATCTCCTGCGCGCGGAGGAGCTGCACACCGCGCTCAGCGCGAAGCTCAACGCCCTCGAAGGCCTCGAGCGCGAGCGCGTCGGCCTCGCCCCCGCAGCGGCGCGCCTCCTCAGGGAGCGCGCGATCTTCGGCGAAGGTGCCGTCCTCGGTCCACTCAGTGATTTCATCAGCGCCGATGCCGCCGCCGCTGGCCTCGTCGAGCGCTTTCTGGGTCCGACGGTCAACGCAGTTCTGGTGCGAGATCGGAACGTCGCCGACGCCATTCGCGCCTGGCATGCGTCCGCCACACCTGGGCCACTCCTGCTGCTTCCGCTCGATTCCGTGAATGGAGATTCCGCGGCGGCAACCGGAAATCCCGATCTCGCCGCGCTCGTCGAGTCAGCGTCGCCCGCCGCCGGTTGGGTAAGGTCGCTGCTCGGCCGCGTCACTTCGATGGAAAGCGGATCGGCATTCGTCGATGCCCGCGGCGCAATCTGGCTGCCGGCCGCCGAGTCTGGCCCGGGGCCGCTGCGCCGCCGCGCCGAGATCACGGAGTTGAAACAGGCTGTCGTCAACAGTGCGGCATCGCGACACACAGCCACCGTGAACGCGGAGACCGAGCGCGCCGGCCTCGCCGCCGCCGAGCGAGCCGCGGTTGTCGCCCAGGAGGCGGCTTCCCAGGCCGCGCGCGCCAATGCTGAATCTGCCGATCGTTCGGCGACCCTTGCCCGACAGCACCAGCGTGCCGCGCGGGAAGCAGCCGAGGCGCGGGCGCTGATCGAAAGACTTACCGAGCGCGAGACGATGACCGCCGAGCGAATCGAAAAGCTCGCTGCCGCAGCCGCCGAGATCGAAGCACGCATTGCTGGCCACGAAACCGCGGTTGGCGCGGCACGCGACGTCCTCGCCAGCGCTGAACACAGCCAGGAAGAAGCGCGTGAGCAGCGCACCGCCAGTCAGATCCGCCGCGCGCAGGCGCAGGCGCAGCTCGAGGTCGCGTCCGATCGTCACCGCCACCTCCGCGACGAGTACGCATCGGCAACGGGCCGGCTCGAGTCCCTTCAGATCGAGCTGACCACTCTTTCGTCCGCCGACGCGCAGCTCACCGAGCAGGTATCTCAGTGGCAGAGCGATCTCGATGCGCGCCAGTCTACCCTCGAGGACACCGAGCAGAAGCTGGCGGACGCGGAGCAAGCGGTGCACGACATCGACGAACGATTCTCGAGCGAAGAGCATTTGCTGAGTGAGCTGCGTCGCAATGTCTCAATGGCCGGCGAAGAGCTACACGCCGCCGAGCTCCGCTACACCGAGCTGTCGGGCAAGCGCGCCGCCATTCGCGAGCGACTCGAGGCAGAATGGAAGAAGCCCGTCGACGAGCTGCTCGCGGGAGCCGAAGCGCTGGAGCTCGATGATGAGAGCCTGCGCAGCGAGGCCGCACTGGTGCGTGAGCAGCTCGACGCTCTTGGTCCGGTCAATCCGCTCGCGATCGAGGAGCACGAGGAGGAGACCCGCCGCCTCGGTTTCCTTACCACCCAGCGCGACGATCTCAACTCGGCGAAGGGATCCTTGCAGCAGGCAATCCGCGAGATCGACACTACCGCGCGCGAGCTTTTCCTGCAGACCTTCGTCCAGGTGCGCGAAAACTTCCGCAACATCTTCATGACACTGTTCGGTGGCGGTGAGTGCGATCTCCGTCTCGAGAATCCGGAGAGCCCGCTCGAGGGCGACATCGAGATCCATGCGTCGCCTCGCGGCAAGCGTACTCAGCGCATCCACCTGCTCTCGAGCGGAGAGAAAGCGCTGGTCGCGCTGTCGCTGCTGTTCGGAATATTCCTCACCAAGCCGAGCCCGTTCTGCCTGCTCGACGAGGTCGACGCGCCGCTCGACGACCAGAACATCGGTCACTTCGTGCGCATGCTCAATCGCTTCAAGAACAGAACCCAGTTCATCGTGATCACCCACAATCCGCGTACCACCACCGAAGCCGCCGACGCCGTTTACGGTGTTACAATGCAGGAGCCCGGCGTCTCCTCGCTGGTGAGCGTACGCATGCGCGGCCGCACCGTCGACGAGACGATCAGTCCCGAGCATCCAGCGCACACACCACAGCTGCACGACGAGCCCACCGAAGCCGCCGAGCCAGCGTCAGTCATCGCATAAATGCTAGTAGTCATGCAACACGACGCGACGGCGCAAGACGTCGAGCGCGTCGTCAGTATCATTCAGGAAATGGGTTACGAGGCGCGCCCGATGCCTGGGGCGCAGCGTACCGCCGTAGGGCTCGTGGGGAACGACGGCCGCGTCGACGCGTCTCGCCTCGAGGCACTCCCTGGCGTCGCGCAGATCATTCACGTCACCCAACCGTACAAGCAGGTGTCGCGTGAATGGCGCGCCGAGAACACCGTCGTCGAGCTCGCTCCCGGGATCACCGTCGGCGGGGACAGCGTCGTCGTGATTGGTGGGCCATGCTCCGTCGAATCGGAGGAGCAGATTCTGTCCGCCGCACGGATGGTGAAGGCGGCGGGCGGGACGGCGCTGCGCGGCGGCGCATTCAAGCCACGCAGCTCGCCGTACTCCTTCCAGGGCCTTGGTGAGAAGGGATTGAAGCTTCTCGCCCGCGCGGGAAAGGAGACCGGGCTGCCTGTCGTCACCGAGGCGATGGATTCGGAGGGCGCCAAGCTCGTCGCTGATCTCGCCGACTGCATCCAGGTCGGTGCGCGCAACATGCAGAACTATTCGCTACTCAAGACCGTGGGCAAGCTCAAAAAGCCGGTCCTGCTCAAGCGCGGAATGGCAGCGACCATCAACGAGCTGTTGCTCAGCGCCGAGTATATCCTGGCGGAAGGCAACGAGAACGTGATCCTCTGCGAGCGTGGAGTGCGCAGCTTCGACCCGGCGGCTCGCAACATGTTCGACCTCACTGCGATTCCGATCGTGCACCGGCTGTCGCATCTGCCGATCATCGCCGACCCGAGCCACGGTACGGGACTGCGCGACAAGGTCATCCCGATGGCGCGGGCAGCGATCGCGGCCGGGGCGGATGGCGTGATGATCGAGATGCACCCCGAGCCGGATCGCGCACTCTCCGATGGTGCACAATCCCTCTACCCCGACCAGTTTACCCAGCTCGTAGGCGAGCTTCGAGCGGTAGCCGCGGCAATTGGGCGTAGCGTACCTTCCGCAAAATCCGGAACGGCATAAGGCCTGCCGGGGTACGCTTCACTATGAAAAACCTCATCTATCCGGTGGCGTTCGCCGTCGCCGCGCTGCCGCTCTCCGCGCGCGCACAGAGCGCCGATGCAATCATCGATCGCGCCGTTGCCGCCTACGCCCGACTCAACAGCATGCGGGCTGAATTCCGCCAGACCCTGACCAACCCGGTGACGGGAAACAGCCAGACGACGAGCGGCGTCATCATGCGCAAGAAACCGAATCTGCTGAGCATCAACTTCGAGTCAGGCGACCGCGTCGCCGCCGATGGATCGACGCTCTGGGTGTATTTGCCCAGCAGCGTGCCCGGTCAGGTCGTGAAAATGCCCTACACCGGTGCCAACGCCAGCGCTGTGGATCCCGCCGAGCAGTTTTTGAATTCGCCAAGATCGCGATTCACCGTCGCAGCCGGAGGTGCCGCGACAGTCGGTGGCCGCTCTACCCACGTGATCACGCTCACACCGAAGCGCGCTAATCCCAACTTCGCGAGCGCGAGGCTCTGGATCGACGACAGTGATTCGAGCATTCGGCAATTCGACATCGAGACGCCGAGCGGTCTCAAGCGGCACGTCGTCATAACCAGCTTCACGCCGAATCCGAGTCTAGCCCGGTCAGCGTTCCGTTTCTCGGTGCCGAAGGGCGCCAGAATCGTCGATCAGGCGAGCGGGATGGTGTTCTAGTGGTCGCGCGGCAGCTACTTGCCGGACCTGACCAGTCCGGCGACGGCTGCCAGTTTTTTTGGATCCACGCCGCGACGCTGCGCAATCTCCGCCGCCGCCGCTGAGAGAGTGCGATACACCTCGAGGGCGGCGGGATGCCCCTGCAGAGCGCGAAGGTGCCTGGCAACCGTCTCGGCGTCACCCCGCATAACAGGGCCGGTGAGCGCGTCGTCGGGGAGCGTCTGCTTCATGTTGGCGAACGCGCCGCTCATGAGACTCTCCACCGCCTGATAGGCACTCGCGTCGGGGATCCCGACATCGTGGAGCAGATGTCCCGCTACCGAAGCGAGGACCACCGGAAAATTGGAAGAGATCACCGCCGCGGCGTGGTAGGCCCCTTTCTTCCCGGGCGGAATCTCCAGCACCCGCGCGCCGAGCTGCCCCGCAAGGCGCCGCGACGCATTGCGCGCAGCAATGTCACCATCGACACCGATCCAGCCTTTGCGCAGCATCTCGGCTGACACCTCGGGATCGCCGAACGGCACCAGCGGATGAAAGGTACCGGTCGGATAACCGGCGGCACTGAACGTCGCGAGCGCAGCGGGCTCGGCGATCGCCGAGGTGTGAAGAATGACAGTCCCGCGCGCAATTCTTCCGTCCTTGGCCGCGCCCGCCACCTCTTCCAGAGTTTCGTCGATCTGAGGATCCCGAACAGCGACGATTACGACGTTTGCGCTCGAGGCGTCGGGCGGAATGGCGCCCGTCGAAGTGGCGACTCCCGAGGGCCGCTTGCCGTGTAGTCCGACGACCTCGACCCCTGATGCGCGAAAGGCGCGGACCAATCCGCGCCCAACGTGACCGGGGCCGATGACGAAGACGCGCTCGCTCACCTCGGCGGACCGCCAGCGCTCAGCGCGTCGATCGAATCCGGCGGTGGCGCCATCGCCATCGCGCGGCGCAGCAGCTCGTGCTCGGATGTCGCCCCACGCGCCAGGTCGAGCGCTTTCTGAAGGACCTTGTCGGTTGCAGCGCGTCGCCTGAACTCCGCATCGCCTCCAAACACGTAGCGGGCGATGTCGAAAGCGATCAGGCGCGACACCAGCGGCTCGGCATCGTCATAGACGCCACGCGGAATGTCGATCCCGCGCGCCTTCATCCGGGTCCACACCTCGTCTCTCATCGCCGGTGTGACGACGAAGTCGGGACCCGGCACGCCACCGGTCCCCTTCAGGTACAGTGCGTAATCGGTGATGGCGTCGCGGAAGTGACCCGTGTTGGCGCCCAGAGCGCGCATGAAGTTCGCCTCGTTGGCGGGCACCGCTGAATCGCCTGCGATTACGTCGGGAGTTATGCCGCCGCCACCAAAAACGCTGCGGCCTGCGTCTGTGCGGAACCTCTTGCTCGTGATCGGTGGCAGATCTTCCTCATCCTCGTCGTCGTTGGGCTGCCGCCGAGTGATGGAACGTCCGACCGGGGTGAACCACCGCGCGGTGGTAATTTTGAGTCCACCGTCCGCACCGAACGACACGATAGTCTGAGCGCTGCCCTTGCCATAGGTCGGCGTGCCGACGATCACCGCGCGGTCATGGTCCTGAAGCGCGCCGGCAACTATCTCGGCGGCGCTGGCGCTGCGGCCGTCGACCAGCACCATCAATGGCAGCTGCGGCCACCGCTGGGTGGCGGTGTCGGCGTAATCGCGATTGGCCTCCGGCACGCGTCCACGCATGCTGACGATGCGTTGGCCGGGATTGAGGAACAGATCCGAGACGCGAACTCCCTGAGTCAGCAATCCGCCGGGGTTGGTCCGCATGTCGAGGACGAGCGTCTTCATGCCGCGGCGTAGAAGGGTCGTGATGGCGCCGGAAAGCTCGTTCGCGGTCGAATCGCTGAACGCCTTGAGATCGATGTATCCGACACCATCGCCGAGCAGCGCGGTGCGCCGCACGGCGCTTTGGTGAATCGTCGTACGTTGCAGCCTGAGCTCCATCGGCGCGCTGATCCCGGGGCGTTCGATCTTGAGCGTGACGAAAGTGCCGGCGTTGCCGCGCACGGCTTTCGAGGCTTCCTCGTTGGTCCATCCCTTGGTCGACTTGCCACCGATCTCGATGATGCGATCGCCGGGTTGGAGACCGGCGCGCTCGGCGGGGCCGCCCGGCAGCGGAGCGACGACGATCAGCCAGCCATCGCGAAGGTCGAGCTCGACACCCAGCCCCGCGTAATTGCCCGAAGTCGTTTCGTTGAGCCGGGCAAATCGGTCGGGCGGCAGGAAGGTCGTGTACGGATCGCGCAGCTCGTAGAGCAGTCCATCGACGGATTTGCGGTAGAGCGCTGAGTCCTCGACCGGATCGACATAATCGTTCTCGACGCGACGAAACACGCTCTCGAAAAGCTGAGCGCCCTCGTAGGCGGTGAAGGTTCCGGTGCGGGCGCCACGCTGCAGCAGCCAACCACCGGTGACCAGAGCGGCGAGCAGCGTTCCGGCGACGATTATGGTGCGCGCACGCGCCGAAGCGCTGGGAAGTCTCAGCTTCATCCTTCTTTAACTCCGGATACTGCTGAAAGGTTGCGGGAACTGTGCAGCCAGGACCGAAACGATGCGCTGGTGCACCGCTGTTTTGTCCCCGCTGCCGTCTATCAACTTGATCGGTCCGCACTCAGGATGGGAGTCCTGCCACTTCCGCTCGGCAAACGCCCGGAACGCGCCGTTCACCCGTAGGTGGAACTCGTCGCTCGCGCTCTCGATGCGGTCGCGGGCCCCGCGCGCGTCGGCGCGCCCCAGTCCCTGATCGGCGCTGACGTCGATGAGAAGGGTCAAATCGGGAATCAGGCCTCCCGTCGCCAGGCGATTTGCCGACCGGATCTGCGCCTCGTCCAATCCGCGACCGGCGATCTGGTACGCGTAGGTCGAAAGAAAAAACCGGTCGACGAGAACGATCACACCATCGTTGAGCGCGGGGATGAGCTCGCGCGAAACGAGCTCAGCGCGCGACGCCATGAACAGTAGCGCTTCCGTCGCTGCCGAGATTTGCTTTTCGGGATGCAGCAGGATCTCCCGAATGTCATCGCCGACCGGGGTTCCACCGGGCTCCCTCACTCCACGCGCCACGATCCCGGCCGCCGCGAGCCGCTCCGCGAGCAGCTTTATTTGCGTGGTCTTGCCCGCGCCTTCGATACCCTCGAAGACGATGAGCTTGCCGTGCGGCATCTTCAGGAGAGAGTGATGATCGGACTCGCCGCGCCCTTCTTCATGCCGTCCATGATCCACTGGTTCACGCGCAGCATCAGCTTGTCGAAGTTCTCCTGCGCCGCGACCGCGCGCTGGTATGCTGGCTGAGCCTGAATCTTTTCGAGCATCGAGTCGAGCTGCTGCTCCATCTCGGGCGTTGGATTCTCACCGCGCTGAATCAGCTGCTGCGCATCGCCACGAAGTTTTTCCATTTGCTGGAGCAGGGTTACGGCTTCCTTGTCGTCGTTCAACGACTCGCTCGAGCGCTTCAGCGCCTGGTATTCGCTGCTTTGACCGATCAGTCGACCCAGCTCCTTCGCCTTGTCCTCTAGCATTCTTTCTCCTTTAGCTTGAGCCGAGCTAGACGCGACGCGCGAACACGAATCGCTCGCGTCCGGTCAGGTCGAGCAGCACTTCGATTCCGTCGTACCGACCATCTACAGCGACCATCTCGGCGACGCTGCCGGCGCGGCGCGCGTCGACCTCGAGCGCGAGGAAGCCGTCACGGCGCAACACATCCGGCGCCTGACGGACCAGCTCGCGGGTGACAGCCAGGCCGTCATCGGCCGACAGGAGCGCGAGGCACGGTTCCCAGTCGCGCACATCGGGTGGCAAATGCTCGAGCTCCCCGAAGCTGATATACGGCGGATTGCAGACTATGCCGTCGAGTCTCTCTCCTCTGAGAGGGGCAAGCAGCGAGCCGCGACGAAACTCGAGCGGCGATTTGAGGGCACTGCCAAGCACATGAGCGTTGGCAGACGCGACATCGAGCGCATCGAGTGACACGTCGGTGGCGAAGACCTTGTCCAGCTCGGCCTCGAACGCCAGCGACAGCGCGATCGCGCCGGATCCGGTGCCGATGTCAGCGAGAGTACGAGTTTCCTCGGTGCATCGCTCCAGAACCCGTTCGACCAGCAGCTCGGTTTCTACGCGCGGAATCAGCACGCGCTCATCGACGTCGAGGGTGAGGTGCCTGAACGCGGCGCGGCCGACGGCGTAGGCGAGCGGAGCCCCGGCGGCGCGCTTCATCGCCGCGCTGATGACGGCACGCGCGACATCGGGTGAAGCATCGCTGACGGCGTTCGCGGCCGCCCAGAATTTTGGGACATCGAGCACCGCGGCGATGATCTCGCGCGCTTCGCGCTGCGCATCGTCGATGCCTTCGGACTCGAGCATCGACGCGCATCCGGTGAGCAGATCGCCGATGGTGCCGATCGGGAGTGAAGGCACATAGAACGGCACCGCGGTCTTATTCGCCAAGCTTCTCCTCCACGTCGGCGACTCTGAGCGCTTCGATGAAGGGCTCGATGTCGCCATCAAGTACCTTGGTGAGCTCGTGCAAGGTGAGGTTGATCCGGTGGTCGGTGACGCGATTCTGCGGATAGTTGTAGGTGCGGATCTTCGCCGAACGATCGCCGGTGCCAACCTGAGTTTTGCGCATGCGCGCGCGCGCCGCTTCCTGTTCGGCAATCCGTGCGTCGAGCAACCTCGCACGCAGAACTTCCATCGCCTTGAGCTTATTCTGCAGCTGGGACTTCTGATCCTGCTGGCTGACGACGATCCCGGTCGGGATGTGAGTTATCCGCACTGCGGAGTCGGTAGTGTTGACGCTCTGTCCACCGGGGCCTGAAGAGCGGAAGACATCGATGCGCAGATCCTTGTCTTCGATCTTGAGATCGATCTCTTCGGCTTCCGGTAGCACGGCGACGGTTGCGGCTGACGTGTGAATGCGGCCCTGGCTCTCGGTGATTGGAACGCGCTGGACGCGGTGCACGCCGGACTCCCAGCGCATCGCGCCATAGGCGCCTTCGCCCTTCACCTTGAATATCGCCTCTTTCACGCCGCCAAGAGTACCGTCCGATTGCGAGATGGTCTCAATCCGCCAGCGGCGGCCCTCGGCGAAGCGGGTGTACATCCTGAGGAGATCGGCGGCAAAGATCGCTGCCTCGTCGCCCCCGGTGCCGCCCCTGATTTCGACGATTGCCGGGCGGTCGTCCAGCGGGTCGTGGGGAATGAGCGCGGGCTTGATGCGCTCGAGGAGTGCCTCGATGGCCGTTTCCAGGCGGAGGGCTTCGGCCTCCGCCTCCTGCGCCATCTCGGGGTCCTCAGAATCGACGAGCTCGCGGGTTTCCGCGAGCTCGTGCTCGAACCTGTCGAGTTTGTTGCCC
>DASSNV010000210.1:0-3526 GCA_035701245.1 Gemmatimonadaceae bacterium | reverse complement strand
GAGAGACCGGTAAGGAGCCGCCCGCATACGCCGCGGTCACGGCGCTGACGAACACCACGTTCTTCGGCCTCGGCGGCTACGGCGATCTGCTCAAGCCGGGTATCAACGGGCAGGGCGCACTGGCGACGAGCTTGACCCAGGGTAATCCGGATCTCCGTCCGGAGAGAAACCGGGAGCTCGAGTACGGCGCCGACCTCGCTTTCCTCAATAACAAGATCGACATGTCGGCAACGGCGTACAACAAGCGTGGCTCGGACATCATCCTGAGCGCGCCGATCAACGCCGCCGCCAACGGTGCCACGCTGCAGGTTCTCAACGCAGCGGAAATCAAGAATCAGGGAGTTGAGCTCACCCTCAATCTGCATCCGATCCAGCAGGCAAACCTCGGCTGGGACATTGGCGTGCAGTACGGTCGGAACAAGGGCCGCGTCCTGAGTCTGAACGGCGCCCAATTCATCAACTACAACCTGGAAGGATTCCAGGGCGCGATCGGCACTTCCGCGGTCGGCTTCGCCCCGGGCGTGATTCAGGGATCGGACTTCGTCCGTTGCGGCCGCAACATCACCAACGTTGCGATTCCGGGACTGGGCGTCGTTGACGACGTCGACGGCACCGTTTGCTCAGGCGCGCCTGCGGGAGCTCTGGTGCTCGGAGACGATGGTTTGCCGGTTGCCGATCCGACGCAGCGCATCATCGCTGATCCAAATCCGAAGTACACCATGTCGTACAGCAGCAATCTCCGCTGGAACAAGTTCTCGCTGTCGGGCCTGCTCGATGTTCGCAAGGGCGGCAGCGTCTGGAATGGCACCCGCGGAATTCTGGACTTCTTCGGCACGGGCAAGGATACTTATATCCGCACCCGCACCGACGGTCAGTACGGCGTGAACTACATGACCAACATCTATCCCGTGACCGTTGGACCGGGCAAGAACGTCGTGCCCTTCCAGTCGCCCACCGATTGGGAGAACTGGTTCCTCGGCGACGGCGGCGGATTTGGTACGGTGGGCGCGCAGTTCGTGGAGGACGGCAGCTTTGCCAAGCTCCGCGAGGTGTCGCTTACCTACACGCTCGACCAACCCTTCCTGCGGAATCTGACCGGGTTCTCGACGGCCGACATCCGCATCGCGGGCCGCAACCTGAAGACCTGGACGAAGTACAGTGGGTTCGATCCAGAGGTGAACCTCGGCGGCGCCGAGTTCCTGACCCAGGGGCTCGACTACTTCATCAATCCGCCGACGCGCTCCTTCGTGCTGTCGTTCAGCCTTTCTCGCTAGTCATAAACGGAGATATCAGAAGTGTATAGACATATAAAACGCATGGCAGGCGGGCTCCTCGTTGCGGGCGCGGTAGCCGTGGTCGGAGGTTGCAACAACTTCCTGACCGGCGGTGAAACGAGCACGGATCCCAATCGCCAAATCGCCGCGACGAACGATCAGTACTTCGTCTCGACGCAGGAAAATCTGTGGGCGTACTGGGGCAGTGACCCGGCGCGCCTGACCGGAATTCTCGCGCAGCAATTCCAGGGCGTCGCCAACCAGTACGGCGCCCTCGAGACGCGCTACACCCACGATCCGTCGACGACCAACGGCAGCCACGCCGCGCTTTACACCGGCGGCGGGCTCGTCGATATCAGAAAGCTCCAGGCCGGCGCACGCCAGGTGGGCGATTCGCTCTACCTCGGCATCGCGCAGGTGATGGAAGGAGCGCTGATGGGAACCGGCGCCGATCTGTTCGGTGATCTCGTCTACAAGCAGGCCATTCAGGGCGTAGCGAATCCGACGCTGGACGATCAGCTGTTCGTCTACGATTCGGTGCAGCAGGTTCTGTCGGCTGGTATCGCCAACATCAACCTGAACGCAGCTGGAAGCGCCGGGCCGGCTGGTGCCGATCTCGTCTACGGAGGCGATCCTGCTCTATGGACTGCCTTCGCGCACACCCTGAAGGCGCGTTTCTACATGCATACCGCCGAAGTACGGCCGGAAGCGTACGCGCAGGCGCTGGCCGAGGCGCAGCAGGGAATATCGAGCGACGCCGGCAATTACTTCGGCGCGTTCACCTCGACCGGATCGGAGACGAACTTCTACTTCCAGTTCCACGGTCCAGCGGCGCGCGGTGGCGATCTCGGTATCGGCATCACTCTGGACACGATTCTCGTCCGCCGGAATGATCCGCGTGAAGCGGAGTATTTCGCGCCGAGCGGGAATCCGCGGTGGCTGAGCGATGAGCGCGGCGCCGATGATTTCCAGCAGCCGTACGTCACCTATGACGAGAACACCCTGATCTGGGCCGAGGCTGCTTATCGGACTGGAGATGAGGTGACGGCACTCGCCAAGCTCAATGAGGAGCGGGCCAATCACGGTCTGGCGCCCGAGGTTGTGGCTGGTCGGGCACTCCTCAATGAGATTCTCACCGAGAAGTACATTGTTGACTTCCAGCTCGGCGAAGAGGCGTGGAACGACTATAAGCGGACCTGCACGCCGAATCTGGTTCCGACGGCGGCTGGCTTGCCGATTCCGGGCCGGTTGTACTACGACGCGACGGAGGCCAACACCGACACCAACATTCCGGCACCGGGTGTAGGTGTGAACGGTCTGCGCAACAAGAACGATCCGCCGAACGCGATCTCCGACGGTACCGGAGCCGCGTGCCTCGGACAGTTCTAGGCAGCAAGGAATTATCCGAAGGTCCCGAGCCCGGTCGAAGCTGACCGGGCTCGGATTTTTTCCCCCGACGTATTATTCACCCATGGGCACATTTTCGGGCGGTCGGTTTCCGGTTTCGCGTCGTCGCGCTGTCGGCGCCATCACGTTGGCGTTGTTCACCAACCTGCTGGCGTGCACCGAGTATGTTCCAATACGAGGGCCGGTCGACGCAGCGGCGCAGCCCGCCGTTCGAGTGACGCTCACAGACCAGGGAACTATCGACGTCGCCCCGAGCATCGGGATGCGCGCCCAGACCCTCGACGGAATCCTTCAGGCAGTCACCGATTCATCGTTGTCGCTGTCGGTGCGCACGGTTTCGCGCGAGGGGGGAATCGAGGATTCGTACGCCGGCGAGCCGCTGACGCTGCTTCGCCGCGACTACGAGTCGGTCGCCACCGGCCGGACTTCGGTGTCGCGAAGTCTGCTCCTCACGGCCGCAATCATCGCCGCCGCGCTGCTTGTGGGTGCAGGCGCGGGCGACGTGTTTGGTGGCGACAGTGGCGGCCATCCCAACAAGACCAACTGAACGCTCTGCGACTGCGGGTGGAGTCCTTTCTACCAGACTCCGACGCTCGAGTGTGTCAGATTGCTTTCGATGGTGAATCGCACCGCGGTGTTTCCACGCAGAGAGATCGCCTGGGACACGTAGCTGTCGGTGCCGCCAATGCGGCGTGCGGCGATGCGGATCACGCCCATTTGGCCCTGCAACCGTTCCGGGATCTCGATCGACAGATTGTGGGCCGCGGCGACCTGGGTGAAGCGGGTCTGGACGCCATCGTGGACGACGTAAAGCACGACATCGGCCCAGTTGTGGTTTTCGACCT
>DASSNV010000209.1:0-4635 GCA_035701245.1 Gemmatimonadaceae bacterium | reverse complement strand
GATCATGATCCCCGACTTCCGGCACGACGCCACTTCCTGCAGCGTCTTCTCGATCACGGTGAGATCGAGCCCGAACGAGTTCTTGTAGATCTGCCCGTTCGGCATCGTCAACGCGCTCGGCTTGCCGTCGGTGATCATGATGATCTGCCGCATGTCCTTCTTCTGCGCGAGCAGGATGCGGCGCGCCAGCTTGAGCCCCTCGGCGGTGTTCGTGTGGTACGGGCCCACCTGCGCGCGGGCCAGCGTCGCCAGCGGGATCTCCTCCGCGCTGTCGTGGAACAGGATCACCTTGAGCGAGTCGCCCGGGAACTGCGTGCGGATGAGGTGCGTCAGCGCCAGCGCGACCTTCTTCGCCGGGGTGAACCGATCCTCGCCGTAGAGGATCATCGAGTGGGACGTGTCGAGCATGAGCACCGTCGCACACGACGAGCGGTACTCGGCCTGTCGCACCATCAGGTCCTGATAGTCGAGATCCATCGGGACGTCGAGCGAGCCGGTGCGTGCCAGAGAATTCTTCAGGGTCTCGTTGACATCCATGTTGAGCACGTCACCGAATTCGTATGCCTTGCTGTAGCCGTCGGCCTCGATACCCGTGGCGAGGTGGGGCGTGTCGTGCGAGCCGAAGCTGGATTTGCCGAGCGAGCTCAGGATGTGGCGCAGGCTCTTGTAGCCGAGGAAGTCGATGCCCTTGTCGGTGAGATTGAACTGCACGGATTTGGATGCAGCCTGGGCAAGACTTCCTTTCCCCGTGACGGGCTGGTGTCCGGCGGGCATCTGTGGCGGCGCCTGCAGATTCAGGTAGCCTTCCGCGGCTAGCTTCTGGATCAGGCTGTCGAGCAGCTCGCTCAGTTTTTCCTGCGATTCCTTGTTGCCGTCACCGCGCAGCGCCTCTAGCAGCTCCGGGGTGAACTGTCCGCTCTCGATCAGCGCGTCGAGAATTGCCTGGCGCAGCGCCTCGACCGAGCGGTCGGGCTCGGAGTCGAAATCGTCGAAGTAGGGATTGAAGCTCTGACCGCCCGCGAACCCCGATTGCAGCAGAAAATCCGCGAGCTTGTCGAGCAGCGCCTGAAGATCGACCGCATCAGCAGCTTCCGGGCTGAACTTCGAGTAGGTGTGGAAGCGCATATCTCTAACATACAGCCCGGGCCGGTTTGGGTGTATAATCTCTTGCTGAATGGCCCATCCCACGCCGGCCCGCGCCTTGAAGCGCCCGATCAACCCGTTCAGGGCGCTCCAGGTACACCGCAACTTCCGGCTGTTCTGGACCGGTCAGGCCGTCTCGCTGATCGGGACGTGGATGCAGACGGTGGGGCGGGGCTGGCTCGCCCTCGAGCTCACCGACAGCGCTTTTCTCGTCGGAGTAGTGGCCGCCGCGGGCAGCTTGCCGGTTCTGCTGCTCTCCCTGTACGGTGGTGTGATCGCGGATCGCCGCAGCAAGCTCCGCATCGTGATCATCTGTCAGGCGCTGCTGCTATGTGAGGCGGCGGCTCTGTGGTGGTTCACCTGGAGCGGCCGGATCGATTTCACTTCGCTGCTCATCATCAGCACGGCCGGCGGAATCATCTCGGCGTTCGAGATCCCCGCGCGGCAGGCGATGATCGTGGAGCTGGTGTCGCGCGAGGATCTGGTCGACGCGATCGCGCTCAACTCCGGCGGTTTCAACCTGGCGCGCATCGTCGGTCCGTCGATCGCAGCGATCATTCTCGCCAAGTGGGGACTGGCGTGGTGCTTCGGCGTGAACGCGCTCAGCTACCTGGCCGTGCTCCTCAGTCTCAGCCAGATAAGACTTCCGCGGTGGACGCCGGTTCAGAACCTCGTCTCGCCGTTCGAGCAGCTGAAGCAGGGACTCCAGTACATGCGCGGGTCGCGCTCGGTATCCGGCTTGATGGGAGTGATCGCGGTGTATTCGATTTTCGGCTTTCAATTTCTGTCGATGATGCCCGTCATCGCGCGTGACGTGCTGCACACCGGCGCGGCGGGCTACGGTTTGCTCCTCACGTTTGTCGGCGTCGGCGCCCTCACGGGCGCGCTGTCGCTCGCCGGACTTGGCGCGCGGATCCGTCGCGGGAGATTGTTCAACGCCAGCGCGTACCTCTTCGCCGGCATTACCATGCTGTTTTCCCTGATGCGCTCGGTGCACCTCGCCGCGGCGGTTCTGCTGTTCCTCGGCCTGACGATGCTGATCAACGGCGCGCTTGCGAACGGAATCCTGCAATCCGTCGTGCCGGACGAATTGCGGGGGCGCGTGATGGCCACCTACGTCTTCGTCTACGTCGGCTTCACGCCCATCGGCTCCTTCATCGCCGGCGCGATGGCGGACGTCATCGGAGTGGAGTGGGCAATCTTCTTCGGCGGGGCGGTGATGATGCTGTACGCCTTGTGGGCGTTCTGGAAGTACCCGGAGATCAAGGCTGTGTAGTTACGTAGAGCTGGTACGAACTGCAACTGAACAGGTGCGAGACGTCAGTGGCATAGATGCCAGCGATAGTTCACTACGTCGGGACATCATTGGTGGCATTTCACGGCACAGGCAGCCGGTTGTGCCGTACCTCGGTTAGAAACGTCCCGACGTCTTGAACTTAGCACTGGCAACTACGCTACTGAGGTCTCGCACCCGTTCCGTTGCAGTTGATCTACAGCCCGCGACGATGTCAGCCAACGTGTGCCCCCCTGAACATGAAGAAGACCGCCGCGACAATGCAGAGGCCCGCCCACAGAAAATCGAGCCGCGGGGGCTGGCGCATGAAGAAGATCGCGAAAGGCACGAACACCGTCAGCGTGACTGCCTCCTGGACGATCTTCAGCTGGGCGAGCGACAGCTCGGTCGCGCCGATGCGGTTGGCGGGGATCATGAACAGGTACTCGAAAAACGCGATCCCCCAGCTGAGCACTACCGCGATGTACCACTTCTTGTCGTGCAGGTACTTCAGGTGGCCGTACCACGCGAAAGTCATGAAGATGTTGGAGATGATGAGCAGCGACGCGGTGCGCAGGAGAATCATTGGGGGAGGGGGGAGGGGGGAAGCGGGAAGGGGGAAGAGGGAAACGGAAGCGGGAAGCGGGAAGCGGGAAGCGGGAAGCGGGATGGGGATAGGGATGGGTCGCTATTCCGGGTTCGGAGTTCTCACCGTTCATCACCCGCCTCCCGCCTCCCGCTTCCCGCTTACGCTCGGCCCCAGATCAGTCCGTACAGCAGCAGGGCGAGGACGATCGAAGTCGTCAGGATGTAAAGACGGTCGCGCTGGAGGATGAACGCACCAAGTGTCAGCGCGACCCGCGCGACCGGGGTAAGGATCAGTAACACCAGCCCGAGCTGTGCGATCGCGCGGCTGTCTCCGTGCGAAACGCCGGTCAGAATCGCGCCGACGCTGCGTAGGCCGCTGCCCGCGACGGTGAAGTCATGGAAGCTGGCCGGATTGTGACCGTACTGCACCAGCAGCAGCGCACCACCGATCGCCACCACCAGTGCCGCGAGCAGAACGCCGAGGCGCAGCAGTCGCCCCACCATCTGCTCGACGCGCGCGTCGCGCGCGTCCCGCGCTACCATATGAGAAGGATTCTGGCGTGGCCCGGTCATAGTCCCCCCGTCAGTCCCTTGTAGAGCATCTCGACCGCCATGATTACGACGACTGCCGTAAAGATCCGGCGCAGCCACAGCGTTCGGGCACCGGCGAGTATCCGCGCTCCGAGCAGCGCGCCGCCGAGGACGCCGAGCATCACGGGAAATGCAAGTGCGGGCTCGATGTATCCGCGATGCAGGTAGACTCCCGCGCTCGCCGCGGCGGTGACACCGATCATGAAATTGCTCGTCGTTGTCGACACCTTGAACGGCAGCTTCATGCGGCGATCCATCGCCAGAACCTTGACGATCCCTGATCCGATGCCAAGCAGCGCGGAAAGAATCCCGGCAGCGAACATCAATCCGAATCCACTCTTTACACCCTGAACCGAGTACGAGCGGACCCCGGTCGGGGTCGGATAGGTCGAGTTCAGTCGCAGGCGAACCGCCAGCGGATCGGGAGGAAGATCGGTCGGGTGATCCTCGGGCGCGTGGAACGAGCGGTACGCGGTGTACAGCAGAACGACACCGAAGAGGACGGCGAGAGCGCTCGTCGGAATGAAGGCAGCGAGCGCGGCACCGGTGAGGGCGCCAACCGTCGTAGCGACCTCGAGAAAGATTCCCACCCGCACGTTGGTGTATCCCTCGCGAACGTACGCCGCGGCTGCTCCGGAGGATGTCGCGATCACCGCAACGAGCGACGCGCCGATCGCGTAGCGCAGGTCGATGTGGAAGAGCAGCGTCATCATCGGCACGACGACCAGGCCGCCGCCAAGACCGGTGAGCGCGCCAAGTAGCCCGGCGCCGAAAGAGCCGACGGCGAGAAACACCGCCAGCAGCAGAATGCTCAATGTCGCCCGGCCGTTTCGATAGTCGGCACGCTACGCCGGAATTCCTTTCTTCACCGCGTCGAGGACCTTGTCGGCGAAGATATCGATCTCATCGAGAGTCGTGTAGACGTTCGGCGTGATCCGAATCCCCTTGAACTCGGGGTGAACGATCGGAGTGTTGACGATGCGATGCTGATTGAACAGCCACTGCCCCAGCTTGACGTTGTCGATTCCGTCGACCTGGAA
>DASSNV010000208.1:0-7580 GCA_035701245.1 Gemmatimonadaceae bacterium | reverse complement strand
AATCGTACTGCTCGGTCCAGAAAAATGGCACCGCGTCAAAGCGCTCGCGCCGACCAAGAATATTTCGCGCGGCCGTCTGGCCCTGACGCTCGGCGACCACCCAATGCTCGACGCGGATGCGCTCACCGGAGTGCGGGTCGGGCCACCGGACGATGTCACCGGCCGCGAAGATGCCCGGCGCGGTGGTCTCGAGATATTCGTCGACGAGGATGCCGCGATCGATCGCCAGTCCGGCCTGTTCCGCCAGCGAAAGCACGGGCCGGACACCGATGCCGATGACGACGAGATCAGCCTCGATGTGTTCTCCCGTCTTGAGCGTGACGCCACGCTCGTCTATCGACGTAGCAGTGGTTCCGAGGTGGAATGTCACCCCGTGCCGTTCGTGAAGCTCACGGACGAAGGTCCCCACCCGCGTCCCCAGAACTCGCTCCATGGGCACTGCATCCGGCGCGACTACATCAACGGCAATATTCCGCGCGCGGAGTGAAGCGGTCACCTCCATACCAATGAAGCTTGCACCTATGACTACAGCGCGCTTCGAGGTCAGTGCCTTGGCAACGAGAGAGTCTGCGTCGGCAAGGGTCCGCAGGTAGTGCACGTGCGGAAGATCGGAGCCAGGCACGTCGAGCCGAACTGGCTCGGCGCCCGTTGCAAGCAGTAGCGCGTCGTAGTGCGTCCGGGTGTTGTCGGCTAGCTGAATTTCCCGCTTCGCTGTGTCGATCGCGGTGACTCGGGTGTTCAACTTGAGGTCGATGCGCTGCTCTCTATAAAAATCGGGCGGTCGCAGCGGATTTGACTCCGGCGGGGCCGTGCCGCCAACGTAGCCCTTCGAGAGATTGGGACGGTCGCATGGCCCCGACTGGTCCGCGCTCAGCATCGTGATTCCACCCGCGTATCCCTCGCGGCGAAGCATCTCCGCGGCGGCGTTGCCCGCGGCGCCACCACCGATGATCAGGACGGAGTGCGGTACGGAGCGGGATCTCGATGATCGTGGCGGCGTTGGCACTTCGAGCTTTTCGCCCACATATGCCTTGCCGTCGCGCTGTTCGACGCGCCAGCAGGATACATCGTCGAGCGCTGGAGCGCGCACTGCTTGGCCGGTGCGCAGGCTGAAGCATGCGTGATGCCACGGGCACCGCACTGTATCGTCCACCAGCAGGCCGTCGGAGAGAGGCGCGCCGTAATGAGTACAGAACGCGTCAAAAGCGAAAAGCTCGGACCCTCGCCGGGCCAGAACCACGGCTTCTCCATTCGCGTGGCCCATCACCATCGCATTGTCAGCGATTTCCGAGATGGGGATTCCCCGACCGAAGTCGGGGCCCGTGAGTGCGGTGCCGGGATCAGTCATGATCTCCTACAACCGAGGCCTGTCCCACTTCGCCCCCAGTCTCGAGGCGCGCCAGCAGCAGGTGATAATACAACATCCCCTGCTGCGGGCTCAGTGACTCGAGAGCACTTTCAACGTCGACCCGTTGCGAATGGGAAACGAGGGAGAGATTTCGCACGACGCTGCTGTCGTTCATGGGAAACACGTCGAGGCGCCCGAACCCGCGGAGGAGGATGACCGTAGCAGTCCATGGCCCGATTCCCTTGATCCCTCCGAGCAGCGCGATCCCATCCGGACTCCCGCGCTCCTCCAGCATCGCCTCGTCGAGGGTGCCCGCTGCCAGCGCTTCGGCGACGCGTCGTAACGTCGAAAGCTTGCCGACGCTGAGACCGGCTTCCCGCAACACGTCGTCCTTTGCGCTGAGAAAACGTTCAGCACTTGGGAACGCATGGACTCCAACGCCCTCGGCCTGCACCGTTCGACCCAAAGCGAGAACGAGACGGCGCATGATCGCGCTCGCCGCATGGATGCTGATCTGCTGGAAAACGATCGCGTTGACGCACGCTTCCCAAAGGGTCGGATAGCGCGGCGGTCTGACGCCCCGCATCCGGTGCGCCAGCGGGCGGAGCCACGGTATGCCCTCGGCCCCGCGGCCGAAATACGTCACGTCGCGATCGATCGCGAGCATCTTTTTTACGACCGCCAGCGCCTGCTGGTGTTCGCGCGAGTCGCCGGTGAGTGTGACGGCAATCTTTTCCGGACTGACCTGGAGGGCACGCGCTACGATTGGCCCACGCGACGTGTCTAACGCACGCACGTACTCCCCCTCCGCTGTGAGGATGTCGACGACATTTGTCGACAGCCGCCTGAGCACACTCACCGTGAGATCGAGTCGGAACGGGGGCGCGACCGACCATTCATGTTGCGAAATCGTAATCGCCGACCCCATACCGATCGGTGACGATACCGCAGTTTGCAGATTCCGGTCAGTCAGAGGCAATGCGGCTCCGATATCGGATAACAGTGTTCGTGAACCCGCGCGCGCGCTCAAGGAATCCGTCCCTCAGTTGAGTCTACTGATCGCGCATTGTTGACAGACTGCGGGGGGGTGACCCGGTCGAGCGATTCACGTGCTTTCGGCAAATCAACCTCCGTGGCAAGGCGCAGGTGTGACGAGCCGGAGATGTTGCGAATTTCCTCGATCGCCGCGCGCAGCAGCCCCCTCGCCTTGGCGAGTCGGGTGGCACGAACATCACTCTTCATTTCATTCGTCGAGGCCGCGATCTCGAAGCTGGCGTCGGCGAGTTTCTGTCCCACCGAGTCGTGAAGCTCCTGGGCAACCTGCGAGCGCTCCCTTTCCTCGGCGTATATCACCTCTGCACCGAGCCTTTCCACTCGCTCGCGGCCAGCCGCAAGATTGTCCAGCATCTCGTTGATGGTTCTGGAGAGCCGGGCCAGCTCGTGGTCGGCTACGAGCGAGGCCGGCACCCTCTCTGCCAGCCGACCTTCAGAAATCCACCTTGCGACACGCTCGAGAGATTGGATCGGACCAAGCGCGAGCCTTACCAGCACGAAATTCACCATTGCTCCGAGGATCAGAGCGGTCGCGACGACGTAAGCGTCGATGAGGCGCGCGGGGGTTAGCTGCATCGGTCCAAAGAGAAACAGCGCGGCCACCGCCAGGATGATCAGATTCGCGCCGAGCAGTTTCATCTCGAGCGGAACGCCGAGGATCGAACGCAGCCAACGCGGAACCCCTGGATTCCCGTTTCGACGTGTCAGCGCTCCACGGTCAGGATCCTTTGTCATCGTACGCCCTCGCTCAAGTCAGATGTACGCGGCGCTCGGCGATGATGCGCTGGATTGTCGGAAAGGCGCTGCGCGCGGCATCAGGCACGCGCCGCCAATCACTGGTACCCGACTTCCCCAGCCAATAGTCGAACGGTTTGCTGCCGGGCCCCAGCGCTTTTCCGACGACGATTCGCCCGACCATTCCCGCGGCTTCGTGCGGAGCGCAGTAATAGTCGTAGACGCCTGGGACAGTCAGCTTGACGTCGAAATGCGCTCCCGCATGTACGAGATATCCCGAGTCCCATGGGATCGCACGCTCGGGAATTCGAAGCGAGTGGTGGTCATTGTCTGGATGGTACGCAGTCGCGGTGTGCACATTTTCACGCACGGTCCAGCGAACGGTCGTGCCCGGCTCAACAAAGAGCCCGATGGGATCGAACCACACCCGCGAGCCAAACGCATCGCTGCGCATCTCGATCACCTCGACAGGCTTCGCCAAAAGGATCTGCCCGATCGGATGGAGCGCGAAGCCGACGAAACCGAATCCGCCGGCCTTCACGAAGTCTCGACGCGAGAACGCCGTCATGGCGTCGACTTTGTGGATGGCGTTCGCACCAGCGCCGGTGTGTGAGCTGTCGCGCTGACCTGAAGACGGATCCACATGCCAGCGGCGCCGTGTCCGGGTACGCCACAGAAGATGAGGTACTCACCAGGAGGCTGTGCCGTGAAGCGCATGACGTCCGTCCCTCCGGGAGGGAGCCCTGCCGCAAGCTTGAGCGTGAAGGCGCGGGGGATCGCTGGGCTCGGTGGCTGCGCCGGGAGCGGAGTCTGCGGCGTTATCACCTCGGCACTATGGGGCAGCATCCCATCGTGATTCTTGAACGAGATCTCCGCCTTCCAGCCGACTGGGATAACGACAGTCAGTCCCCCGTCCCGGAATCCATTGAAATTCAGAGCGCCGTTCAGTCCGGTGAGTCCTGCAATCAGATGAAATCGCGCCGTCCTGGTGGCGGAGTCGAAAGTGAGCCATGCAGGATCCACCGACTGTTGCTGCGCCCGCAACGGAAGAGCGACCGAGCCGACCAGCGCTAACGCAAATGCAAGTCGAACCATCAGATCGCTCCCCATGGCCACCGCTCGACCGCAGCCCACGCTCACAGGGAAGGATGAACGCGTCATTTCGCGAGCTGGGCGGCGCGCTGAGCTGAGACGTACCACACGACGATGTGGTAGTGCGGTTCCGCTACACCCGGATGGCCGGCGTTGTAGACGATGTCGACGTGATCGGCGGGCGCGTGAGCGATCTTCAGACCGTTGAACGCCTTCTGAGAGTTCATATCCTTGAGCGGGATCATGTAGATCGAGCTCACGAGGTGACCCTGGTGGTCATACGCGAGAAACGGCCCGGCGGGGAGCGTCGCGGGATCGACATATAATGTGCCGAGGCCGGGGATAAAGTCGGGCAGCGGAACGAGCGTGCTGACTTTTTTGTACTTGCCGCCCGGCGGCGCCTGAATCAGCGCTGTCGATGAGTCGGGGTGCATCCTCGACGTGACGGTCAGGGGCGATTCGCGCTGCGCCGAGGCCGTATCGGGTACGATGAGTATCCCTACGCCGAGCGCACCTACGAGGGTGGCAAGCGCGAGACGTTTCATTTGAAGCTCCGTGTGAAGGGGTGTGCTCTGCTCACGCGGAGACTAGCCCGACTTTCGTGAAGAAAGTGTGAACAACCGACGAATTTTTGCGTAGGTTACCAGCTCTTTCCAGGCGGCCTATCTTCCTGAAGTGTCCGCGCCAGCAATTACCTACGCATCTCCGATGCAGCAACGCCTGAAGCGACTTCTCGACGTTGCCAATTCGGTAATGATCACCGAGTCATCTCTGGAAGGGGTCCTCTCGCGCGTGGTGCAGGTCGCCGCGGAGGTGATAGGCGCGCGGTACGCCGCGATAGGAGTCCTTGGATCCGATGGTAAGGTGCTCGAGCACTTTACCACCTATGGGATCGATGACGGGCTGCGATCCAGAATCGGTCGCCCTCCCGAGGGTCACGGCGTCCTCGGCGTCATCATCCGCGACGCCAAGCCACTCCGGCTCGCGGATTTGACCGAGCACCCCGAGTCGTGCGGATTTCCGCCAAATCATCCGCCGATGCATTCGTTTCTTGGAGTTCCGATCTTCGGCCCCGGGCGTGTTATCGGAAGCCTCTACTTGACCGAGAAAGCCGGTGGCGAGGCGTTCACCGAAGAGGACGAGCACCTTGCCATCCTGCTCGCCGCCAAGACAACCGCGGCTGTCGAGAATGCGCGTCATCATGAGGATAGCGCGCGCCTGCTGGCCGAAGTGCAGCAGCTCCAGCGCGCGCGGGAGCGGTTCTTTGCAATGGTGAATCATGAGCTTCGCAATGCACTGGCAGCCGTCTACGGCTGGTCAGAGATGCTGGTGCGCAAGAAAGATCCGGCAACTGTTCCACGTGCGGCGTTCGAGGTGCTCGACTCGGCGCAGTACGCAATCGGTCTCATAAACGACCTGCTCGACCTGAGTCGGCTGGATGAAGATCGGTTGAAGCCCGTCGTTCGCCGCGTCGAGCCAGTATCAATTGCGCGCCACGCGTTGGCTCGGGTAACACCGGCGGCCAATCTGAAGCAGGTCGAGATGAGCCTAATCCCCGATCCCGGTCTGCCGAATTGCGAAACCGATGCGAACAGAGTCGAGCAGATCCTCGTGAACCTTCTCAGCAACGCCATCAAGCACGCGCCCGAGCGAAGTTCTGTGACGCTCAGCATCGAGGCGGTTAACAGAGGGGTCGTATTCCGCGTCGAGGACGAAGGACCCGGCGTCCCACCTGCCGACCTGGAGCGGATTTTTGACATCTACGTCACGAGACCGGGCGAAGAGGCACAAGGTCTGGGGCTCGGACTGCCGCTGTCACGGCGACTTGCCCGGCTGCTCGGAGGAGAGCTCCACGCGGTCTCACTGCCGGAAAAGGGCGGCTGTTTCATTCTGGAGGTTCCTGCGAGCCAATCATGAAGTGATCTTCACACTGGCTTCGCATCACTCTCATCGACCGGCCCCAACATTCATTCGGTGATGAAGATTCTTCTCGTGGAAGACGACCGTAAGGTCGCTGGATTCATTGAACAAGGCTTGCGGGAGGAAGGCTACGTCGTGGACCTCGCTCGCGACGGGGAAGAGGCGACGACGATGGCGCACGTCAACGATTACGATGCGATCCTGCTCGATGTCGTGCTCCCGAAGAAGAACGGATTCCAGGTTGCCGCCGAGCTGAGGCGGGAGGGCCGGACCGCTCCGATCATGATGCTCACGTCGCGTGACGCAACCGAAGACATAGTCCGCGGACTGGACGCCGGCGCCGATGACTATCTCGCCAAACCGTTTCAGTTCGACGAGCTCGTGGCACGCATCCGGGCGCTCTTGCGACGGGGCGGCGCCGAACGGCTCGAGGTGTTACGCTACGGCCCCGTCGCTCTCGATCGGCTCCGTCACGTCGCGGTCGTGAACGATCAGCGTCTCGATCTCACCCCCAAGGAATTTCAGCTACTCGAGTACTTCCTGCTGCGCCCCGAAGAGGTAGTTCGCCGCACGACCCTCCTCGAGAAGGTGTGGGACATGCACTTCGACCCTGACAGCAACGTTGTCGATGTCCATGTCGGCAACCTGCGTCGAAAGTTGATCCAGGCAGCGGGGGAGCCGCTCGTCGCGACGGTGCGCGGCGTTGGATTCACTCTCCGCCGCGGCAACGCCGAGGAAATACTGCTCGCGTAGTTGCGGGGAATCGATCGGGGTGCGCAACGGCATCAGGCGGGGAATCGATCTGGGTGCGCAACGGCATCCACAAAACAAAAGCACGGAGCTGTAAGCTGGGTTAGCTTGCTGCTCGCAGCGGAACTTATTGGGTGGGGGCACCGCGATCGTGCGCGCGATGAATAGGTGAGAAGGGAAAGCGGCGCGCGCGCCAATCAGGGCGTGACCGAGTTCAAGAACCTCCTCGTCGCCAACCTCCTCGTCGCCGCCGCGACATCGGCGCAATCTCGCAGTCCGATTCGGATGCCCTGAGGCGTCGACTGATCGAGGTCCAGAAGATATTGCCCGGCCTGATTCGGCGACTCACTCATGAAGCCGTGAGCAGCTCTTAGCAGCAAGCTGACCCAGCTTACAGCTCCGTGCTTTTGTTCTGTGGATGCTCATGAGCGCCCAGATCGATTCCCCGCACTGATGTGTGAAGGAGGCTTCAGACCTTCGTCCCAAAAGACTCATGGAGCCGCAGCTAGACTAGCCCTTCATGACACGGCAAACCCGATGGGGGGTGGGTGTATTCGCTGCACTGTGCGCCGCGCCGATGGCGCTCCACAGCCAGACGCCCGAATCTCCACAAATCACCGATACTACAAAGCCGCACACGCTGGCGCCCGTAATCGTCTCCGTCACCCGAACTGAACTTCCG
>DASSNV010000207.1:0-13218 GCA_035701245.1 Gemmatimonadaceae bacterium | reverse complement strand
GACGTGCGAATACCACGGCGCAACGTCGTCGTAGGTAATTGGCCAGTTCATTCCGTAACCGAGCTTTTCCGGCGCGACGAACTCGTGCTTGCTCCACCTCTGGCAGGCTCGGCCCCAAATGATCGACTTGCCGCCGACCTGGTAGCCGCGAATCCAGTCGAAGGGTTTCGCCTGAACGTACGGGTGGTCGCGGTCCTTGACGAAGAAGTGCATGGTGTCTTCGCCATAGCCGGCGGCTTTGCTGATCAGCGGATTCTCCTTCAGCACCTGACGCGACAAGGCGCCGCGGTGCGGTAGCTCCCACGGCGCCAGGTTCATCGTCGGATAGTCCTTGATGTGGACGACGTTGCGTCCACGCTCGAGGACCAGGGTCTTCAGGCCCTTCTCACAAAGCTCCTTCGCCGCCCAGCCACCGGAGATTCCGGATCCGATGACGATCGCATCGTACGAGGTATCAGCCGCCATCGATGGGACTTGCCGGTGTCGTCAGGCGTGCGAGGCGTACGCCTTCTGCCCCGGTGTGTAAGGCATGCAAGGCTCGTAGCTGCCCGGCGCCTCCTCGTACACCTGCGCCTGCTTGCAGCCGATCTCGGATGTGAAGTATCCGAGCAGCGCCAGCTCCTTCATCATCCGGAACCAGCGATTTGGTGGATTCGCGCTGATTGCCGTTGCCGTCTGCGATTCAGTTTTCGGAGCATTCTCCTGGACCGCCTTGGAGATGAACTCCTTCGATTTCCTGAGCTCCTCGATGCGCTGCTTCTCGGAGTAATCGTGCTGCTCCTTGTCCAGCGTCTTTAGCAGCGCCAGCCGCTGTTCCGGCGTCGCCTGCATGAAGCTCTTCCCGCCGTTCTTGTCCTTGCTCAGATCGTCGAGCGCCCGCATCCCGTCGCGGAAGGTCTGCTGATCCTCGTCGCTGTAGCTGTCGGTCACCATTGTCGCCATCAGCGCGCCGGTCTTCGCCGCCTTGGCGCCGGGGGTGCTCGTGGTTGGCAGGATCGTGTCCGCGATCTCGTCCAGGTACGCGACTTCGTCGGCGCTGAATGGCGTGAACGAGCCGTTGGTCTTCTCGGTGCGGCAGCCGGTGATCAGCGCGTTGCCGCCAATCAGCGCGACTCCGCCAAGCAAAACCGCCACGCGTGCGACGGCTTCACGGCGGGTGATCATCTCCGCGGTTGATTCGGTCAATATGCCGTTGTCGTTCATCGATGGCTCCGTCATAGATTCTGCCGCTTGAGCTCCTGCACCGCGTAATCAGCTGCGCGGGCAGTGAGCGCCATGTAGGTGAGAGAAGGGTTCTGACAGGCGGTCGAGACCATGCACGATCCATCGGTCACGAAGACGTTCATCGCATCCCAGACCTGGTTGTGCGAGTTGAGCACCGACGTCTTCGGGTCGCGACCCATCCGCGCCGTTCCCATCTCGTGAATGCCCATGCCCGGGAAGGAACCGGCGTCGTAGACGGTGACGTCCTTCACTCCCGACTGCTCCAGCAGCTCCGCCATGTCGACCTGCATGTCGCGCCGCATCGCGTGCTCGTTCTCGCGCGTCATGCAGTCGATCCTGAGCACCGGCAAACCCCACTTGTCTTTCTTGACCGGATCGATCGTCACGACGTTGCGGTGATCGGGCAGCATCTCGCCGAACGCGGTCGCGCCGATCGTCCATTGCCCCGGCAGCGACATCGCATCCTTGAACTCGCCGCCCACGCCCAGCTCGGCCACGCCGCGTCCCCAGCCGTCGCGGCCGGCACCGCCCTGATACCCGAAGCCTCGCAGGTACGACCTCTTGTCACCGAAGAGATTCTGGTAGCGCGGAATGTAGAATCCGTTTGGACGGCGGCCGTGATAGTACTTGTCGTCGAGCCCCTCGAGCCTCCCGCCGGCTCCGGCGCGGAAGTGGTGATCCATCAGGTTGTGACCGAGCTCGCCCGAGCTGCTCCCCAGCCCGCCCGGCCACACATCGGTCGCTGAGCGCATCAGCAGCCACGCGGTGTTGAGCGTCGATGCGCAGAGGAACACCACTTTCGCGGTGTAGTCGTTCATCTGGTTGGTGAGACCATCCATCACCCGCACCCCCGTCGCGCGCTTCCTGTCCTTGTCGTACAGGACTTCGGTGACGATCGCCCAGGGTCTCAAGGTCAGGCGGCCCGTCGCCATCGCCGGAGGAAGGGTCGACGACTGGGTGCTGAAGTACGCGCCGTACGGACACCCGAGCCAGCACGCATCGCGGTACTGGCACTGCGTCCGACCGGCGTGCGCCTGAGTGAGATTCGCGCTGCGGCCGGGGATGATGCGGCGGTGCGGGCCGAATTTCTTGTTGGCGATGTCGGCGACCTGTTGCTCGCCGCAATTGAGACGCATTGGCGGCAGGAACTGTCCATCGGGCAGCTGCGGCATGTTCTCATGCGAGCCGTTGATGCCGGCGTGCTTCTCGACGTGATCGTACCACGGCGCGATGTCGGCGTAGCGGATCGGCCAGTCGATGGCGATGCCATCCTTGGCGTTTGCCTCGAAATCGAAATCGCTCCACCGATAGCTCTGACGGCCCCACATCAGTGAACGGCCGCCGACGTGATAACCGCGGAACCAGTCGAACCGCTTTACCTCGACGTAAGGTGAATCCTTGTCGGATGCCCAATAGTCGAGATTGGTTTCGTTGAGCGGATAATCACGCTTGAGCACCGGGTACAGCTCCTCCATCGCGCGGGTTCGCCCGCCGCGATGCGGATACTCCCACGGCCCTTTGGTCGCGTTTACGTAATCCTTGATGTGCTCGATGTTCTTGCCGCGCTCGAGCATGAGCACGCGCAGACCTTTCTCGGTGAGCTCCTTGGCGGCCCATCCACCGGAGATGCCGGAACCGACGACGATCGCATCGTAGTTGTTGTTGTTCTGCACCGCATCCTCGCTGAGGGTAGAGGATTCCATTCCTGCGACCCGCCGCTGCACGGAGGGCCGAGCGAATATGTCACGCGTTCCGCGCGCCTGCCATAAGGAGAGACTGTTGCGGGGATCTACCCAGCCGATTCGTCAGGCACGCGCATCGCGCTCGCGCAACCAGTTCGCGATCGCCGGGCGCTGACAATACTCCGCCCATCCCATCGCGTCACCGTCATAAACGGTATCCCTGATGTCGGTGCGAGCGCCGCGCTCCACCAGCAGCTGCACTACGTCCGCGTGATCGGCAGCAATCGCCTGGTGGAGAGGCGTGGAGTGCGAATGCCAACCGTCGGGATTGTACCGGTTCGGATCTTCACCGGCGTCGAGCAGCATCGCGACGATCTCTCGATGCCCGTGCTGCGCGGCCAGCGCGATCGCGACGTGACGCTCTGCCGCGCCGGCCGCTGGCAGCAGACGCTTTGCTTCGTCCGCCAGGCCGAGACCGGCGGCAGCGGCAAGATTGTCCGGCGCCGCGCCACGCTTCGCGAGCGCCAGTGCCGTGTCGCTGTAACCGAATGCAAGCGCCGTCATAGCCGGCGATTGCCACGCCGTTCCCCTTCCGCGTGGAGACGCGCCGTAGTCGAGCAGCAGCTCTGCCAGCGCGATCTGCAATCCCGCGCCTGCCGGGTGTGCGCTCGACACCAGCATCCCCATCGTCGTGCACTTGTGATCGTAGATCTCCGCGACGGCGTCGGGCTCCGCGCCCGCCTCGAGCAGTGCTCTCGCGATCGCGACAGCGTTTGGCGGCGTCTTTTGCCTAACCCCCTCGACGCCATTCGCGGCGATGTAATGGAGCAGCGTCGCATGATGTCGACGCGTCGAGCGCGCGTGAACGAGCTCGGGATGCTCCGTGAGCATCGACTCCAGCCTGGCAAGATCGCCGTCAACCACGGCATCGACGGCGATCTCGAACCGCGCGATCGGACCGTCACGAGCGACGGCCTCCGTGAACTTCTCCAGGTCGTCCCATTTCCAGAACGCGTATTCCTGCGCAACTACGATTTGCGCGTCAGCGAGATCGAGCGCCTGCGGCTCGACCTCGCTGACCGACTTGTCACGATAACGCGGATGCATCCACTTGAACTTCCATCGCGCGCTCGTGTCGCCGGATTTCAGAGCTTCGTGCAGCTCTTCGGCCTCACGCTGGTAGTCAGCCAGCGGAGCGGTGAAGGAAAGTGTGAATGCGCTCACGCCTACGTCGTTGCCCGTCCGCGCGGCAGTGCCTCGCCGAGTGCGTCGAGCCGATCCGACCAGTATTTCCTGAGGCGGTCTGCCGTCGCACGATCGGGCAGCTTCGTGTGCTGCACCGCGACCGAGCTCTTGGTCTTGCCCTTTGCTGCAAAGCCGACTGCGATGATGCTCCCATCGCTCCAGTCGAGTCGCATCGATTTCGGCTCGGTCGCCGTTCGGATACGGACTTCAGTTTCGTTCAGCCATCGCCGTCGAAGCGTAGCGTCGGACCACGCACCGAAAAGATCGCCGACGGGCACGTCGAACGTGCGCGATTTGCTCACTTCGTAAGTCCCGTCGCGGCGCTGGCCGCGGGCGCGCAGACCTTTGATTCGCTCATAGCCGACCGTTACCGTCTGAGCCCACCAGTCGGGGGTCTTGTATTTCTTGCTCACCAGCTCGGCGATCTCACGGTGCGACATGTTTTCGGCGCCGTGATAATCGAGAGCCTTGACCCATCGCTCCCACGCACAGCCGGTCTGGGCCTTTACCTTCGCGTCGCTCATGCCGGCAAGACGCGCGTACTCGCTGGGCTTTGGTGCGACTGGCCGGTCCACCTCCGCGACCCATCCTGAATTCGCCGAGTGTACCGAGCGTGTCTTTTTTATTATGTTGGCGCGGGCGGCGGTATAGGCTTCACCCGTCTTGTTCATCCGAGCGCGAACGAGGCGCTTGAGATCCTTCTGTCGGGGCATCGTCTGTATCTCCTTTGGCCACACCACGGCACTCTCCCCAGCAGCGCGCCATGGTGTCGCAAAGGAATCGACGAACCGATCCGGGAGTCTGCCCCCCTTTGCCTCTCGCTGGACTCCGGCTGGGGCAGAGTCTAAGAGGTTAGGCGTGGATCACCGCCGCCAACACGATGGCGGTATCCAGGCAGGCCGTCAAGCATCCGTCGAGACAGTCGCTGTCTGCCGATCTACCCCTCGCCGTCGGTCAGCGCGGTCTCCAACGCGTTCCAGGCCAACAGCGCGCACTTCACCCGCGCTGGAAATCGCGCGACACCAGAAAGCGCGCGCAACGAGCCGAGTTGTGGGTCGTCGGCCGCAGATGCTTCGCCGAGCATCAATCCGCGGAATTGCTTGCGTATGGACTCGATCTCAGCTCGCGTTTTCCCCTTCAGTAGCTGCGTCATCATTGAAGCCGACGCCTGGGATATAGAGCAGCCGCGGCCGGAAAACTTCAGGTCACGCACGCTGTCTCCATCGAATTCCACCTGCAGCCCAATCTCGTCACCGCAGAGCGGATTCTTCATCTCCACCGACGCGTCCGGATTCTCCAGCGTCCCTTTGTTCCGCGGACGCCGGTAATGATCCAGGATCATTTCCTGATACAGCGCGCCCAGCTCGGCGGAACTTCTACCTGACGGCATGCGAATCACGCTCGAGATCGACCCCCGACCCGAAGATCTCCTGCGCCTTTCTTATTCCGATCACAAGCGCATCGATGTCGCTCTCGTCGTTGTAGACGTAGAACGACGCGCGGGCGGTCGCTGGTACATCGAGTCGGCGCATCAGTGGCTGCGCGCAATGATGTCCGGCGCGAATGCAGACTCCCTCGCCGTCGAGGATCGTCGCCAGATCGTGGGGGTGTATGTCGGCCACCGTGAAGCTCACCACACCGCTGCGCTGCGTGACTGCTGGTCCGTAGATGTGCAGCCCATGGATTCCTGCCAACTGCTTCTGCGCCGCGGCCATCAGCGCGCGCTCGTGCTCGATGACGCGATCCATTCCAATAGCGCTGAGATAATCGACAGCGGCGGCAAGTCCCACTGCGTTCGCGGCGTTCGGTGTTCCTGCCTCGAACTTGTGCGGCAGCACGTTCCACGTGCTGCGATCGTCGTAAACGAACTCGATCATGTCGCCGCCGGTCTGATAGGGCGGCATCTGCTCCAGAAGCTCACGTCTCCCAATCAACCCCCCGATTCCCATCGGGCCGAGCATCTTGTGTCCGCTGAACGCGTAGAAATCGACGCCCAGCGAGTCGAACGAAACGGGGAAATGGGGAGCGCTCTGCGCGCCGTCGCAAACGACGATCGCGTCGGTCTTGTCTCGCACCAGTCGAACGATGTCCGCAACCGGATTGATTGTGCCGAGCGCGTTCGAGACGTGGCTGAACGCGACAATTCTGGTGCGCGGATTGAGCAGGCCGGCGAGAAAATCGAGATCGATTCTGCCATCGGGAGTCAGCTCGCAAACTCTGAACTTCGCCCCTTTTCTCATCGCCAGCACCTGCCACGGGACGAAATTGGCGTGATGATCCATTGCCGTGACCACGATCTCATCACCGCTCGTCACGTTCACCGCGCCCCACGATGCGGCGACGAGGTTCAGCCCTTCGGTCGTCCCGCGCGTGAAGATCAGGCAGTCCGGGTCGCGCACGCCGAGGAACTGCGCGATACGCATTCTGGCTTCGTGATATCGCTCCGTTGCGCGGACCGACAGCGAGTAGGCGCCGCGGTGGGGGTTTGCGTTGGAAGTCTCATAGAATTCGCGGAGCGCATCGAGCACAACCCGTGGCTTCTGCGATGTCGCGGCGGAATCCAGATAGTGCAGTCCCGGATTTCCTGCCAGCAGCGGAAATTCGGCTCGTAGATTCAAGGCACGCGCACCGTTGACGCTTCGTACTTCCCGTCGATGCGCTTGCACCGTGGGCCGACCAGGATGGTGTCTCCATCGAGCCGGACCTCGAACACCGGCAGCGGACTGGTCGCCGGGACCTGCTTCACCTCACCGGTGCGGCAATCGTACCGCGCGCCATGCCATGCGCACTGCAATGTCCCATCCGGGAGAAGATCGCCGAGCGACATCGAAAAATGCTGATGGGTGCAGATATCACTCAACGCGGAGATCTCGCCGTTGTAGCGAACCAGACAAATCGCGTCACCACTTGGCCGCACGCGTTGCAGAACCATTCCGTCGCCGAGCTCGGCGACCGATGCCACGGGCTCGAACTCCGTCACCACGTGTCTCTATTGTAGGAAACGGGACCGCCATCGATCATGTCGCAGCCGCCTAAGTGCTGACGAGACAACGGGATAGCGAGACAGGTGTTCGCTTGACTATCCCGACAGAATTGCTTTAGATTGAATCTACGAAGGGAAGTATAGAAACGCCAAGGAGTTGGAATGAGCTCGGGAATCGAGGCGCTGGTCAATCGCGAGTACGCGTACGGGTTCGTCACCGACGTCGAGACGGACACCGTCCCGGCCGGCCTCAACGAGGACATCATCCGCCTCATCTCGGCGAAAAAGAACGAGCCCGAGTTCATGCTCGAGTGGCGGCTCAAGGCGTATCGGCGCTGGCTGACGATGAAAGAGCCGCACTGGGGCAACGTCCAGTATCCCCCGATCGACTACAACTCTCTCGTTTACTACGCCGCTCCAAAGAGTGTGAAGCCCCTCCAGAGCCTCGATGAAGTCGATCCCGAGCTCCTCAAGACATACCAGAAGCTCGGCATCTCCCTCAACGAGCAGAAAGTCCTCGCCGGCGTTGCGGTCGACGCGATCTTCGACAGCGTGTCGGTCGGAACGACGATGAAAGAGGAGCTCGGCAAGCTCGGCATCATCTTCTGCTCCTTCGGTGAAGCGGTGCAAAACCATCCCGACCTCGTCGAGAAATATCTGGGCAGCGTCGTTCCCCACAGTGACAACTTCTTCGCCGCCTTGAACGCGGCAGTGTTCAGCGATGGATCGTTTGCGTACGTGCCCAAGGGCGTGAAATGCCCCATGGAACTCTCGACCTATTTCCGGATCAACAGCAAGAACACCGGACAGTTCGAGCGCACTCTGATCATCGCCGACGAAGGCGCTTCGGTGAGCTACCTCGAGGGATGCACCGCGCCCAAGCGCGACGAGAATCAGCTGCACGCGGCGGTCGTCGAGCTGATCGCACTGGACAACGCCACCGTGAAGTACTCGACTGTGCAGAACTGGTATTCGGGAGATTCAGAGGGGAAGGGCGGGATTTACAACTTCGTCACCAAGCGCGGCAAAGCCGCCGGCGTGAACTCCAAGATCTCGTGGACTCAGGTCGAGACCGGCTCGGCGATCACCTGGAAATATCCGAGCGTGATTCTGCAGGGCGACAACTCGGTGGGCGAGTTCTACTCGGTCGCGGTGGTCAACAGAAAGCAGCAGGCCGACACCGGCACCAAGATGATCCACATCGGCAAGAATACGAAGTCGACGATCGTGTCGAAGGGAATCTCCGCCGGCGAAGGAAACAACAGCTACCGCGGACTCGTTCGCGTTTTGCCGAGGGCTGAAGGCGCGCGCAACTATACTCAGTGCGATTCCATGCTCATCGGGAATCGCTGTGGCGCGCATACCTTTCCATACATTGAGGTGCAGAACAACACCGCGACTCTCGAGCACGAAGCTTCGACGTCCAAGATCGGCGAGGATCAGATCTTCTATTGCAAGCAGCGTGGAGTGAGCGCCGAGCACGCGGTGTCGATGATCGTGAGCGGCTTTTGCCGCGAGGTGTTCAAGGAGCTGCCGATGGAATTCGCAGTGGAGGCGCAGCAGCTTCTGGGAATCACGCTGGAAGGCAGTGTCGGTTGAGGCCAAACGCCCAACAACTGAGCGGAATGGAACGACGGAACCTGAGCGACAGAATCCAAGCTGCCTGGGACTGGCTCCGCTCCGGACCACGCACGCCGGGTTACCCGTTCACCGCCAACTGGACGCTTTTCAGTCAGGCGATTTACGCGATTCAAACAACATTCAATCACTGGTTTCGTGCTCGAGATAAATGATCTTCACGCCGGTATCGGCGACAGGGAAATCCTTCGTGGTATCAGTCTCCGCGTAAACGCCGGAGAAGTGCACGCCGTCATGGGCCCGAACGGATCGGGGAAGTCGACTCTGGCGCAGGTGCTCGCCGGCAATCCGACCTACGAGGTTACCGGCGGAAGCGTCACCTACAACGGCCAGGATCTGCTGGAGATGGATCCCGAAGTCCGCGCCCAGAGCGGGATCTTCCTCGCATTCCAGTATCCTGTAGAAATTCCCGGCGTCTCCAACGCCTACTTTCTCCGCTCCGCGTACAACGAGATCCGCAAGGCGAACGGGCAGGAAGAGGTCGATCCCCTCGAGTTCCTCGACATCGTCGAGCAGAAGCTCAAGCTCGTCGACATGGACGAGTCGATGCTGTCGCGATCCGTGAATCAGGGATTCTCCGGCGGTGAGAAGAAGCGCAACGAGATCTTCCAGATGGCCGTGCTCGCCCCCCGGCTCGCGATTCTCGACGAGACCGATTCGGGCCTCGACATCGACGCGCTGCGCATCGTCGCCGAAGGCGTGAACAAGCTTCGCTCCCCTGAAAACGCGACGATCGTCGTCACCCACTATCAGAGACTCCTCAACTACATCGTCCCGGATTTCGTCCACGTGCTGGCGAACGGCCGGATCGTCAAATCCGGCGGCAAGGAGCTGGCGCTCGAGCTGGAAGAGAAGGGCTACGACTGGCTGCAGAACGCCGACGCTACTGCTGCGGGAGCGGTCGCGTGAGCGATGTTGCGGCGACCATCCCGCTCGAGGTAGAGGCGTCGCGCCCGAAGGGCGAGCGCGCCGGGACGACGACCCGCGCGCCCGGCTCTATTGAGGTCTACCGTCAGGACTTTGGCCGTCAGCCTGCCGGTCCCAAATGGCTGCAGAGTCTGCGCGAGCACGGGCTGGCGCGATTCGAGGCGCTGGGTTTCCCGACGACCAAGAACGAGGATTGGCATTTCACAAGCGTTGCACCGATCGCCGAGCAGCTGTTTCAGCTCGCGGTGCCCGCTGCCGAACCCGCCGACCGCCGCGAGTCCTCGAGGAGAAAAGCCGATGCAGTCGGCGCACTCGGAGTGCGGCCGGCCGACATCGAGCGCTTTGGCTTCGGCGAGGCAGGCTGGCACACCCTCGTCTTCCTGAACGGCGTGTATTCACCGGATTTGTCGACCGCGAGTGGCGAAGTGGTGGTTGGCAGTCTTGCGCACGCCATCGATGCGGGCAGTCCGGTCGTCGAGCGCTACCTGGGCAGGATCGCCTCTTTCGATCGCCATGCATTCACGGCGCTGAACACTGCTTTCGTGCGCGATGGGGCGCTCATCGAGGTGCTCCCGGATGCGGATGTCGCCGAGCCAATCCATCTGGTCTTCGTTTCAGAAGGCGACCGTGTCTCGCACCCCCGCAATCTGATAGTCGCCGGACGACATTCGCGTGCGACGATCGTGGAGAGCTACGTGTCGCTTCGCGAGGGGACCTACTTCACGAACGCCGTCACCGAGATCGTTGTCGGAGAAGGCGCGCACGTCGACCACTACAAGGTTCAGCGCGAGAGCGAGAATTCCTTCCACGTCGGCACGGTGCAGGCGAAGCAGGAAGCGAACAGCCAGTTCCATTCGTTCTCGTTCGCGGTCGGCGGCTCCCTGGCCCGCACGAACATTTACACCGTGCTGGATGGCGATGCGGCGACGTGCACTCTCAACGGGCTATATCTCACCGACGGCACCCAGCACATCGACAACCAGACCAGCATCGAGCACATCGCTCCTAACTGCCCGAGCCACGAGGTCTACAAGGGCGTTCTCGACGGACGGTCACACGGTGTGTTCAACGGGAAGGTTTACGTCCACCCTGAAGCGCAGAAAACCGACGGCAAGCAGAGCAACAACAACCTGCTGCTCTCACCACAGGCGCGCGTCGACACCAAGCCCCAGCTCGAGATCTTCGCCGACGACGTGAAGTGCACCCACGGCGCCACCGTCGGGCGCCTCGACGACGTTGCGATGTTCTACCTGAATAGCCGGGGGATCGGGCCGGAGCGCGCGCGCACTCTGCTCACCTACGCTTTTGCCGCCGATGTCCTCGAATCCATCGAACTGCCGGCGGTGAGAGACGCTTTGGAAAAGGTGGTTCTCTCCAGGTTCTCGGCGTAAAGTCCGGATTGGCTTCGGCTGGCCACCACATGAAAGGAAGTGGGCAGCTTCAAGCGTACTAGCTGCTACGCTGACAGCTCTCGGGACGCATCGCCTCTCGTCGTCCTGGTCCGCAGTTGAAATAGCGAAAAGACCATGCGTGCCGTGCTCCCAGCAGCAAGCTGACTACGCTTAAAGCTCCCCGCTTCTGTTTTGTGGATGGAAGTCGAAGCGCCCCGATCGATTCCCCGAGAAAAGCTGTTGGCACAGCTGCTGTAAGGCTCGCAGCTGCCAGCTTACGTACGAGAGGTGGCCCACTGCGAGGCCGAGTCTCTACGCCGAGATGTCACCGGCCCAGCAGGTAAAGAATGACAACGATCACCGCGATTGCCCCGACTATCACGTTCGTCGGAACCTTGTTCGGCGAATCGGGATCGAGATCTCCGGCCAGAATCGGATGCTTGATGGTGTTGCGGCGGGTGCTGATATCTTTCTCGCGCTTGGTCGCCGCCGCGGGCTCGATCACCGCGACCCCGAGTGGGAGACGCTTGGTGGTGAACGTCAGGATCGCCGAGCCGACTTCGACCTTGTCGCCTTCGGCCAGCGATTTGGGCTCGTTGAGCGTGACTCCGTTTACGGCGGTGGGATTAACCCCACACGGATGGAGGACGAACTTTCCATCTTCCGCCCGCAGTTCGGCGTGGTTGCGTGAGACGGCCGGCTCGCGAATCAGGATATGGCTCGCCGCATCGCGGCCTATTGTCAGTAGTGCGTTCCTGACCGGGTAGGCGCGGCGCTCGAATTCGTAAATGAGGTGGGCGCTGTCGTCGCCCGGGGCCTGTAGAGCCATGAAAGCCATTCGATCTCCGTGTTTTTAAAGACGAACGACCGGCTGAGCAGGCTACATTAAGGGCCCCAATTACGGTGGAAGCCGACCAGGGGGACTCGCTACCCGAGGCTTGGACCGCGTATTATACCGCCAACCTACATCTAACTCCCCGGAGGGGGCATGGCGACAAAACTCGAAAAGACCCTGAAGCGCGAGATCGAGATCGACGGCAAGGCCTACATGGTGGCGATTTCGCCCGAGGGAGTTAAGGTCACCCAGAAAGGGTTCCGGCGTGGCCCCGAGCTCACCTGGCGCTCGATTATCAGCGGTGAAGCCGAGATGGGCCAGCAGCTCAAGTCCTCCGTTGGGGCGACCGGCGGGTCAGAAGAGTAGCCTTCAGGGGTTCTTCGGTGGGGTCGGCGCAGGCGCCATGTTCATCTGGTCCATCTGCAGGTTCGGATTGCTTTGCACATCCGAGAGATGTTCCTGGATGATGACCCACCGACCCCCGCGCTTCTGAAACACTGCGGTCCACGCCCCGCCGATCACGTGATTCATCCCGGTCGGCGTGAGGTGAGGGACCCGATAGGTGCTCGTCATCACTGCCGCATCCGGGGAGAGGACGTCGACATTCATCGACGTCCATTCCCACTTCGGATTCCGCATGTTCTGGCCGACGTAGGTCCAGAACGCCTTGATCCCCTGCTCGAGCTGTTCGCGGGTCGTCGTCACCACCCCGCCGCTCGCCGAGATCACCCTGCCCTCAGTGGGGTAAAGACTCATCAGACTTTTCACAGGGTCCGGCTTCGACAGGTCGTAGGCATTAACGACCAGCTTCTTGAGGGTGTCTGCCACCGCAGCCTTCTCGGCTGGGGACATGTCGGCAACGGATCGCGGTGAGCAGGCCCAGGCCAGGATCGCCAGCGAAATCGGAACGACTCCCCGAATCTTCATTCGCGCGAAGCTAAGGGGGTGACGATGATCTCGCGAGTCTCTCCATAGAGACAACTGCTGTCACCAAGCGATGACAGCGCGCGAGAAAATCGGTCGTTAAGCCCCGATTTTGAGCGTCAACTGCAGGTGCGTCCATTGCCATTATAGATGGTGCCGGCGCGAATCATATGTTCCTCGCTGGTGTACGACTCGCGGGACAGTCATTCCCAGTGCATGGGAAGGAGTTTTTATGCGGAAGACCTATCTGTTGCTTGCAGGAGCTGGGGCCATTCTTCTGGCCGCTTGCAGCGGCGACAAGAAGACCTCGATCAATGACGATCTCAAGAAAGACCTGGAGCTCGCCTCCTCGTCCGATGGGATCACCCT
>DASSNV010000206.1:0-3026 GCA_035701245.1 Gemmatimonadaceae bacterium | reverse complement strand
CGCTTCGGGAGCTGCGCCTTGAGCGGCTCGACCAGCTCGGGGAAATAACGATTGAGCGGCCGCTCGTCGCGGCTCTGGATGAATACCTCGTCGCCGTCGCGAAATACGAGCGTGCGAAAGCCGTCCCACTTGGGCTCGAAGATCCACGTGTCACCTGGCGGAAGCTCGCCAACGCGCTTGGCGAGCATCGGCAGCACGGGAGGATTGACGGCGAGGTCCATGACGAGTGCTATTGAGCCTGAATCGAAAGCGGATGATGAAAAATATTGCGCGGATCCCAGCGCGCCTTCACGCGCTGCAGTCGCGGATAGTTCTGCTTGTAGTACAGAGCGTACCACGGCACGTCGGAAGTGTTCAGCGCCGGATCGGTCAGGTCCACGTCAGGGTGATTGATCAGGCAGCCATCGTAGCGCTCGCCCGGCACTGGTACGCCTCCAGTGTCGGCAAAGAGATCTCGATAAAAGGAACGCACCCATGCCAGACTCGTTTCGGTGTCGGCGCTGCCCACCCACCCGACGACGCACGCGATGTCGAAAATGGAATCGCGCTGCGCCGATGCCGTCGCGTCGGACGCGACCGTATTGACACGCGCCCCGTAGGTCGCGAGCCCAAACGCACCGCCCATCACGTCATAATCTTCGCGCGTCATGTAGCGGTGCGCCGTCATGATCTGCCGGTCAGTGAGTCGCTTCTTCAGCATCGCATCCTTACCCTTGGTGTTGACGCCGCCGGGCGGAAAGGCGAACAGATCTGGAAAAGGATTCAAGGCGAAGTCGAGCCACGACATCTTCGTCAGCTGCCGATTGCGCGGCAGCGTTATGCCTTCGCTGAGTGCGCCTACGTAGTCGTCGATTTGCCCGCCGGCGAGCGCGCCTTCGGTGCTCAGGCAGCGGATGACGATGCTGCCGGCCTGTTGCCGCTGCACCATCAGCAGACTCCATAGCGACGCGTTCGGCGATGCTGCATCGCTGTTGCGCTCGCTCCAGGCGCCGTGGTTCTTGAGCAGTCGCCCGAATGTCGCTTCATCGACGTCGCTCCAGTCCCACTCGGCCCGAAGCGTCGTGATCGATTCCGGTGCTCGCGGAAGGAGCTTCGCGGGATCAGCACCGCGCGCGTCGGGCGAGCGAAACCAGTACCGCGTGACGATCCCGAAGTTGCCCCCGCCACCACCGGTGTGCGCCCACCACAGCTCCCGATTCGGATCCGACGCGTCGCGGCTCGCGACAACGATCTCTGCGTGTCCGGCCTCGTTCACGGTCACGACTTCGACCGCGTGCAGATAATCACACGCGAGACCAAACTGGCGGCAGAGAAACCCGAACGCGCCGCCGACGACGTGGCCACCCATCCCGATCCCGGGATACTCGCCGAGTGGGACGACCACGCCCCAGCTCTCGAACAGCGCGCGAAAAGTCTCGCCGACGGTCGCGCCGGCTTCTACGGCGATCGCGTTCATAGACTGATCGTAGTAAATGCGCTTCATCGGCGAAATGTCGATGATGACGCGAACGTCCGGGTCTGAAACGAATCCCTCGAGGCAGTGCCCACCCGATGTCGCTACGACACGTCGGTTTTCCGCGACAGCATCGTTCAGCGCCGATACGACGTCGTCGCTCGAGGTCGCCAGCCGCACGTAATCAGGCCGCGCGACGAAGCGCTTGTTGAACTGCTTGTCGACGACGGCCTGATAACGCGGATCGCCCGGCTCGATCCGGGAGTTTTGGATACCGCTACCTCGCCGGGGTGATGACGATGTTGCGGTACTCGACGGGACCGTGATCACCCTGCAGGAAAATCGGGCCCGGCGCGCCTTCGTTGCTGTCGAGCGCGCCGCCGGTGATTCCCGGAATCTCCTGATTGCAGATCACCCGGGTGCCGTTCGCGACCACTGTTACCATCCGTCCGATCAGCGTGATGTCGTACGTCTCCCACTCGCCCGCCGGCTTCGCCGCGATCACGCTCGGCGAGATGAATCCGTAGATGCCGCTGAAGCGATCGTTGGCGGGCGGATTGCCGTAGTCATCCTGGATCTGGACTTCGTGGCGGCCGCGCAGGTACACGCCGCTGTTGCTCTCCTTGGGATAGCGGAACTCGACGTGGAGCTTGAAGTCGCCGAAGGTCCGGTCGGTGACGAGATTGGTTCCAGAATGTGGACTGGAAAGAATCCCATTCTTCACCACCCACTGATTCGGCGATCCGCTCGGATGCCATCCACCGAGGTCGTTGGCGTGGAGCAAATGGATGGGCGTGCCCCACGATGGAGTTCCGTGACGGACCATGCTCGGCGCGCGGACTCCTGTCCACGAAAAAGTTTTGCCGTCGGGGAAAGTCATCGTTCCCTCGAGGCCCGCGCCTCGCACGATTCCTCTCACGGTGAGAGAGCCGTCGCCATCTTCCCACTGGTGCGGGATGGTGAAGCTGAGCGAGTCACCTTTGACCGCGACTTCAGAGACCGGCCGCGCGCTGCCGACGATCCCGACGAAGCGTCCGACGAGCGCGTCGCGCCCCGACTCTTCGATCTCGAGCCAGGATGGTTGCGGGCCGGTAGGAGTGGTGATGGTGATATCCCATCGGCCGAGCATTCTTTGATCGGGGGGGCCGGCAGTCGTGGGGTTAACGGCGGCGGCCGCCGGCAGCAGCGCCACCAGCGTGAGGGTCGCGATTCGCAGCATCAAGGCTCCTTACAACAGTGGGAGTGCAACGCTGCAAAGGATGCGCGCGAGAGGCAAGGCGGGGAAGACACTACGGGCCGCAAGCAGCTGCAAAGAAGACTACCGGCGGGCGGCGGGCTGGCCGGCTCGAGGCTCGGGGCTCATTTCCGAAATATCAAGGAAGACTACCAGCTAATAGCGATGGGCGGAGCAGCGGGCGGCTCCGAGCTTCTTTTTTGAAACAGCACTCGGAGCCAAGCCACGCTGTTCATCCAGCCCGTGCTCGGCGCCGCCAGCCGCTCCGCACGCCGCTCCTAACTGGTAGTCTTCAGTGATACTTAAGATTCAGCCCATGGCCGCGGGCCGGGGGGGGGG
>DASSNV010000205.1:0-6084 GCA_035701245.1 Gemmatimonadaceae bacterium | reverse complement strand
GGAGTCGTATGCGTTGTGACGTTGCCGGCGGAGTCATAGACATAGCTATCCGTCCTGCCCGGGTGTGTCTCCGATGTCTTTCGGCCAGCTCCGTCGTAGACGGTAGTGCTTGCGAGCGGCGCATAGCCACTCCAGTAGACGCCACGGGAGCGCGACACCCCGGTAAGATTTCCCTCGGAGTTGTTCGTCTGGTCGGCAACAACGCTGTCCGCAACCCCCTCGGCGGCCGCGATTGCCGGCCCCCAGGTCACGGCTTTGGTGACACGGTCCATTATGTCGTAGACGGTATGAATATGCCCGGAATTGGTCGCGTCAATCGGAACCGTGACGAGCGTGTCGCGTCCGACGGCGTCGGTGTACCGATTCGTCACCGCCAGGTTCGGACTTCGCTCGTATGACAAGTTCCCGAGGGTAGCGTCGTACTGAAGAGAATCCGCGGTCACCGTCGGAGCTTCGATCGCCCGCAGGAGACCGTTCGCGTAGTAGCGGAAGTTCACGCGCGTCGAATCACGTCCCGTCTGCTGCCACAGTCGGTTTCCCGTTGAGGCATCGTACGAGAACTGCGAATCGGAGCCGTTGTTGATGCCCAGCGGAGAGGTGATTCGTGTCGGAAGGTCGAAGCTCGCATGCCATTGGTACGCGGTCTTGGCGTTGCCCAAGCCACCGAGCGGATCCAACTGTCTCGCCGAGTCCGGCAGTCCCCTGCTGTTGTAGAAGGCCTCGGTCACGAAGCGGTTCGGATCTCTGACTCTCGTCGGAAGACCGGGAAAGCTCGCGTTACCGTATGAGATCAGAGTTTCGCGACCAACAGCATTGGCGCTGCGTGATACGGCGCCGTACCTGGTGAACCAGATTCTCGTGACGTCTGAGACGTCGGCTCGCGGGCCATCAATCTTTGTGTAGGTGGAATCGAGCGGCTGCGCCCCGGGTCGGCTGGACGCGGGAAGTCCCGCTGTCTCCATCACCAGGTAGCTCTGCGTAATCGCGGCGCCACCAGCGAGCGTCAGCGTGTGCGACGCAACCCGCCCGCTGTTATACGAGATCGTGGTCTGGAAGCCGCGGCGATCTATACGCGAGTTCATCCGCGTGTTGACGGTGGCGTCGTAGCCGAAGCGCACCGAATCGGTGCTGGGATCCTTGATGCTCGCGATACGCCCGGTCGTCGGGTCCGGAGTGATAGTGGTTATGCGGCTACCGCTGCCCGATGGATGCGGCGCGTTGACGCTCGTGAGCTGGCCGCTGCCGTTATAGTTGAACGTATAGCGCGTCGTACCCGACAGAACCGGCATGTCCATCGTCGAGAGTACCGTCCTTCCGCCAGCAGTTGTGTAGGCGAATACGGTCTGATAACCGAGACGATTGATTGTGGCGAGATGCTGTCCCGACGAATTGAACTTCACCTTCGCCTTATTCGGCAGCAGCCGATAGTAATACGTGCCGTCGAACGTAAGGCTGTCTATACGATCGACTGCGCTCGCGATCCAGAGATTGGCGCCCGCGGAGGAATACCGACGGGTACTGCCATCACCGCCTATCCAGAAGCGCGTTCCATCGCCTGGATTAACAAGTTGCTCCAGTCCCGCCAGCCACCAACCGGCGCCAAAGGGGCTCGCGCTGCGGTTCACGACAGGAAGATTGCCATTCAGAGTCGCGAAAAGTGTCGAGCCGCCAGTGACGCGCTTTATTTCCAGCGTGTACGGGTAGAGTCCGGTGTTCCACGCTCCGGCATCAATCTGGACAGCGATACGCCTCGTTTCGCCAGCGACCCAATCGGTTCCGCTCCAGCTCTTCGTAACCTGGGTGCCGTTTACCGTGAGAGTCGCCTCGACGGTTGTAGGAAGCGCCTCGCCGGCAGGGAGAGTGACATCAGCGTGGACTATCGGCATCGGGTGCGCGTGCTCCGAGTTGTACAGAAGCATTGGCACTCGTTCACTGTTGAGCGTGCGCACCATCGGGAGCGGATGAACTGCTCTGAGCTCGCCGCATTCGACGGCCAGGCCGGATCCGGCTGAAACCGTCAGGCAGAGCGAGCGCTCCAGGACGTCGCTGCCCCCGACGCCAGTACCAGCGAGGACAGCGCCAGCCGGGGGAGCGGCGACGACATTCACTTCGCTCCACGTTTGATCCTTGACGACACTGGGAGCTGAATTCGTCGCCGTGACCGAGATTACCCCCTGTGCACCCACAGTGCCGGGTGCGGTGTACGCGACAGTAGTCACGCCGCTTTGACCAGCACCGAGCGAGAGGGAGGCCGGGGATGCAGTGCCGCAGCTTCCCATGGCGGTGCACGAAACCGAAATCGTATACGTCGTGCTCGTAGCCCCGGTGTTCAGCACCGTATAGCGGGCAGTGCCGGATTGGCCGGCGGTGCGATCGATCGACTGAGCATCGGCCATCACTATTACCGACCTTTCAGGGGTCGGTCGAGTGTAGTCAACCTGGTCGCTGCCGGCGAAGCCGCCACCGTCGTAGGCCGTTACAGTGAGATAGTTGTCGCCAGTCGTCAGCGTGATCTGCCCGCGCCACCACTCCCAGTCATCGTTCGGTCCATTACAGCTGGCAGGCTGGCCAAGCTCCGCCGAAACGTCAGCGAAATTGGCCGCAACGCTGTTCGAGCCGTTGGCGTTGCTGAGCGTAAAGGTTCGGCTGGCGATCGCCTGACCGGGATAGAGTGAGCACATCATCACCGTGACGGTGATCTTGCCGGAGCTCACCGTTTGGGTCGGCGGAGTGATCACCACAGTAGGGCCGGTGGCGTGGTTGCCAACGACGGAGCTCTCGGAGTGAGGGCTACTGGCGATCGGTGCCGAACTGACCCGTAGCGTTGATCGGGCGGCACCCATAGCTGAGAGTACGAACACGGCGGCGAGCCCGGTAAAGAGCTGATTGAAAAAACGTGGCTTCGTTCTCTTGACCGCAGGTGTGCACGGAAGAATTGCGTGATTCATAGAATGGATCTCGATTGAGGGTGAGCTATTGGCCGAGGAGTGATCTGAGCGCACCGAGGAGAGCATCGATTACGCGTTTTTTTCGGCTGGGCGATTGGAGCGGCGTCGTCGGGGCTACTGCGACAGACGGTTTCTCTACCGCGATAACCTTTCTCGAAGTCGAGCACGTTCCGCGAACAGAGCAGATTCGTGTCGCAACCTCGTGGTTATTCACAGTCAATTCGCCGGGACCTGCTGCGAGAGGGCCCCAGGCTTCACCGCCTGCCAGTTGGAACAGAGTTGTTACGTCATTTCCATCGACGGAAACGGCGAAGCTATGCGCGTCGATTGGATCGCCTGGTTCACCCGCGCCAAACCGAATCACGATCACCGGCTTGTCTTGCGGAACTGCGACATTGTCAGGCTGCGCGATGATGATCAGGGGAGGCCGATACGCGGGCAATGCCGAGTCGACGCGCGAGGGTGACTGAGCCTCCGCCGATGTTGCCGCGCCGTACATGAATGCGAGCAGAGCGACACGAAATATTTTCCTTGTTGAATTGATGATCGCCATGCGCATCTCCGGCTGAGGCCGAGCGCGCGCAAAGGTTCGCGCGCTCCTTCCTACACATCTGATGGGAGCTGTTGACAACCAAAAAAGGCCCGGTCTCTGACCGGGCCTTTGGGAGGGATTTTCGGTTGCTTTTACGACGGAGGAGACAGGTCCTGTTGACCTAGCCGAAGCTCCTGCATGTCATGATCACACCAGCGCAGCACCACGACCCCGGCTACGCTTCGCGAAAAATCCCGCACTGTGATCGGCTCGAATTTCGGATTCAGGGATTCAAGGAGGACACTTGTTCTCGAGATCCGCGCTAGCCGCTTCACTACATAGCCATTCTCCGTACGCGCCAGTACTATGTCTCCGCGGCTGGGCGAAGCACCCATGTTTACTAACACGACATCACCATCGTGTAGGAGCGGCTGCATACTTTCCCCCTTCACATTCAGAGCGACGTAGCTGCCGCCCGGCAGCCCATCGGGTAGCGCTACCCATGTGTCACATTCTTCGTCCCACAACTCCCGACCGCTGCCGGCAGCAGTTGCGAGTTGCACCCACGGTAAGGAGCCGCCCTGTCTTGTTACCGCGGCATGCTCCGGCAGGATTTCCATTGGCGGAGGTGCAACACATGTCGGTCGGCCTGACAACCGTCGGACGCTCGTGCGATTGGAGGCAGCTTCAGAGCGGATTCGGTTGGCGAGCTCAAGCACTTCGCCGGATTGCCATGGATCGCTCTCCAGGCCGTCACGCACCACCGCGCGGCATTCGGACGCGAGCCAAGTCATCAAGCGGCCATCATGATATACCGGCGACAATTCCTCACTGATACTCCGTATACGCAACAGGTCGGCAATGTTCGCGGCAATGTTCGCGGCAACATCGTTTGCAATCTGTCTGACATTGCTTCTTGGCCGGCCTTTATCACGGCGTCTCATTTCTGTCCTCCTTTCGAACGTGCAGGAAACGCCGAACTGCTTCTTGGTCGGCGCTGCTGAATGGGGCGATGATCTGCTCTGCCGCTTCGCTCACACGCTTGGTAAGCCGCCAAATCCGTTGTGCGACGGCGCTGCGCGTTTCTCCCAACCATTCGGCAATGGTGGTGTAGGGCACATGGTGTCCCTTCCACACCAGGAGCAGTTCTTCGTCGGCGGTCAGGGATGTGGTGAGGCGATCGAGTAGACGGAGCACCGGTTCTGGAAGCGAGTTCGCTGCTTCCTCTTCTTCGATAGTGGACCCACAATCAAGCTCCTCCTCAACTAGCTCATCGAATGTCTCATCGTCGGAGGCGCTGCGAAGCTGCGCAAAAAACTTCCGTCGAGCCGACACAATGAGGTATCCAGGGAGATTGGCCGGGATTGTAGCTCCATCTCTCACGAGCGCGAGAGCACAGTCGTGCAGAACTTCTTCCGACCAACTCCGACGCTCTGGGGCGGCGACGCCTAAATCGCGCGCGTGGTTCCACACCAGTATCCTGTGCCGCTCGATGAATTCAACGAATGCTTCCTGTTCGCTTCGGCGCATTGCGACAATGAGCTCCGCATCGCGGAGCGTAGCGTAGTGACCCGCGTGGCTGTCATTCGCGTTCGCCGCACCTCCGCTTTGTGTCACGCCAGCCTCCTATGGTAGCGTCAGCCACAATGTCTGTCTCGAAGACCGTCGATCTCCCCGATTATTGATGGGGACTGTTGACAGGTGGCGTGCTGGCCTTGCTCGGATCGTCTGGCGCGGCCGGAACGCGACGTTGGAGCAGCCAATGTCTGATTCGGCGCTCGATATTGAGGAGCTCGTTCTCGGTGGGATTCTCTTGCCCGAGACGATCGTGCATCTGCGTTATGATCGACGCGGGCATCCCTCGCTCGCCGGCCTCAAGTAGAAGTTCTCTGACATCTGCGAGGCGACCCGCGCTTGCCGGTTTCGACGGCGGTCTGATCGCCGCGGAATCGGCGCGTTGAGTGTTGATCGCACGCTGCTCCTCGGATACGCGCGCCGTGGACCCCAAAATCCCCGGGTTCTGGTAAAAGGCCGAACGCATGCGATCGGCCTTCTCCATCTCTTCTCGACTCGGTCGCCTCGTCGAGGCGGTGAAGCCGAGGTTTGCAAGCGCGCGCCCAATCGCGGACGTTTCGGTGTTTTCAACGCAGGCCACCGCGTTGATTTCGCCGTCGCCCTCCCGCTCTGAAGCCCAGCCCGTTGCGGCAGGTTGTGCGTCAGCAGCCGAGCGATACACTGACGCCTTAAAGAGAACGTCGCGATCACGCGAAACGAGCTCGGTTACGATCCGCCCCGTTGGATGGCGCTCGTAAAAGAGGCTTATGCGACTCGCGACAAGCGCGTACTCGCCCGAGTCAAAAGGCAACGAGCTCTTCGGCATTCACTATCCATAAGCGTGACCATCAGACAGTACCGAACAAAACCCGAAAACGCAAGAGCTTTATCGAGCGCACCGTCTGGGACGGAGATCAGATCCTCCTCGAGCGGCGTGCCGACGGGGCCACCGGCAGAACGAGCGCTCAACTGGATCAGGAAACCACCAGTGGCGAATCGTGGGGCGAGGTCATCTCGCTCCACGCCCTGGGGCTCGATGCCCCCATCGCG
>DASSNV010000204.1:0-3119 GCA_035701245.1 Gemmatimonadaceae bacterium | reverse complement strand
AGCAGCTCTATCGCACCGATGAGCGGTATCGCCGGCTGCTCGACTACGCGATCGCACTGGAGGGGCTCGCGCGCCATGCGGGCGTCCATGCGGCCGGGGTGGTGATCGCGCCCGGTCCGCTGGATGACTACGTGCCGGTGTGCACGCAGAGTACCCGGGGCGCCGGCGGCGGCGCCGACGAATCGGTGGTCGTCACGCAGTACGACATGAACTACCTCGAGAAGGCCGGGATGCTCAAGATGGACTTCCTTGGCCTCACGACGCTCACCGTGATTCATGATGCGCTGGCGATGATCGCGGAGCGCGGCACGCCGCTCTCTCTCGCGGCGCTGCCGCTGAACGACGCCGAGACGTACCGTACGCTGCGGGCGGGTCGGACGGCGGGCGTTTTCCAGTTCGAGTCGGCGCTCGCCACCGACATGCTGCGCAGCATGCGCTGCGACCGGTTCGACGACCTGGTCGCGTCGAACGCGCTCATGCGGCCCGGCCCGCTCGACGCGGGAATGCATCGCGTCTATCAGCGCCGCAAGAAGGGCGAAGAAGAGGTCTCGTATCCACTCCCGGAGCTCGAGGCGATCCTCAAGCCCACGTACGGCGTCATCACCTACCAGGAACAGGTGATGCGCATTGCGCAGCAGCTCGCGGGCATCTCGCTCGCGGAAGCCGACGTGCTGCGGAAAGCGGTGGGAAAGAAGGACGCGGACCTCATCCGGCAGGAGCTCGACAAGTTCATCAGCAAGTCGGTCGCGCGTGGCTACGACCCGAAGATCATTCACGAGCTGTCCGCGCAGATCGAGACCTTCGGCCGATACGGTTTCAACAAGTCGCATTCGGTAGCGTACTCGGTCATCTCGTACCACACGGCGTGGCTCAAGGCGCACTACGCGCCCGAGTTCATGGCGGCGCTGCTGTCGTCGTCCATCGGCGACACCGACAACGTCGTGAAGTACATCGCCGAGGCGAAGGAACTGGGACTGGAGGTGCTCGCGCCGGACGTCAACGAGTCCGGCTACAAGTTCACCGTCGTCGGGGACAAGCGGCTGCGCTTCGGGCTCGGCGCGATTCGCAACGTCGGACACGCGGCGATCGACTCCATCCTGAAAGCCCGCGTCGAGCGTCCATTCACCGACCTTTATGACTTGTGCGAACGGGTGGACCTGCGGCTCTGCAACCGTCGCGTGTTCGAGGCGCTGATCACGTCGGGTGCGCTCGATTCGTTCGGCGTCGAGCGTTCGCAGATGTGGGCGGCGCTGGACACGGCGCTGTCCGAAGCGTCGCTGCGCCAGGCGGAGAAGGAATCGGGTCAGGTGAGCCTCTTCGGCGACCTGCTTGGTGGTGGGTCTTCGGTGTTGGGTGATGGCACACCAGACACCCAGCACCAATCACCCAACACCCAACACCGGTTTCCGAACGTCCCCGCCTGGTCCGAAAGCGAGCGGCTCTCCAAGGAAAAGGAGATCCTCGGCTTCTACATCTCCGGCCATCCGCTCGAGCCGTACCAGCTCGAATGCGAGCTGTTCGCCACGCACACTGTCTCCCAACTCGGTACCTGGTCCCCGGATCCGATCGCGCTGGGGGTCGTGATCACGTCGATCAAGCGACAGATCAGCAAACGCTCCGGGTCGGAGTTTGCGCGTCTCACGGTCGAGGATTTTTCCGGTTCCACCGAGGTCCTGATCTTCCCGGAAAAGTGGGCCGCCATCGGCGATCAGGTGAAAACCGACATTCCGGTGCTGCTCAAGGGCGGATACTCGAAGCGCGATCGCGACGTCGACGCGCCCACATTCATCGTGGAGTCCATCACGCGCTTCGCCGACATGAAGTTCTCGGGCGACATCGGCGTCTCGATCACCCTCGGCGAGGGGCGCGACGTGAACGCCGACGTGCTTCGGGACGTCCGCGCGGTCATCGAGACGCACTCCACCGGGAGCACCGTCGCACCGGTCCTCGAGGTCCGCTGGCGCGACGGCAATGGCGGCACCAGGCTGAAGTCGAGGTCGCTCCGCCTGCCCGCCTCCCACGCCGCCCTGACGGAGTTACGGGCTTTGCTCGGTTCTGACCGGGTACACCTCGTCCGGGCAGGCCAGGGGACATAACATATCCCCTATGGCCACGGCCACTCTCGACTTCGAAAAGCCCATCTTCGAGCTGGAACGGCAGATCGACGAGCTGAAAAAGCTCGCCGGCGAGCGCCAGCTCAATGTGTCCGAGGAGATCGCTCCGCTGGAGCGGAAGCTGGCCGAGCTGCGTGAGGAGATCTACCGCAACCTCACCCCTCTGCAGCGGGTCCAGGTTGCCAGGTCGAACAAACGCCCGCTTTCCGAGGATTATTTCCGGCTCGTTTTTACCGATTTCATCGAGCTTCACGGCGACCGGCTGTATCGGGAGGATCCTGCCATCGTGGGCGGGTGGGCTCGCCTCGACGGCGATACGGTCATGGTCATCGGCCATCAGCGCGGCCGCGACACCAAGGAGAACCTGCGACGCAACTTCGGGATGCCGCATCCGGAGGGATACCGGAAGGCACTTCGACTGATGAAGCTGGCCGAGAAGTTCCATGTGCCGGTGCTCACCTTCATCGACACGCCTGGTGCCTGGGCGGGGCTGGGCGCCGAGGAGCGCGGCCAATCCGAGGCCATCGCGCGCAACCTGTTCGAGATGAGCCGGCTCGAAGTTCCCATCATCGCGACGATCATCGGTGAGGGAGGTTCGGGCGGCGCGCTCGCCCTCGGCGTCGCCGATCGCGTGCTGATGCTCGAAAATTCGGTGTATTCCGTGATCACCGTGGAGGGTTGCGCGGCCATCCTCTGGAAGGATGGCAAGAGTCCCGAGATGCGGGAAAAAGCGGCGTCCGCGCTCCGGATCACGGCGCCGGATCTCTTCGAGCTCAAGGTGGTCGACGAGATCATTCCCGAGCCCCGGGGCGGCGCCCACGCCGACCACCAGGCCACGGCAACCGCTCTGCACGACGTGGTGTGCAGGCATCTCGACGAGCTGCGGAAGTACAAACCCGACAAGCTCGTCCGCCGCCGGCGGGAGAAGTTTCTCCGCATGGGCCAGTTTCACGAGTAGATGATGGGTGATGGGTGACCGGTGATGGGTGATGGGTGATCGCTCGT
>DASSNV010000203.1:0-6204 GCA_035701245.1 Gemmatimonadaceae bacterium | reverse complement strand
GGTTGAAGTTCGGAGAACTTGCAGCCGGAAGACCACTCGGTCAACCGGAGATCACTACGAGTTTAAGAACGCCGTGGATTCAAGGGCATCACTGAAGAGTACCAGCTGGGGGCTGTCGGCGGAGCGGCTGGCGGCGCTGAGCATTTGTTTGAAAAGATCAAAACCGAGCTCAGAGCCGCCAGCGGGCCAGCTGACTGCGCCCAGCTGGTCTTCTTCAGTGAAATAAGAGTGCGCAGCTACGCTGGAAGTCTCAGGAATTCCCAACCGGCGGGCCGTTCTACGTAAGGCTACGTATTTGGCGAGGGTGCGTTGGCGACTAGCGTGGATCCGTCCTTAGCGGAGTTTGCGAATGCAAGGCCCGTTGATAAACCAGTTTGGTCCCACTGTCGACTCCGCCGCGATCGTTGCGATGACTGCGCCGACCGTTGAGCACGTAGTCAGCTGCGCAGCGCTGATAGCAGGGGCCATGACTCTGGTGCTCATGATCGCAGTGGTCTACCGGGTGATCAAGATTCTCAACTAGGGAGGTTCAGAATGCAGACTTCTCGAAGTGATTACTGGACTCCTGTGATCGACTCCACCGCAACGGCGTCAGTTGCGAACGGGCCGATGCAAAGCGTCGTTATCCCCGGCGCGGCGGTTGTCGTCTTCGTCCTGGGGTTAGCTCTCGTCGTCGTTTTGTTTTCGAGAGTGTTTCGTTTACTGGGCGGAGCGTGATGGTCTCGGAAAGGCTGAATCGTCCGCAGAACTCGACAATGGGATTGGGCTAGACTCTCTCATTCCAACGCGTGCTCGGTGCTGTGGGCCGCTCCGCCGATGGCCCCGAGCTGGTAGTCTTCAGTGATCCGACGGGGCCCTCCGACACTTTCCGCGACACCGCGGTCGTTGCTACGCGTCGCGCATCGGGACCGCGTACCAGAAAATCGCGCAAAAGTGCGCGATGCTTCCCGCCAGCACGAAGAGATGCCACACCGCGTGGCTGTAGCGATGCCGCTCGTCGCGGACGTAGAAGATCACGCCGCCGGTATAGAACAGCCCGCCCGCCGCGAGCCACAGAATCCCCTTCGGCGCGACATGCATCGTGAGCGGTCGAAGAGCAACGACCATCACCCAGCCCATTCCGAGATAAACGGCAGTTGAAAGTGCGGGTAACCGGTTGCCAAACGTTCCCTTGAACGCGATGCCGGCGATAGCGAGGCCCCACACGACGCCGAAGATGCTCCAGCCCCACGGACCACGCAGAGTGATCAGCGTGAACGGCGTGTAGGTTCCGGCGATCAATAAGTAAATCGCGGCGTGATCGATTCTTTGAAACACCGTCTTCGCGCCGGCTCCCCGCAGCGCGTGGTATAGCATCGAAGAAGTGTAGAGGAGCAGCAACGTCGCGACGTAGATGCTGGCAGACACGACTCGCCACACGTCGCCGCTCTCTACCGCCGCGATGATGAGAAATGGGCCGACGACGAGCGTGAGCAAGACGCCCAGTCCGTGGGACAGGCTGTTCGCCAGCTCTTCGCCGCTCGACTGGGGCCGCGGCTGTGAGGACACCGATACCGATCCAGAAAGGCTAACTGAAGACTACCAGCTAATGGCTGTCGGCGGAGCGGCTCGGCGCTCCGAGCTCTTGTTTGAAAAAATCAAGCCCGAGCTCAGAGCCGCCCGCCGTTCCGCCCACAGCCCCCAGCTGGTCGTCTTCAGTAGGCTATCCGAGCGAATTCAAAATCAGACGGCGTCCGACAAGCTGGTGAAATCAAAATCTTTGGCTTTGATCGCCGGCATAACGACGGCGCCCCCCGCCTCGGTCCCGGCGAGTCGAACGGCCGGCCCGATCGCCTCGAGATTGCTGAGCAAAAACAGCGGCGACTCGTTGAAGCGGAAATTCTTGATCGCCTTCGAGATCTTGCCGTTCTCGATCAGGAAAGTTCCGTCGCGCGTGAGCCCGGTGTAGAGAATCGTGCGCGGATCGACCTGCCGCAGATACCACAGTCGCGTGACGAGCACACCCCTCGGCGTCGACTTGATCATGTCGTCCACCGACGTGTTGCCGCCCATCATTTTGACCGATGACGGAAAGCCGGTCGCCTGCTTGCCTTGCTTCTGCGCCCAGAACCGTGAGTAGAAGAGTTGCTTCAATACACCGTTCTCGACCCAGACCTGGCGCCCGAGCGGCAGACCCTGGCCATCGAACGGCTGCGACAGGAGTTGCGGATCCTGTGGGTCTGAGATGATGGTGACGCGGGGATCGACGATCTTCTCACCGATCTTGTTCCCGCCGCCCTGCTTGGCGAATGCGCTGCGTCCTTCATCGGCCGAGCGTGCCGCGAGCGCGAACGCCATCAGCTGCACAAGGTCGCCGACCGCCTGCGGCTCGAGGATCACGGTGTAGCGGCCGGGCTCGATCGCAACCGGATTTCGCGACAGCCGCGCCTTGTCGATCGCGCGCGCCGAGACCGCAGCGAAATCCACCTTGTTCCAATCGGGATGCTCGGCGCCGGCCCAGCCGGAACCGGTGCCATCGTCGGTGCGCACAGTCAACGTGTAGTTCGCGGTGGTGTTGCGATCGTACGCGAACAACCCGCTCTTGTTGCCGAGCGCGCTGGCGCCGGCGTTGACGACGATGAAGCCCGCGGCCTTGAGATCGCCGGCCTTGCGCGCGGGATCCAGCGCGGTGAGCGCTGCGCGCGCGCGATCCTCGGGCGAAAGATTCGCCGTCGACTCGAAGTAGCCGTTCACCGGCACATATGTCTGCGGCCCCAGCTCCGGCATCGTCTCAGGATCTTCCGGCGACAGCTTCGCCAGCGCTTCGGATTGCTCGACCGCTCGGCGCAGCGATTCGTCCGAGAAATCGTTGGTAGTGGTCGCGGCGTGACGCTTTCCGAAGGTGCTCTGCACCGCGACCTGGCCGTTCACGACTCCACCCGACGTCGAGACCTGATTGGCGGCGAACCGGATGTCAGCCTGATAACCGCTGTTCACGCTGACCGTGACGGCGTCGGCCTTGGACATCTTCACGACTTTCTCGACCAGCGCCTGCGCCTGATCGCGCGGCATCACCGCGCCAGTAGGAATCGCGGTTTCAACAGCATCGAGGAGGCGCTTCGGCGCTCCGCGCGAAAATCCGGCGGCGCTCATGCTTTCCTCCCGGTGTTGATGACGTTGATGTTGCGGAAGCGGCTCGGCACGACACCGTGACTCACCGAGTTCACCTGCGGCGGCTGGCCTTTGCCGTCGAAGAAAGTTCCGCCCAGGAAGTAGCTCTTCGGGCCGCCGATCATGTCCATTGAATTCCAGAAATCGGGAGTGCGCATCTGATACGCGACGTCCTTCAGCATGCCGACGATCTTACCGCCCTTGATCTCGTGGAAGACCTGACCGCCGAATTGCGCGTTGTAGCGCTGCTGATCGATCGAGAACGAGCCGTCGCCGATGATCGCGATGCCGCGATCGGTGTCTGCGATGATGTCCTCGAAGCTGATGTCCTTGCTACCCGGGAGCAGTGAGACATTGGGCATGCGCTGGAACTGTACGGAGCTCCAGGAGTCGGCGTTGGAGCAGCCGTGCGAGCGAATCGGCCGGCCCTGCTGATCGTAGTACCACTTCAGCCAGTTGGCCTGCTCGCGCGTCGTTTGATAATCGTTAAAGATTCCGTTCTTGATGATGAGGAAGGTCTCCGGCTTGACGCCTTCGTCGTCCCAACCCGTCGTGCCGCAGCCGCCTTCCTGGGAGCGATCGCCCTGGACGTTCATGAGGTCCGGGCCGTAGCGCAGCTTGCCGAGCACTTTCTCCGGCGGCGCGACGAAGCTGGTGCCCGCGTAGTTGGCTTCGTAGCCGAGCGCGCGGTCGAGCTCGGTCGGATGCGCAACGGATTCGTGCAGCGTGAGCCAGAGGTGCGTCGGGTGCAGAACGAGATCGTACCGTCCGACTTCGACCGGCTTGGCAGTAAGCTTTTGCACCGCCTCTGTCGCCCACTTGCCGGCGTTGCCGACGAGATCCTGCTCGAGCACGTATTCCCAGCCGCGACCTGCGGGCGCGACGACGTTGCCGCGGGTCTGGAAATCGGAATTGTCGGGCGCGATCGCGGTGACGGTGAAGGGAACGGCGACGCGCACGAGAGTCTGCGAGATCACCGAGCCTTCCGTCGAAGCGAAGTTGCGATCTTCCTTGACGAAGAACATTCCGGAGTTGACGAAGCGCACGCCTTTGACCTTGAGCGCCTCGGCGTTGGCCTTGAGCAGGAGATCGGCGCGCTGCTCGATCGGAATGGTGAATGGATCGATCTGGAACGAGCTCTTCCAGGTCGCGTTCGGGTACGCCTGAACGGGCGAGAGCTCGACCGGTTGTCCCTGGGCGATGCGATTTGCCTTGGCGATCGCAACCGCTTCGCGCGCCGCAGCGGCGACACCGTCAGTGGTGAGGGTCTTGGTTGCGCCGAAGCCCCACGTGCCGTTGACGAGCGCGCGCACGCCGGCGCCAATGTCGTCTGTATCGACGGTGTTAACGATCTGTTGCTCGCGCGTAAACACGAAGCTGTTGCGGTAGCGGCCGATGCGGACGTCCGAATAACTGGCGCCGGCCATCTTGGCGGTGTTGATCGCCGTCATCATGAGGGCGCGGACATCGGCGTCGTCCGGCATCTCGACCGGCGGCTGGATGAGCGAGCCGAACGCTTTGCGGGGCGAGAGCGTATTGGTGGCGGCGAGGGCCGCAGCCGCCATGCCGGTCTGCTTGAGAAAGTCGCGACGTGATTTCTTCATGGTTCCCGGTAGGTAGGGCGACTAATATCGGGAGCGGTCAAGCCCGTCGCAACACGTTAATTTTCCGGTCCTGCATTGCGAGCAGCGCGACTTCCGACCCGGTTCCAATGGCCCTTCAATCGGTCTCAGCAAAACCCTTAAGCAATTCGCGCGAAGAGCTGCTCGCTTCGGCGGCGCGGCTGCGCACCGAAGTCGGTAAGCGCATCGTCGGGCAGGAGAACGTCGTCGAGGAAATTCTGATGGCGCTCCTCGCCGGCGGTCACGCGCTGCTCGTCGGCGTTCCGGGTCTCGCCAAAACGCTGATGATTCGCAGCGTCGCCGAAGCGATGGATCTCGACTTCAAGCGCATCCAGTTCACGCCCGATCTCGTGCCGAGCGACATCACCGGCACCGAGATCATGGAAGAAGACTCGGCGACTGGCGCGCGGTCGTTCCGATTCGTGCGCGGTCCGGTGTTCGCCAACATCCTGCTCGCCGACGAGATCAATCGCGCGCCGCCCCGCACCCAGGCGGCGCTGCTCGAGGCGATGCAGGAGCACCGCGTGACTGCGGCGGGCGAGACGATGCCGCTGCCCGAGCCGTTCTTCGTCCTCGCGACTCAAAATCCGATCGAGCAGGAAGGGACGTATCCGCTGCCCGAAGCGCAGCTCGATCGATTTCTGTTCGACGTACGGATCGGTTATCCGGACGAGGAAGCGGAAGTTGGAATTCTGCGCGCGACGACTGGCGCCGATCCTGAGCCGTTGCAGCCGGTGATCAGCGGCGAATCGACGCGCGCGCTGCAGCGGATGGTGCGGGATGTTCCGGCCGCCGAACCCGCGCTGCTTTTCGCCGCGCGTCTCGCGCGCGCGACTCGCCCTTCGGAGCCCGACGCCGACGAAATGGTGAAGAAGTACGTGCGCTGGGGCGCGGGACCGCGCGCCGGTCAGGCTCTGATACTCGGCGCCAAGGCGCACGCACTGCTGGCGGGACGGTTCGCGGTTTCACCGGCCGACATCGTGCGCGTCGCGCGGCCGGTGCTCAGGCATCGCGTGCTGCCCAACTTCGCTGCCGAAGCGAAGGGTGTCGGTGCGGAGCAGATCATCGATCGCCTGCTGGAGCAGGTGAAGCCGCCGAAGAGCGAGATCAAGCTGTAGGCGGGAAGGGGGAGGCGGGAGGCGGGAAGCGGGAGGCGCCAAAACGGCGATCGCATGACAGTCGATGCTGTGAATACTTACGACGAATACGCGCCGCTTCTCGACGCGGTGCGCGGAATTCGGTGGCCGTCGCGCGGAGTGGTGCGCGGTGGAATGCCGGGTGCGCACACGTCGCGGCTGCGCGGGATCGCGGCGGAGTTCACCGAGTATCGGCCGTACCGTCAGGGCGACGATCTGCGGCGAGTGGACTGGAAACTCTTTGCGCGCAGCGACCGCGCTTACATCAGATTGTCGAACGATCGCGCGATTCTCCC
>DASSNV010000202.1:0-8851 GCA_035701245.1 Gemmatimonadaceae bacterium | reverse complement strand
GCCGGTTAACGGCCGGGTTGACCGGTCGTTTTGTTGCTCCGCTTGCTGGCCACACTGCGGTGTAGGCCGTGGAGCATCTTCCTCACCTGAATCGTTTGGCTCAGTAGCGACGCGAACTCGTTGGGTTCGAGAACATCTACGTCGCGGGCCAACACCAGGTGATACTCCAGCTCGTTGGCAGAATTGAGAGCGATCCGGATGAATCGCCCGAATTCGGCTCCGCTTCTTTGGCCCACGCCTTCCACGATGTTTGCGGGGACTGACATCGCCGCTCTTATCAGCTGACTACGTAGGGAGACGTGGTCGGAGCCGCGAATCTTTTTTGCGGCGCTGTGAACGTTGAGTACGAGGGCATGGCTCTTTCGCCAAACTTCGAGTTTCCGAAAATTGCTCACACGCCACTGTACTTCCGGGCATCAGCGATTTCATCATCCTTCTGCTTCTGACCGGTGCACAGTCTTCCGCTTCGATATAACGAACGGTAGATCCCGCCACTAACCGGCAACCAGGAACCGTGCCACCCTCAACCCACAACCAGTTAAACCAGATCGCCAGTAGGAACTAAGTCCTCTCTGCCTCCGCATCGCCATTGAGCCAAACGATTCAGGTGAGGAAAATGCTCCACGGCCTACACCGCAGTGTGGCCAGCAAGCGGAGCAACAAAACGACCGGTCAACCCGGCCGTTAACCGGCAACCCGGAACCGTGCCGCCCTCAACCCACAACCAGTTAATCCAGATCGCCAGTCGGAACTAAGTCCTCCCTGCCTCCGACTCAACGTATGAGTCAGTCGGCGGACAAGAACAAACCAGGTTCCTGTCGCCGTACGCGCTCTCCACCCTCGCCACCGCGGGCCAGAATTTGTAATCGCGCGTCCACTCCGCCGGGAACGCCGCCTTCTCCCGGGCGTACGGGTGCGGCCACGCCGTCGCGGTAACCCGACTCACCGGGTGCGGGGAGTTCTTGAGAACGTTGTCCCGCCGGTCGGCTTCGCCCGACTCGATCTCCCCGATCTCCTCGCGAATCGAGATCATCGCCTCGCAGAACCGATCCAGCTCCCCCTTCGGCTCGCTCTCCGTCGGCTCGATCATCAGGGTACCAGGAACGGGGAACGACACCGTCGGCGCGTGGAATCCATAGTCCATCAAGCGCTTCGCGATGTCCTCGACATCGACTCCGCTCGCCTGCTTCACAGCCCGCGTATCGACAATGCATTCGTGGGCGATCGTTCCGTGCGCGCCCTTGTACAAAACGGGAAAGTGCGGCTCCAATCGCCGGGCGATGTAGTTGGCGTTGAGGATCGCGATCTTCGTCGCGTATTCCAGCCCTTCCCCACCCATCAGCTTGATGTAAGCGTGCGAGATCGGGAGAATGCTCGCACTCCCCCACGGCGCCGCCGACACGGCGCCGACTTCTTCGCGCCCATCCAGTCGCACCACCGGATGACCGGGCAGAAACGGCACGAGATGCTTCGCCACTCCGATCGGGCCCATCCCCGGCCCGCCGCCGCCGTGCGGGATGCAGAAGGTCTTGTGAAGATTCAGGTGACACACGTCGGCGCCGATGTCGGCCGGCCGGCACAGCCCGACCATCGCGTTCATGTTCGCCCCGTCCATGTACACCTGGCCGCCGTACTTGTGCACGATCTGGCAGATCTCGACGATGGACTCCTCGAAGACACCGTGGGTCGACGGGTACGTCACCATCAGCGCCGCGAGGTTGAGAGCGTGCTCCTCCGCCTTGGCTTTCAGATCTGCGACATCGATGTTGCCGCGATCGTCGGTCTTTACCACCACCACCCTCATCCCCGCCATCACCGCGCTCGCCGGATTGGTGCCGTGCGCCGACTGGGGAATGAGGCAGATGTTGCGGTGCGTTTCCTTCCGCGCAGAATGGTACGCATCGATCACCAGCAGGCCCGCGAACTCGCCCTGCGATCCCGCGTTGGGCTGCAATGACACCGCCGCAAATCCCGTGATCTCGGCGAGCGCGCTCTCCAGCTCGTCGAACAGCTGGCGATAACCGTCGGTCTGATCGAGCGGCGCGAATGGATGGATCTTCGCGAAGCCCGGCCAGGTGATCGGCATCATCTCGGCCGTCGCATTCAGCTTCATCGTGCACGAGCCGAGCGGAATCATCGAATGCACCAGCGAGAGATCGCGCGATTCCAGCTTATGCATGTAGCGCAGCATCTCGGTCTCGGCATGGTGCTTGTTGAACACCGGATGCGTAAGGAACGGAGTGGTGCGGTTGAACCGCTCGTCGTACCGCGGATCCGCTCCCGAGGCGAGCTCGTCGATTCCGAAATCCGTCTCCTTTGCACCGTTGAACGCGGCCAGGAGATTGGAGATGTCATCGTTGCCCACCGTCTCGTCGAGCGCGATGACGATGCTGCGATCGTCCATCACCCGCAGATTGATGCGGCGATTGCGCGCCTCATCGAGGATCGCCTGGCTGTTCCGCTTGCCCGGCGCAACGCGGATGGTGTCGAAGAAATCGTCGTGGACGATGCTGTAGCCGAGCCGTCTCAGTCCCTCCGAAAGCGCGGCGGCGAAGCCGTGGATGCGGCGCGCAATCCTCGTCAGCCCCTGGGGCCCGTGATACACCGCGTACATGCTCGCCACCACGGCAAGCAGAACCTGCGCCGTGCAGACGTTGCTCGTCGCCTTTTCGCGGCGGATGTGCTGCTCCCGGGTTTGGAGCGCCATCCGGAGTGCCGGTTTCCCATCCGCGTCGCGTGACACACCGATGATGCGTCCGGGGATCTGCCGCTTGAACTCGTCCTTCGTCGCGAAATACGCGGCGTGCGGCCCGCCGTAACCGAGTGGAACTCCGAAGCGCTGGGTGTTGCCGACAACCACGTCGGCGCCCCACTCGCCGGGCGGCGTCAGCAGCACCAGGCTCATGATGTCCGCTGCCACGGTCAGCATCGCATCGACGGCGTGCAGCTTCTCTGCGGTCTTGGTGTAGTCGATCACCGCGCCGTCGGTCGCCGGATACTGCACCAGTGCGCCGAACACCTCGGGACCGAGCTTGAAATCTGCGTAGCTCGAGACGCGAACCTCGATGCCGCGCACTCCGGCACGGGTTTTCACCACGTCGATGGTCTGCGGGTGGCACTCCGACGCGACGAGAAAAACCTCCTTGCCCGGCTTCCCTTTGACGGCGTAGCTCATTGTCATCGCTTCCGCCGCCGCGGTGGCCTCGTCGAGCAGAGATGCGTTCGCGATCTCCATCGCCGTCAGGTCCATCACCATCGTCTGGAAGTTGAGCAGCGCCTCGAGCCTGCCTTGGGCGATCTCGGCCTGGTACGGCGTGTACGCCGTGTACCAGCCGGGATTCTCGATGATGTTCCGCTGGATCACGGGCGGCGTCACGCAATCGGAGTAGCCCATGCCGATGAAGGAACGGAAGACCTGGTTCTTGGCGGCGAGCGCACGGAAGTACGTCAGCACCTCGGGCTCGGTCATGCCCTTAGGCAGCGTCAGACCTCCGCGCAGCCTGATCTTCGCGGGCACCGTTGCATCTATCAGCGCATCGAGGGACGAAAAGCCGAGTGTCTTGACCATCTCGGCGACGTCGCGCTCATCGGGACCTACATGTCGGGGAACGAACGATTCAGCGGGAGGAATCGCTGCTTCAACGTGCTTGATTGTGGTGCTCATAGGAGTGACAATTTAACACTCTATGCACCCCCGGCGAAGTTTCAGCCGCTGGCGTCTGCTCGTCGCCGCGCCACGTACCGGCGCGGAGAACATGGCGCGGGATGTCGCGCTTCACGCGCGCGCCGCGCGCACCGGCGAGACCGTGTTCAGCGTGTACTCCTGGAGTGCGCCGACGCTGTCGCTCGGGCGCAATCAGCCGGCGCGCGGCAGCTACGACCTCGGGAAGCTGCGCGCGTCCGGCGTGGATGTCGTGCGGCGTCCGACCGGCGGCCGCGCCATCCTCCATGATCGGGAGGTCACCTACAGCGTGACCGCGCCCATCGACCAGGACGTCTCGCTCCGTGAAACCTACGAGCGGATCAATCGCATCCTCCGCTCGGGACTGAGCCGCCTCGGGGTATTCGTCGAGGCCGCCGGCCCCACCGAGCGCGCGGGCGTGCCGAGCACCCGGCCGTGTTTCGAGACACCGTTCGAGGGAGAGCTCGTTTCCGAAGGCGCGAAGCTGGTAGGCAGTGCCCAGTGGCGCGACGGAGGAGCTTTGTTGCAGCACGGCTCCATCCTCGTCGATGATGATCAGTCGTCGCTGTCAACCTTCGGGAGCGGACCGGGGTCCTTTGACGGAGCGATTCCGGCGCCGGCAACGCTCCAATCGCTGCTCGGGCGAGCGCCGGATGTCCGCGAAGTCGCGACCGCGATGTTCGACGCCGTCCGCGCCCTCGAGGACGCCGACGCGACGAAGCTGATGGAGGATGAGATCAGAGGCGAAGCGATGGAGCACGTACCGCACTTTCTCGACGAGGGCTGGACATGGCGGCGATGAGACGCTCCGCGCTCCTTTGCATGGCGCTCGCGTTGGGGTGCACTGGAGCCGAATCGTCATCGGCGCGTAACACCGGGGGCACGCTCGTGATCTCCACCGGCGGTGACCCGGGCCCGCTGATTCCGGCGCTGACCCAGACGGTTCAGACGTCCCAGATCGTCGACATGATCTACGATCGCCTCGCCGACATCGGGGATTCGCTCAACATCCTGAACGACAACGGCTTCACGCCGCGTCTCGCAGATCGCTGGGCCTGGAGCGCCGACTCTCTAAGCATCGCCTTCCACCTGAATCCGAACGCGAGGTGGCACGACGGCGTGCCGGTGCGCTCGAACGACGTCCGATTCACCGTCACGAGCACCAAGGATTCGACGCTCGGCTCGCCCGCGGCATCGGTGATCTCCAACATCGATTCCGTATCGACACCCGATTCGGCGACAGCGGTGGTCTGGTTTCACGCCAGAAGCCCGCAGCAATTTTTCGACGCGACTTATCAGCTGCCAATCGTTCCCGAGCACATATGGAAGCCCATTCCGCCCTCGGCGTGGCGCGCGTCCGATGCCGGCCGGCATCCGATCGGATCGGGACAGTACCGTTTTTCCCGCTGGGTGCCCCGCGCGGTCGTTGAGATAGTTGCCGACACCGCCAACTATCGCGGCCGGCCCAGGCTGAATCGGGTGATCTGGGCAATCAGCTCCGATTTCCAGACCGCGGTGACGAGATTTCTGAGCGGGGAAGCCGACTTCTTCGAGCAGCTGCGACCCGAGAACCTTCCCGAAGTCGCAAAACACCCCGAGCTCGCGACGCAGCCGTACCGGGCGCTGACGTACAGCTTCGCGCAATTCAATCTTCGCGATCCCGTAAACCACAATCGGCCGCATCGACTTTTCGGCAACCGCGAGCTGCGACGCGCGCTGACCATGGCGACCGACAGGGCGACTCTGGTTCGAAGCCTTTACGATACTCTTGCAGTTCCGGCGCTTGGTCCGACCCTCCGTGTCTATCCGACCACCGATCCAAACCTCCCGCAGATTCCCTACGATCCTGCGCGAGCGCGACAGATCCTGGATTCCCTCGGCTGGCGGATGGGGCCAGACAGCGTGCGCGTGCGCAACGGCACGCCGCTCCGCTTCACGCTCTCGATCCCGGGTACGAGCCAGGTGCGCGTCCGAACGGCGGTATTTCTCCAGGAACAGTGGCGAAAAATCGGCGCGAAGGTCGACATCGAAAACCTCGAATTCCCGGCGTTGGCTGAGAAGGACCGAAGGCGCACCTTCGACATGGTGCTCGGCCAGTGGAATACCCAGCCGAGTCCGGGCGCGGCGCTCGGATCGTGGGGCATTCAAGCCTCGCGCTCCAGCAGCGGTAACAATTTCGGTTCGTACGAAAACCCGGCCTTCGACGCCAACATCGACAGCGCGCTCGCGTCCTTCGATCCCGCGCGGAGGAAGGCCTACTTCACCGCCGCGTACGAGACCATCATCCAGGACGCGCCGGCAATCTGGATCGCGGAGCCGCTCAGCATCGCCGGCTATCATTCCCGCCTGCAGCTCGCGACGCTTCGCCCCGACGCGTGGTGGTCCCACATCCCCGACTGGTGGATTCCGGCCGACAAGCGCATTCCCCGTGACAACGCTCCGGTCGTGCTGTCCGGCAGCGCCGCTTCCGGAACCGCTTCATCAACGGCCCAACAACCGGGTCAAAAGAGCCCGTAGCGGGTGATCCGCTACCTCGCGCGACGGCTGGGACAGGCCGTGATGATCGTCGCGATCGTCGCGGTCATCACCTTCATCCTGATCCATCTCGCGCCGGGCGATCCGTTCAGCGCGGTCGTCGACAACCCGAACGTCAGTGAGAGCGTGCGCGCGACGCTGCGCGCTCAGTACGGCCTGGACCGTCCGCTGCCCGAGCAGTTCTTGAGATACGCCGGTGCGCTCGCCCGCGGTGAGCTGGGCTGGTCGTTCTCCTACGAACGACCCGTGCGCGATGTGCTCGCGATGGCGCTGCCCAACACCGTGCTCCTCATGGGAGTCGCGCTGGTCGGCAGCTTCGCTCTCGGAATTCTCGTCGCCCTCATTCAGGTGGCGCGCCGCGGCTCGTTCACCGATCACGCGTTGAGCGGCATCTCGCTTTTGTTCTTTTCGATGCCGGATTTCTGGCTGGCGATTCTGACGCTGCTCGCGTTCACCTACTGGCTGCCGATTTTTCCGGTCGGTGGCGCGGTCGACCCCGTCATGCACGAGTATCTGAGCTGGGGCGGTCGCGTCGTGGATCGGCTGCGACACCTCGCGTTGCCCGCACTCACGCTCACCGTTCTGGCCTCGGCGAGTGTCGCGCGATTCCAGCGCGCTGCATTGCTTGACGTCCTCCCTTCCGACTACATCCGGACCGCGCGGCTCAAGGGACTCACCGAGCGCCAGATCCTGCGCCGCCACGCACTGCGCAATGCGCTGCTCCCCATCATCACACTGATTGGATTGTCATTTCCGGCGCTGCTCACCGGAGCGTTCTTCATCGAGAAGATCTTCGCGTGGCCGGGAATGGGGTTCGCGGTCGTGAGCGCGATCGGAACCCGTGATTACCCCCTCGTCGTCGGCGGCGTGATCATCGGCAGCATCATGGTTGCCCTGGGAAGCCTGCTTGCCGACCTCCTCTACGCGTGGGCTGACCCGAGGCTCCGTGGCCACTAGCATCGAGCAGCCCCGCGAGTCACCGCTCGGGCTCGCTCTGCGTGGAGTCCTGCGCAAGCCGTCGTCGCGTTTCGCCGCTGTTACCCTTGGGGTGATCATCATGATCGGCTTGCTCGCGCCCTTGATCGCGCCCTACGATCCCGCGGCCCAGCCAGACATCGTTTTGCTGAAAAGCCTGCCGCCGTCGCTGGCGCATCCTTTTGGGACCGATCCCTACAGCCGCGACGTGCTCAGCCGCGTGATCTACGGCGCCCGGCTGTCTCTTTCGATTGGAATTCTGGCGACGGTGGTGAGTCTCACCCTTGGCGTCGCGTACGGCGCGATTGCGGGCTACGCCGGCGGATTCGTCGATGGAGTGATGATGCGCTTTCTCGATGCGCTTCTTTCGATCCCGCGGCTGCTGCTCCTGCTCGGCGTACTGGTTGCGTGGCCGCATCTTTCGGTGCCGGCACTCGTGGTATTCCTCGGACTCACCGGCTGGTTCGGCCTCAGTCGCATCGTCAGGGGTCAGGTTCTTGCGTTGAAACACGCCGAATTCGTCACCGCGGCGCTGGCGCTTGGCGCGAGCCGGCGACGAGTTCTGGTGAGGCACTTGCTCCCGAATCTCGTCTCGCCGATCGTCGTTGCGGCAACCCTTGGGGTAGCGCACGTCATCGTGCTCGAGGCGGGGCTGTCGTATCTTGGCATCGGCGTACCGCAGCCGCTGGCGAGCTGGGGTAACATCATTCAGGATGGGGCGGATCAGGTTGCAACGCTGTGGTGGATGTCACTCTTTCCCGGACTCTTCATGGTCCTGACGGTGATGACGCTGAATGTCCTGGGCGAGGCGCTTCGCGATGTGTATGAGCGGCGATGATCGATGAGTGATCCGCTCCTCTCCGTTCGCGACCTCCGCACCTGGTTCTACACCGAGGCGGGAGTTGCCCGCTCGGTGGACGGCGTCAGCTTCGACGTCGGCGCCGGCGAGACAGTCGGCATCGTCGGGGAGTCGGGCTGCGGAAAGTCGGTTACCGCGCTTTCGATTCTGCGCCTGATTCAGCCGCCGGGCCGCGTCGAGCCGGGGAGCATCATCGAGTTCGAGGGACGCGACATCGTCACCCTCGACGACGATGCGATGCGCGACATTCGCGGCAACCGCATCTCGATGATCTTTCAGGAGCCGATGTCGGCGCTCAATCCGGTGTTCACCGTCGGCGACCAGGTCGCCGAAGTCGCGCGCGTGCACGGCGACATGAGCCGCAGCGATGCCTGGAAGCGCGCCGTCGAGATGCTGGCGATGACGGGCATTCCGGATGCGGAGGTGCGAGCGCGCCAGTATCCGCACCAACTGTCAGGAGGAATGCGGCAGCGTGTGCTGATCGCGATGGCGCTCATGATGAAGCCCGCGCTCGTCATCGCCGACGAACCGACTACCGCGCTTGACGTCACGATACAGGCGCAGATCCTCGAGCTCCTTGTCGACCTCCAGAAGAAAATCGGCACCTCGATCCTGATGATCACCCACGATCTCGGCGTCATCGCCGAGACCACCAAACGGGTGATCGTGATGTACGCCGGGGAGATCGTGGAGGAGACCAGCGTCGATGAGCTGTTTGCGCGGCCCCATCATCCGTACACCGAAGGCCTGATCGGATCGATGCCCCACATCGGACACGACAAGGACCGTCTGAACGTCAT
>DASSNV010000201.1:0-13031 GCA_035701245.1 Gemmatimonadaceae bacterium | reverse complement strand
ATTTCCTGGAGCTCCTCCGACAATGCGGTGGCAACGGTGTCGGGCTCCGGCCTCGTGACGGCCGTCGCCGTCGGCACCGCCAGCATCAGGGCAACGAGCGAAACAATAACGGGCAGCGCAAACGTGTCCGTACAGGCGCAGGGTGCCTCGAACGAGCCGTCGGGAATGACCGTGGTATCCGACAGGCCGTTCAATGCGCTGCACGAGCTCGGCTGGGACGAGCCATCCAACGGTGGCTCCGGCGGCAAGATCGTTCAGGATGCGACCGCGCCGAAGTCGCCGTCCAACATCCTCCAGGTCACTTACCCAGCCGGCTTCCAGGGCGGCGGTGCACCGTGGGATGGTGATTCGCCGAATTTCCTGTACAAGACCGTGTACGTCTCGCATTGGTCGAAGGTCTCGGACAACTGGCAGGGTCACCCCGGCTCACTGATCAACAAGCAGTATTACCTCTACACGTCGACCGACGTACCGAGCATCGTGATCGTGCTGCACGGGGCGAACGCCGATCCGCTGGTTCCGTTCATCGAAGGACAGAACATCGTCCAGGGTGGTCAGGGCTCCGCTGACCCACAGAATCCGGATTGGGGTCCGAACCTCGGAGTGCCTGCCGCACAGACGCGGGTAACCCGCGGACAGTGGTTCCACATCGAGCTCGTGGCAGCCATGAACACCGTCGGAAATGCCGACGGCTATCTCGATCTATGGCTGGACGGTGTCCACATCACCCATGTGGGCGGCATCAAGTTCCAGAACAGCTCACCGTCGTGGAGATCGCTCCACTACGCTCCGGTTTGGGGCGGTGGTGGCGGCACGGTTGCCAACACGATGTACATGTACTTCGATCACCTGTACTTTAGCGGCAAGAACTAAAGCCCAATCATCGAATGGCGCGCCCAGGTCAGACCCAAGGGGTTTGGCCTGGGCGCTTCGTTTTGGGAGCGTGGCTATCCATTGCGCCACCCGGCCAAGGCTGTTGCGCGGGAGCGACACCCATGCCTCCGAGCCTGCGTGGTGTGCCACTCCCCTTTCCGTCCCGATCTCGGTAAGTCATTGCGAGATCACAGTTTAGCCGCTGCGATGACGGGGCCCTGACATTCCAGACCCGGGGCGTTCGGTTTGCACTTCGGCGGGCACCTGCGTGCGGTCTCCGGAGACCAGGAGCGACGCAGAAACCGACACCTCGGATCAACGAGATATATGCCGAAACGTTCCTTACGCTGGCTCGCAGGCCGTTCGCTCGATGCGGCACTTTGGCGACCGTCCCATGCGGCGTACATGCGAAACCAATTCTTTCACCGGGCCAGAAACGCCGACCTCGGCTATTCGGACCGCGACCACCTCGTCGCCGCCGCACAGTGGCTGGGGCGAGCGCAGGATGTCACCGGCGATGGTGGCGTAAGTGGCCGCTATAACCTGCGTTCAGGATGGTCGTCGTCGTATCCAGAGACGACTGGATACATCATCCCGACGTTCATCGCGCTGGCAAAATCCGTTGACAGTTCTTTCCACAACCGCGCAGCCGAATGCGTAAGGTTCCTGCGCTCGATCCAGCTTGGCGACGGCGCATTTCCCGGCGGCGAGCTGCACGAGAACCGCACGCGTCCCTCCATCTTTAACACCGCGCAGATTCTGCACGGCCTCGTGGCGTGGCACGCGGAGACCGGGGACATCGACGCCGCGGAATCCGCATCCCGCGCCGCCAATTGGCTCGTTGCGCAACAGGACGCCGACGGATGCTGGCGCAAGCACATTTACAACACCGTGACTGCGTACTCTGCACACGCTTCCTGCTGGCTCGCCGAAGCCGGCCGGCACTTTGGTGTTTCGAAGTGGGAGCAGGCGGCGGAACGTCATCTTGACTGGGTGCTCACCAACGTCGACGACGAGACCGGCTGGATCGATAAAGTCGGCTTCTCCGCCGACGACCACGAACGGCGAAGAGCGGTTACGCATACGATCGCGTATACGATCTGGGGTGTGCTGGATCTTTCCGAGACTCTCGGTCGAGAGGATGGCGTCGCTGTTGCTCGGCGCGCGGCAATCGCGGTAGCGAGACGCCTCGAGCTAAGTGGTCGGTTGCCCGGCGTTCTCGATCATCGTTGGCGTACCGCGAATCCCGGGTATGCGTGCCTGACCGGCAATGCGCAGATGGCGCTCACATGGTTCCGGCTCGGAATGCGCGATGGAGATCTGCGCCTGGTGAACGCGGCGCTCAAGGCGCTCGATCTGGTGAAGGCGGCGCAGCCGATGGAAAGCCTCGACCCGGGAATTCGCGGCGGCATTCCCGGCTCAGCGCCGGCGTGGGGCGACTATCTCTACATGGCGATGCCGAACTGGTCGGCGAAGTATTTCATCGATGCAATGATGGCAAAGGAACGTGCCATCGAGTGGCTCGCGTCCTTCGAAGGCATCGGCTGGAGCGCACCCGTGGATGTGTCGCGCTCGCTGCCGGCGGTGTCGAGTTTCGCCGCATCACCGATACGGGTAGTGATGCTATCGAGTCCCGACTCGCACAAAGTGCCGCAGATGACACGTGCCTGGGCGGACTGGGGATTTCGACCAGCGGCGGTGGTAATCGAACACCGGAATGAAACGCCCACTCGCGAGAGGATAAAAGCGCGCCTCGTGCAGGATGGGTTTTTTGGACCTCTGCGCCGGTCCGTGGCTCAGCGATCTCGCGAGGCTTTCGCCAGGACTACCGGTGGCGGCGGACCGACAACCGACGTGGCGGTGTTCTGCCACCAGGAAGGCATACCGGTGATTCATGTCGGGCCACTCTCCGATCCGGTATCCGTCGACGCCGTCGGCCGGCTCGAGGCGGATATATTGATTCATGCGGGTGCGGGAATTCTGCGTCGCGGAGTTTTGAGCACGCCGAGGCTGGGAACGCTGAATGCGCACATGGGAATGCTTCCCCGCTATCGCGGAATGAATGTCGCCGAATGGGCGGGACTCGAGGGGAGCACAGTTGGGTGCACCGTGCATTTGATCAACGAAGGGATTGATACCGGCGACATCATCGCGGTCGCCGAAGTCGACAGGAGTTCCGCCGACAACATTCTAGGCCTTCGCGCCCTGGTCGACGACGCCCAGATCACGCTGCTCGGAAAGGTGGTGCGATGGATCGTTGAATCCGGCACGCTACCACCCGCTCGACCGCAACACCCTGACGAAGGTCGCCAGTACTTCGAGATGCACCCGGAGCTGCGCGCGATACTCGAGGACAAACTCGCCTCGCAGGACCGCGGTTCCTCGTCGCACGCACCGTCCGTCACCGCCGAACCGGAGCTCGCCGCGACATGAAGCTGCTCCACGTAGTCGGCGCCCGTCCCAACTTTCCGAAGCTCGCGCCCGTACTTCGCGCAGGCAAAGCGGCTGGAGTGGCACAGGTCGTAGTTCACACCGGGCAGCACTACGACGAAGCGATGTCCGAGAACTTTTTCAGGGATCTCGGCATCGCCGCACCGGATGTGAATCTTGGCGTCGGCTCCGACACCCACGCTGTTCAGACAGCGCGCATCATGGAACGGATGGAGCCGGTTCTGATCACAGAGCACCCAGACTGGGTGGTCGTGTACGGTGATGTCAATTCAACCATGGCCGCCGCGATCGTGGCGTCGAAGCTCGGAATTCGCGTTGCGCACGTCGAAGCGGGCCTGCGCAGCTTCGATCGCACCATGCCGGAAGAGCTCAATCGGCTGGTCACCGACCGGCTGGCGAATCTGTTGCTGACTCCGTCGCGCGACGCCGATGCGCAGCTGCGCGCCGAAGGCGAGCCGGACGAAGAGATCGAGTTCGTTGGCAACGTCATGATCGACAGTCTCTTCTTCGCATTGCCGGCGGCCCGCGCAACAGGATTCCGCGAGAGCATCGGAGTCAACGGGTCAGCGGTGGTGGTGACCCTTCACCGGCCGTCGAACGTCGACGACCCGGTGAGAATTCGCACCCTCGCAGCGGTGCTGAGCGAAATTGCCAAGGACCGCGAGGTTGTCTTCCCTGCCCATCCCCGGACGCGTCGGCGTCTCGAAGATGCTGGACTAAAGATTGATCGCGTCCAAATGCTCGAGCCGGTGGGGTACCTCCAGATGCTGGACCTGGTCGAGCATGCATTTGCCGTCGTCACTGACTCGGGTGGGCTACAGGAAGAGACCACCGCACTCGGCATTCCGTGCCTCACCGTTCGACCCAACACCGAGCGACCGATCACGATCACCGAAGGCACGAACCGACTGGTACCGAATCCCGAGGACCTCGTCGCACTTTTGCGCGAAGTGGTACGGCCCGCGACCCCGCCGCGCCCTGAGGGCTGGGATGGGCGCGCGGGCGAGCGCATCATCGCCGCTCTGGGCCGGCGCGCTTAGGGTCAGCTCGCGACTGTTGCTGACGCGCTCGTCGACGTCTCGACAGTCGGATTACGCCAGAGAGCGATGAAGGCTTTGACCCGCGCGCGGTGGAACATCAGGAGACACGCGGAATAAGCAATCGCGCCGGCGACGATCTCCGCTCCGAGAGTGATTCCCTGAATCACGTGTCCCTGGATCAATTGACGGGTGGAAATCACCGCCGCAGTCATCACCAGACACCCTGACAAAGCCGGCCACAGCGCACGGAAGTATCGAGGGATGCTCAGCTCGAGGCGACGCAGCAGTCTCGTGTAAAGGGGGAAATACACCGCGAGAGGGTGGGCGATCGTCCAGGCAAGCGCGATTCCGATCGTTCCCCAGCGGCTGCCGATGTAGAAGGCCGTCGGCAGTACCACCGCCGCAACTCCGCCGAGATACATAAGGTATCGCGTGTCGCCGGTCACCGTGAGCGCCTGAGAAGCGGTGGGCGTAATGACGCGGATGGTCGAGTAAATCGCGAGCACCTGCAGCGGCGCGATCATGAAGATCCAGCGACTGCCGAAAACCACGGGCACGAGGTCTTGCGCGACGAGCGCGATTCCGATCGTCAGCGGGAAAGCAAATACCGCCAGTCCCTCATTGACCGTCAGGAAATACCGACGCAAGGCCGGGATGTCGTGCTGAATCGCGGCGAAGATCGGCGGTGTCACCGAATTCATCAGCGCGCTGATCTTGTCCACCGGCATGCTCGCCAAAGTCCACGCGTAGCTGTACGCGCCGAGCGCAACGGTGCCGAGCCGCTTTCCCGCGACAATGAAGTCCGAGTTCTGGTAGGTGAACCAGAACAACCGCCCGACCAGAACGTTTCGCGTAAACGGGAGGAGCGGGCGAAGCGTCTTCCAATGGGGCCAGCGCATCATGTAAGGACGCGCCCACACCGTTCCTATAGTTCCCACGGAGGCGCCGATCAGTGCGCCGAAGACCAGCGACCAGTATCGGAATCCGAGGACAGCGAGGACAATCGTGGCCACGGCCTGGGCCACGCCTTGTGCCGCGTCGATTGCGGCGAGGCGACGGAAGCGTAAGTCGCGCTGGAGGAGAGCGCCCGGTACGACTCGAAAACCGACGACGACGAGACTGAACCCCAGCCCGACGATCACTAACGGCAGGGCAGGCGTCTTGTAGAACCAGCTCACCGGCCACGCCGCAAGACACGTCACCCCAAAGCTCACCACGCCCAACCCGACCGCGGCTCCGTTGAGCTGGCCGGTTTGCTCGCGGGTGATTTCGCGCACCGTAACGACGGTAAGCCCAAGACCCGACTCGCTCAGAAGCGAGAGGACCTCGAGCAATACGGTCGCCATCGTCAACAACCCGTAATCAGCGGGCGTGAGGATTCGGGCGACAATGATCGTCGTGCCCCAGGTGCCCAGCTGCACCAGCCACTTGACGCTTCCCAGCCAGGCGATGCCGCGAGCAAAGGACCTATCGAGCTTGTCGGTTCCGGCTGCCGACGACGGCAACTCCGCGCTGACCGCTCCGGCAACCGGCACTTCGACGACCGGCATATCGAGCACGCCCGAATCGCTTGCGCTCATGAGGCTACCGCCCGCGGAATGTCCAGTCGGGTTGAACCCATCCAGTGATCCTGCCACGCGCAAAATATCACGAGCGCCCAGATGCCGGCTGCGTTCGACGACCGGCCCCGCAGAAATGCATTCCACTCCCGCCGAACGACCGACTGCTGCAATACGTCCCCCCTCGAGGCTGACTCGAGCATGTCACCCGCCCAGCTGCGGAGCGGGCCAGTTAGCCAGTGCGCCAGCGGAACCGAGAATCCCATCTTCTCGCGATCGACGAGAGCGCGAGGCACGTACTTGTACAAGACCTGACGGAGAATCCACTTGCCGCGACCGTCACGAACCTTGTGCCGGCGGTCGAGGCGCCAGGAAAACTCGACGACGCGGTGATCGAGAATCGGCACTCGTGCCTCGAGACCGACGGCCATGCTGGCGCGATCTACCTTGGCGAGTAGGTCGTCGGCCAGATACGATTGCTGGTCCCACAACATCATTTCGTCGATCAGTCCCAACCGGTCCGAGCGGATCGTTCGAGGTGAAGCGCTCTCTCTTCCCTCGACCACCAGCGACTGCGGATCCTGCCACGCCGACAGCAAAGACCGATACATCGTCGCGCTCGAACCGCCGCGAAGGAGGTCAGCGACCTTGTACAGGCGCTCGCCGAGCAGCCGCGTACCGGGGCCGACCGGAAACGCTGGACGGAAGAAGTCGCCGACCTGATCCCACGCTCGGGGCGATATGGTCCGAACGCCGGCGGCGGAGAAGCGCCGCAGGAGCATTGGGTAGCGCTGAAACTCCGGGATTACTCGTTCACCGAGCACATAGCGGTTGTAACCACCAAACAACTCGTCGCCGCCGTCGCCCGTGAGGGCGACCGTGACCTGCTGGCGCGCCAGCTGTGACACCAGGAAAGTCGGAATCTGCGATGGATCGGCGAGTGGCTCATCGAACATCGCTGGCAGTCGCGGGATCACCGCCAGAGCATCTCCGCCGGTCAGATTCAGCTCGGTGTGATCCGTGCCGAGGTGCGTGGCCAGGGCGCGCGCGTGTTGGGCCTCATCGAATTCGCGTCTATCAAAACCAATCGTGAAGGTCTTAACCGGTCGGTCGGCCTGGCGCTGCATGAGCGCCACCACCGTGGATGAATCCACTCCGCCGGACAACAGGGCGCCGAGGGGCACATCGGCCTGCATCCGCAGGCGCACCGCGTCCGTGAGCAGACGCTCCAGCTCAGTAACCGCTTCCGCGTCGTCGCCCGGGAACGGATTGGCGTGTCCGGCGACAGCAACCTTCTCGGCGGACCAGTATTCCAGCGACGCCGGCAAGCGCGCAGCGGGATCTGCGATGGTGAGAATGTGTCCCGGCTGCAGCTTGGTAACGTGTTTGTAAATGCTGCACGGAGCGGGAACGTACAGATAGCGCAAATACGATGTCAGCGCGCCCGTATCCAGCGTAGCATCGAAATCCGGACCGGCGACCAGTGCCTTGAGCTCAGATCCGAAGCTCACGACGCCGCGATAGTGATACACGAAGAGAGGCTTGATCCCCAGCCGGTCGCGAATCAGAGAAAGCTCGCGCGTGCGCGCGTCCCATACCGCGATCGCAAACATCCCCACGAAGCGGCGAACGCTGTATTCGATCCCCCATTCCTCAAAGGACGCAAGGATCACTTCGCTGTCGGAATGACCGCGAAAATGGTAGCCCTTTGCGGCCAGCTCGCGGGCCAGCTCCCGATGGTTGTAGACCTCGCCGTTGAACACCATCGTGAAGCGTCCACCCGCGGAGCGCATCGGCTGATGCCCTTCGACGGACAGGTCGACGATAGACAAGCGTCGGAAAGCGAGAGCGATGCCGGCGCTGTCATCGACCCAGACACCACTGTCATCAGGCCCGCGATGAGTCAGCGTATCGGCCATCCGGCCCGCGATCGAGCGCATGCCGTCAGCGCTCCATCCGCCGCGTCCGAAAAATCCGGTCAGCCCACACATGCTACGCGCTCACGACTGTGGGTGGGCGAGCGGAGCCGGGGCCGGACTGCGTGAGCTTCGGCGCCAGGTCGTATCGTTCAGCGTCAGTACGGTCGATACGAACACGAAGAACCGCCAGACGGCGTACGTCGGCAGCATCACGAACGCGAGCAAAGTGCGTCCGGGCTGGGGGTGACGCGCAATGGCAACCACCGTCGTCAGGACGATCCCCGCGAGCGAAAGTGCCGCCGCAGCCGCAATCAGGCGGCCGCCCACGCCACCCACGCCGATCAGTGCGAGAGCGACGATGCCGAGCGCGATCATGAGGTTCAGCACCGGACTCGTGAGCCCGAGCTCGATGAAGATGTCGAGCTTCTGTCGCAGGCCAATGTTGGGGCTGCGCAGGATCTTCCCCGCCATCTCGCGCAGAATCTGAATTCTCCCGCCGAGCCAGCGTCGACGCTGGGTCGCGCCTTCACCGAGTGAGCGGGATTCCTGCGAATAGATGTTTGCATGCCTCGCGAGCCGGATAGGTGTTCCGGCCTCGGTGTAGATCGCGTAAAGCGCCGAATCCTCCGCGATCGAGTAGGAGCGCCATCCGTCGCGCAGCAGCAGGTTCGTCCCGATTCCCATCCCGTTTCCGATCGGGAAATTGAGACCCGCCGCTTCCTTGAGCGGGAAGGTGACTTCGAAACGACAGCGGCCGAGCAATCCGCCGAGGCGGGTAAGCCAGCTCTCGAACTCGTTGACAACGAGGTTGTTCGGCTGGAACACGATGTCGTTGAGCGGCGCGAGCCGTGCGAGGCCCAGCGCGAAGTCGCGTGCAACGACACTGTCAGCATCCACGACGACGCAGGCGTCCCACTTCGTGAGATCGACCGCCGTCAGTGCCCACGCGATCGCGCGCGGCTTTCCCGGAAACTGTGCATCAACCCTCTCCATGCATTCTACGCCGAGCTCTCTTACTAGTCTGGCGGTAGCGTCCGAGCAGTTGTCGGCGACGACCACAATGCGGCGCGCATCTGCGGGGTAGTCTATCGCAAGCAGCGACCGAACACAGTCCTGGATCATGAGCTCTTCGTCGTGCGCGGGGACGACAAAGAGAATCCTTGGACGCACGGCCGGCATCGGCTGCGCGGGCTGGCGGCGACGCAGCAGCAGACAGAGTGCTTCCGAAAGCATCGGCAGCCACAACAGAACCGTGCAGAACACGAGCACCAGGCCAAGGCCGATTCTCAGCATTCGGTAGAACCAATCGCTTTGTTCTCGGGAAGCCGGGCCGAGAGATGACTATGCATACCTGTGGTGTTTTCGAAATGGGTCGCGAACAAGGACCTTGATCGGCGTGATCGGGCGTCGACGCGACGCGACCCGGAGTGCAAGTGCGGCGCCTTGCGGCACACGCGGTAAAGCGCTCTGAAGATCGCGGCTAACTCTTTATCGCTCAAGCAGTTACCCACGCCTAACCGCGACGGCCCAGCGGCCGGGTTGGTGGCACGGCAATCGGTGTGTTGCACCGTCGCAACAGGCGAGTGGGTGCGACGGCTGAAATGCGAGATCGCAGCCCGAGACTGCCGTCCGGCAAGGGTCGCCGTCATTTCGGGAGCCATCCCGCCGCGCGGTACTTGATCGTGCCCGCCAGCTCGTAGATCCAGTCCCCGAACACGTGCAGCCGGTCTTCGGGCCATGGCGCCGGGTCGCGGCCTCCGGGCAATCTGGAAAGGGCCGGCACGCACGTCACCGAGAACCCGACTGCCTCGAACGCCGCACACGCGCGACGCGTATGCATTGGCGCCGCTACCACCGCGATGTCCCGCATGTTTCTCGGCAACAGCACGCGTGCCGATTCGACCGCTTCGTCCCGCGTTGACCCGGTAGGTGCTGTGCGGAGCCAGCGGGTGGTGTCCGCGGCCATCGCGATCAGAAGCAATTGATCGCCGCGACTCGATACACTTCCCGATGGGAACTCGCGTTCGACGGTGGTCGTGACGAGCGTGAGCGCCCTGCCAGCGCGGACGAGCGCAATTGCCGAAAGCAGATTGTCGATGGCACCACCGGTCATCGCGCCGTCGGGATTGACGCCGCCACTCAGCGCAACGACGGCGGACAGCGGTCGATTCGGGAGCGTGTCGGCCCGGACCCAGCGGTGGGCAACAATCGTGGAAATCGGCGAAAGAGCAACGAGCAAAACCGTCGCGGCGCCGAATCCGAGTAACGCTGTCAAAAGCGGACGCAGCCGCGTTGCGCCGGCGATCGCGCCAGCGATGGCGAACAGGAGGACACCCCAGGTGTCGGCGACAAATCCAGCGACGAGCAGAAATGAAAAGAGGATGCACCAGAGTGCGGTGCCGGTTGCAGCTCCGATGGCCACACTGACCAGCAACCCCCTTCGCGATCGCTCCGCGTTGGCCGAAGTCGGCGCTTGCGGTGCCCTCACATCATCCAGCTGACGAAGAGCTCCGAGCGGCTGCCTTTGCCACCGTCTGGCGTACTGCGTGGGCGCGATCGCGCATCGTCGCCGGCAGTGCGCAGCTAGCAAGCAGCAGCGATCGCTTGTCGAGCGCTGGCTGGAGCAGAATGCTTCTCGACAACTGGCCCGCGGCGATCAACGGATGTCCGGCGTCGAGCTCCGCTTCGCCGAGCCAGGCAAACGATTCGGAGAAACGTCGTCTGACTAGATACGAGGGCAAGCCAGACGATCTCGACCCGCGCGGTAGCCAGGTCTGGATCGCCCTCAGATTGTTGCGAGCGATCTCCAGCATCATCGCCGGGGCAGTCAGCTGGTCAGCGACACCAACCCGATACAGTGTCGACGGCGCATCGACGAACACCACCGGACCTACTGAGGTGAGGCGGATGTAGAACTCGTAGTCCTCGCCCGCCCTCTCGTAGGATTCGTCGAATCCGCCCGTCCGCTGACACCACGAGCGGCGAAAAAGAACCGTCGATGTGTGAATCAGATTGCCGAGCAAAATGGCCGACGACAAATCACCGTGAAGCACCGGGGCCGACGCGAGGGGGGCAGGCACAGCATCGCTCAACTCGCGGAGCGTAGCGCTACGTGCGAGGACGCTGGTGATGTCGATGTCGTGGTATACCGAGTACATCCGGCGCAGGTAGCGCTCCGCAACGATTGTGTCGGCACCATCGATCGCGTCCATGTCTGTCCAGACGAGACCCGCCTCACGTTGCCGGCGCAGCGCCGCAACCTGAGCCTCGACCTTCCAGGAGTGCCAGGCATCGTCCGAGTCGAGAAACGCGATGAATTCGCCACGGGCGTGGCGCATCCCGAAATTCCTTGCGGCCGACACGCCGGCGTTGGCCTGGCGCACGTAACGAACCCGCGGCCCGAAGGACTCGATCACCGAGCGCGTGTCGTCGGTTGATCCGTCGTCGGCCACGACAACTTCCAGGTTTGGATATGTCTGAGCGAGCGCGCTGCGCACGGCTTTGCCGACGATGTGCCGTCGGTTGTGGGTGGGGATGACGACGCTCACGAGGCCATCCTGTGGGCGCTGGAGAAATGCAATCGCAGATGACGCCCGTACGCGGTTTACCTCGCCCGGGTGGGCGAACTCGGTTCTGTTTCGATCGTCGTGATGTCTCGCCCATCTCGATTTGACGAAGCTCACTGCGAGGACGCCGCCGCTCGCCCACAGGCCGAGGACGAGCAGCGTTACGCGGCTGATGAAGTGGTGAACAGGCATCAGGCGAAGGACGCGATCCCCGCCTGGACGAAATTCGCCAGCTCGGGGAGGAACGAATCGTCGAGCAGGGCGAGTGCGATGCCGGCGATCGGGCGAGCGAGCGAGCTCCGAAGGGCCCGCTTCAGCGCGCGCAATACGGCCGTTGCGGTCGGCGGGAACAGGCTGATCATCAGCAGGAGAAGCGTCGAAGGTTGTCTGCTGTCAAGCTGCAAGCTGCGCCACAAATGCCGCGCCGCCGCTCGCGAGTCGCCCGCGTTCAGCTCCTCCGCACCAAGCCACGCGTGCGATGTAGCAAGACTCTTCTGAATGACCGGCTGTGGGAGCGTCGATGGGCGCCTGTCCAGCCAGTGCGTGACTACCTTGAGATTGCCCCTCGCCTCATGGAGTCGGTTGCAGGTGCTGAGTTGCGACGGGTGCACCCGGTAGAGGGTGGTCGGCGCGTCGAGAAACGCGACGGGGCCCAGCGCGCAAATCCTGAAATAAAAATGATAGTCCTCCGCCCCGTGACCGGTGACCTCCACCTCGAACGGTCCTGACTCCCGCAGCCGCTGTCGCCTTACGACCGCGGTCGACGGATGAACGAGGTTCCCGCTGAACATTTCGTGGAACACATCGAAGACGTAAAACGGGCATGTCGCCATCGAGGCCGGGGCCGCATCGATGAGCTCACGGAGGCATCCGGCGGCGGAGTGCCTGGCCTCGAGCTGCACGATGGAGTACGCCGAGTAGTACTCACGCAGGTGCCGCTCGGCGACGACGCGGCCGACTACTTCGAACGTGCTCATGTCAGACCAGACGAGCCCGACGGACGCGTACCTGGAAAAGATCTCGATTTGCGCGCTCAGCTTCCACGGATGCCAGAGGTCGTCTGAATCCAGAAAAGCGATGAATTCGCCGCGCGCTTCATCGAGTCCTGCGTTGCGGGCCGACGAGAGCCCTCCGTTCGCCTTGTAGAAGTAGCGAATGCGGGGATCGGTGTACCGCGTGACGACCTCGCGAGTCTCGTCGGTCGAGCCATCGTCAACGATGATTATCTCGAGCAGCTGGTACGACTGAGCCAGGACGCTCTCGATGGTCTCGCCGACGATGTCCGCTCTGTTATAGCAAGGGACGATCACACTGACGAGACCGGACACGCCGGCTCCGGCCATGAAATGCGAGGTTGCCAAGGTGGGCACCAGGTTCAGGTTGGCGGAGTGAGTGAGGACATGTCAGTAATGCCTGCTTCCCATCCAGATATTCCACTGGCTGGGGTCGTTGAGCACTTGTGCGTGCGGATTGTCGGGGCGTGAAAGAGCCGAGACGAAAGTGTTCGCTTCGACTGCGTCCACCGATTCCCGATCCAGGAACCCGGCACGCATGAATTCTCCTGCCAGAGCGGACTGTGGTAGTGTAGGAACCAGAACGGTCTCCGCGCCTCGAATCCTGCTC
>DASSNV010000200.1:0-8286 GCA_035701245.1 Gemmatimonadaceae bacterium | reverse complement strand
TCGCGGATCGCGAAGCGGAGACCTTCGTCCATCGCGATCGGCGTGATCAGCTCGATCGTCATCTGAACGTTGTCACCAGGCATCACCATCTCCATACCCTCAGGCAGCTCTACACTTCCCGTCACGTCCGTCGTCCTGAAGTAGAACTGCGGACGGTAACCCTTGAAGAACGGCGTGTGGCGGCCACCCTCTTCCTTGGTCAGCACATAGACCTCGGCCGAGAACTTGGTGTGCGGCGTGATTGAGCCAGGCTTGGCCAACACCATCCCACGCTCCACGTCCTCCTTGTTGATACCACGGAGCAGGAGACCGACGTTGTCACCGGCCTGGCCGTCGTCCAAGAGCTTCCGAAACATCTCGACGCCCGTGATCACGGTCTTCTTGTCGGAACCGAATCCGACAAGGGCGACTTCCTCGCCAACCTTGATCTTGCCACGCTCGATTCTCCCGGTCGCCACAGTACCACGGCCAGTGATCGAGAACACGTCTTCAACAGGCATCAGGAACGGCTTATCCGTCTCACGCTTGGGCTGCGGGATATAAGAATCAAGCGCATCCATGAGCTCGCCGATCTTCTTCCCGTACTCAGAGTTCGGGTCCCCAGACTCCAAGGCCTTGAGTGCACTCCCCTTGATGATCGGGGTGTCGTCGCCGGGGAAGTCATAGGAGCTAAGAAGCTCTCTTACCTCGAGCTCGACCAGGTCCAACAGCTCGGCGTCGTCCACCATGTCCACCTTGTTCATGAAGACCACGATGTAGGGGACGTTCACCTGCTTGGCGAGCAGGATGTGCTCACGGGTCTGGGGCATCGGGCCGTCAGCGGCACTCACCACCAGAATCGCTCCGTCCATCTGCGCCGCGCCCGTGATCATGTTCTTCACGTAGTCGGCGTGGCCCGGGCAGTCGACGTGCGCGTAGTGCCGCTTCTCACTCTCGTACTCGACGTGTGCCGTAGCGATCGTGATACCGCGCTCACGCTCCTCCGGAGCCTTGTCGATCTGGTCGAAGGCCACCTGCTGGGCTAATCCCTTCTTGGCCTGGATCGTCGTGATCGCAGCCGTCAAAGTGGTCTTCCCATGGTCGACGTGACCGATCGTTCCAACGTTCACGTGCGGCTTGTTACGCTCAAATTTGGCTTTGGACATTTTCTATATCTGGTTGGTGGTAGCCGTTGTTCGCTGATTCTATGGTTGCAGTACTACTTCTTGGTCTTGTTGATGATTTCTTCGGCCTTCGACTTCGGGACTTCCTCGTAGTGGCTGAACTCCATCGAGTAGACCGCGCGACCCTGGGTCATCGATCTGAGCTTGGTGGAGTAGCCGAACATCTCCGACAGCGGCACCTGCGCATCAATCACCTGCGCTTCGCCACGCTGATTCATGCCGCCGATTCTGCCGCGACGGGATGAGAGATCGCCGAGCACGTCACCCATGTACTGATCGGGCGAGACGACTTCGACTTTCATGATCGGCTCGAGAATGATCGCGCCCGCTCTCTTCGCGGCTTCCTTGATTGCCATCGAGCCCGCGATCTTGAACGCCATTTCGCTGGAGTCGACGTCGTGGTACGAGCCGTACACCAGCTCGGCCTTCACATCGACCATCGGGTAACCGGCGAGCACTCCGCCTTCGAGCGCCTCGCGCATTCCTTCTTCGGACGGCTTGATGAACTCACGCGGGATGACGCCGCCGACGATCTTGTCCTCGAAGATGAATCCTTCGCCCTGCTTCGCCGGCTCGATGTTGATCACGACGTGGCCGTACTGGCCCTTACCACCCGACTGGCGAATGAACTTCCCTTCCACCTTCTCGACGCGCTTGCGAATCGTTTCGCGATAAGCGACCTGCGGACGGCCGATGTTCGCATCGACCTTGAACTCACGCTGCATGCGGTCGACGATGATCTCGAGGTGCAGATCGCCCATTACTGAGATGATCGTCTGGCCGGTCTCCTGGTCGGAGTGCACGCGGAAGGTCGGATCTTCCTCCGACAGCTTCTGCAGCGCGATCGCCAGCTTGTCCTGATCGGCCTTGGTCTTGGGCTCGATCGCGACGTCGATGACCGGCGCCGGGAACTTCATCGCCTCGAGGATGATCGGCGAGTCTTCCATGGTCATGGTGTCGCCGGTGCGGGTGTCCTTGAGACCGATCGCCGCGGCGATGTCGCCCGCCATTACCTCTTCGATCTCCTCACGCTTGTTGGCGTGCATCTGGAGGAGACGTCCAACGCGCTCGCGCTTGTCCTTGGTGGCGTTGTAGACGTACGAGCCGGACTTGAGGCTTCCGGAATAAACGCGGAAGAAGGTGAGCTTACCGACGAACGGGTCGGTTGCAATCTTGAACGCAAGTCCCGCGAAGGGCTCGGCGTCACTCGGATGTCGTTCGGCGGGCTCGCCGCTCTGGAGATGACCTTCGACGGCGGGCACATCGACGGGCGACGGGAGGAAATCGACCACCGCGTCGAGCATCGCCTGGACGCCCTTGTTCTTGAACGCGGCGCCGCAGAGTACCGGAACTATATAGTTGCCGACCGTAGCGCTTCTGATCGCGTGCCGGATCTCTTCATTGGTGAGCTCGGTGCCGCTGAAGTACTTCTCGATCAGGGCTTCGTCGTGGGAGACGGCGGCCTCGATGACATCGTGGCGGGCCTTCTCCATCGCCTCGCGGTACTCCTCGGGAACCTCGGTAACCTCGAACTTCTTGCCGAGCGATTCGTCGTCGAAGATGTACTGCTTGCGCTCGATGACATCGATGTGCCCGGTAAAGCTCTCGCCCGAACCGACCGGGAGCTGGATCGGATACGCGTCTTTGGTGAGGCGATCCTTGATCATGCGCAGGCAGCGATCGAAGTCGGCGCCGACGCGGTCCATTTTGTTGGCGAAGATGAGACGCGGAACCTTGTAGCGGTCGGCCTGACGCCAGACGGTCTCGGTCTGCGGCTCTACGCCGGCGACCGAGTCGAGGAGGGTGACTGCGCCGTCGAGCACGCGCAGCGAACGCTCGACCTCGACCGTGAAGTCGACGTGGCCGGGCGTGTCGATGATGTTGATCCGGTACTCGATGCCGTTCCGCGTCCAGAACGCCGTAGTCGCGGCCGAGGTGATTGTGATGCCGCGCTCCTGCTCCTGCTCCATCCAGTCCATCGTCGCGGTGCCCTCGTGGACCTCGCCGATTTTGTGGGACTTTCCGGTGTAGTACAGGACGCGCTCGGTCGTAGTCGTTTTACCGGCGTCGATGTGGGCCATGATGCCGATGTTACGGTAGTGCTCGAGCGGGGTGTGTCGTGGCATGTCTGTTCGTGATCTCTCTATAAGAACCGCCCAACCGCGGGCGTCGGGTCTCAATTCAACAAAAACGCGGGTGGACCAGGGCGTCCCTGAACGGGACCGGTATCCATCCGCTGCCGCCGGGTGCACTCGCAACTGGTTCGCGGGTGGGGACTCGAGGCGCGCCACGGTTCGTGGCGATCGATTTTTTTCTGCCGGCGTCGCGCGCTAAAGCGCGGTCAGCCATAGCCTTGTAAAGGTAGCCGGGAAAGGGGGTAAGTCAAGGCGGGGTCAGATCTCGAGGAGAACTGCGGACTGTCACGCCGGGGAATCGATCTCGGCGGTTGCTAATGACATCCACAAAACAAAAGCGGGGAGCTTTAAGCCTGGTCAGCTTGCTGCGGGGAGCTCAACTCCGAAATGCGGAGAACGGCTGCCCGCTGCATGCTGACAAAGCTTAGGGCTCCCCGCTTTTGTTTTGTGGATGGTTTTGCGCGCCCAGATCGATTCCCCGCCTTGAAAGCAACGCGCTCCAAGCTCTTGGCTTGAGAATCTCCCCTTGCCTCCGGAGGCTTTGTGACGTAAAGTACTCTGCATCGTCCTTACCCTACAATGACAGCCTCCACTGATCAGCCTCGCTCGACCAAAATTGCCTGGATTTGCGCCGTAATCACCGCCGCACTCGGCGCTACCATCCTCTTTTCCGCCGAGGCCGGCATCAACTGGCCAATCTGGGTTGCCGCCGCCTCGATATCACTGATCGTCGCGCGCTACAGCGCCGCTCGGCGGGTCGAGGCCCCAATGTTGGTGCTATGCGCATGGGCTACGGTCATCAGCTTTGGCTTCGCATGGACCGGCAGCCCTCCTTTCCCGGGTCTCATCGTGCTCGCCGACGCCATGCTGCTCGGCCTCGCGGTGATAACCATCGGTGCGGAGCGGTGGAGCGAGCTCTCCGCAAAGCTGCTCGCGGCCGTGCCCTTCCTGGCGCCGCTACGAGTCGTCGTTGCCGCTGCACAGGAAGTGGCGGGCGCGCCTCGATCGGTGTCGTCACCACGCTCGCGCGCGCTCGTCAGGGGAAGCTTGCTGACCATCCCCCTCGTCATCATCCTCATCGCATTACTGGCCAGCGCGGATCCGATCATCAACTGGGGCACCAATCGCATCGCGTCCTGGCTTCCTGATTGGTCCTTTCCACCGCGGCTGATCTTCTTCGTGTTCCTGCTGACGCTGACTCTGGGCGCGAACGCGCTCGGCATCCGCCAGCTGGGCGTTCGTCTTCCTCAGTTCCCGAGCGTCCCCGGGCGGGTCTCGATCGGGATGACGGAACAGCGGATGATTCTCTCGAGCGCCGCCGTGATTCTGTGGCTTTTCGTCGCGCTCCAGATTTCTTACCTCATTCATCCTCCCCCGGCTGCACTTGGGACCGGCGTCACCTTCGCCGACTTCGCGCGCCGCGGATTTGGGGAGCTGTCTTTCGCCGTCACGATCGTCGGCGCGATCATCATCATCCTCGAGTACGCGCGCCCCGTCGACGCGACGGCTCGCGACCGCAGGATCCTGCAACGCCTCGATTTCGCCCTGCTGATCGCCCTCGAGCTGATCCTCTTCTCAGCCTTGAGGCGGGTGATGCTTTACGAGCAAGCGTACGGGTTTACGGAGGCTCGGGTCATCGCTCAGGCTTACATGGCCGTCATGGCCCTTGCCCTTGCCGCACTGGCGTGGGAAATCTGGCGCGGAGCGATCTCCGTTTCCTTCGGCCGGCGAGTCGCGGAGCTCGCCCTCGGCGCGTTCACCGTCCTCATCTTCTGGAATTTCCAGGCATGGATCGTCAATCGAAACGTCGATCGCCTGACACGTGGCGGGCAGTTCGATGCATCATACCTCGCAAGTCTGTCGGGTGATGCTACGCCGACGTTGATCAGGCGCCTGCCGGAAATTCCTCAGCCGCAGCGCGACACCATTTCGACGAGATTGGCTTGTCGCCGGGCTCCGGCTGACCGACGGTGGTTCGAATGGAACCGCAGCGAAGCGGCGAGATCCGAAGCTCTCAAAACCTGGACTCCGCCGGCCTGCCCCTCGCCCGTAAAGTCTTTGTCCGCGCCCTCGATCGACGACTAGACCCGGGCTGCGCTCGGCCGCACCATGAGATAAATCGGCCAGCTGCAGGCCAGCAGGATGAGCGAGTAGATGCTGTTCCTCGTATCGGCGAAGAATGCTCCGACCAGGAAGGCGATCGAGAGCGCGAGCACGAAGCCGGTCGTCCACGGGTGTCCGATCGCGCGAAAGGGGCGCCGCGCTTCCGGCTCGCCGCGGCGCAGCACGAAGACCGTCAAGAAAATGAGTGCATACTGCGCGACGAACAGAAAGGCGGTGACTGCCAGCACGATCTCCAGCGTTCCCGTGAGCACCATCGCCAGGCACGCCGCGGCGCTCAGGAGCACGGCAACGACTGGAGTGCCTCCGAGGTTGACGTAATCCGCGGCCGGCACGAACCCGAATACGCCGAGCCGATGGAGTACGCGCGAGGTCATCAGCTGGTAGGCATTTACGGCGCTTAGCAGCGAGACGATCGTCAGCACGCGAATCACCGCATCGCCTTTGCCGCCGAAGATCGCGTTGGCCGCTGTCGCCGCCACGAGTGGCTGGCCCGCCATCTGGTCAATGGTCAGCACGTATAAAAAGCCGATGTTCACGAGCAGGTAGATCGCCGCCACTGCCGCGACTCCGCCGAACATCGAGCGGGGAATGTCACGATCCGGATGCCGGAGCTCACCCGCGAAATACACGATCCCGTTCCAGCCGTCGTAGGTGAAAATCACGGCCTGCATCGCGAGAACAAACGCGACGAGCAACGGGAAGCCGGTTGTCGGAGGCCCCGTGCGCCCTCCTTGATCGAAACCATGACCCAGCACGAAGCACGCGACGATGAGAACGGCGAACGCAAGCGCCTTGACAACGGCTGTGACGTTTTGCGTCAGGCTTCCAGTTTTCACGCCACGCAGTTGTATCAGCGCGAACACGACGATCACGACGCTCGCAAAAGTGGATGTGAGACTTCCAGCGAGGCCGAACAGGATGGTGAGGTACTCACCGATCACCAGCGCCGCGAGAGCGAGACTGCTGCACGTCGACAACCAGTCGCTCCAGCCAATCACGAAGCCCGCATACGGCCCCATCGCTCGACGCAGGTAGACGGTGTAGCCGCCCGATTCGGGCATCATTGCCGCAAGCTCGGCGAGCGAGTTCGCGCCGAGCGCGGCGTAAAAACCGCCGAACACCCAGACCGCGAGAAACAGAAATGGTGTCGGCAGCTTCTCGGCGACGACGCCCGGCGTGCGCAGAATGCCCGAGCCGATGGTGTTGCCGACGGTCACCGAGATTCCGAAGACTACTCCAAGAACGGCCAGCAGGCCGAGACTGGCGCTGCTGGCTTTCGACGGGGTTGCGTCCCGCGGGATCGCGGGCTCGCTCACACGCGCGGAGCTGGACGCGGGGAGCCGCTGTCGCCTGGTTCACGCCTCATGAAGCCGGCGAGCAATTCGTGGAATTGATGAGTTCCGACCTCGCGCCGCTCGGAGTACCGCCCCCGGTCATACAACCGCGAGCGCACGCCTCGCTGCACCGACTCCACTACTTCTTCATCTTCCATCTCGACGCGGTGCAATCCCGCGCCGACGCCGCTCTCGCGCAACGAAGCGTTCCAGACGTACGAGATGAACGCGACTTTTGTGCGGCCAACGCTTTGCGGTGAGACGACGTTGAGCGACAGTCCCCACGGATAGAAGTTGAACATGATGTTGGGGAACAACCAGAAATAGAACGCCCCGACCCGCTCGCCTGCATTGGGATGATCGCGTGGCAAATCGAACGCGGGCTCGCCGGGCTTCGCGATTCCGAGCTGAAGATTTCCGTACTTGAATCTCTCCGTTCGATACCCGGAGTAGTCGAGCTTTTCCGCGAGCCCGGCGTGAACGTACGGGATGTGAAACTCTTCCAGATAATTGTCGCAGTAGAGCGCCCAGTTGGCGTTGATCAGGTATTCCTGCGACGTCGCGCCATCGAGAACGAAATCGTCGAGCGGCATGAACGCCACCCGCTCGCGGACGGGAGCGATCCACTCTTCGAACGACATCTCCGGCGCGAGTCCGCTGAACAGCAGCGGACCGAATCGCTCCAGCTGCAGTTGCGGCAGATTGTCTTTATCGGATGGGAAACCGACGGTCGTGTCGAACTCGGGCATTGACACGAATTTTCCATCCAGGCCGAACCGGCGCCCGTGGTATCTGCAACGGAGACTCCGGGCGTGTCCTTCGCCCTCGACGACGATTGCTCCACGATGGGTGCACACGTTCGACAGGCAGCGCACCGTTCCTTCGTCGTCCGAGGTGAGCACCAGCGGCTCGTTGAGGCAGCCATCGAGCAGAGTGAGCGGTGCAACCCGTCCCGGCGCTTTTACCTGCGACCCATCGCCGACGAACTGCCAGGTGCGCGCGAACACGCGGTCCTTCTGCAGCTCGAAGTACGCGGGATCAGAATAGACTCGCGCGGGGAGCGTTGATGCGCGACGGATATCGCTGTCGATTTCGAAGTCGCGGAGGGTCATTCCGCGAATCTATGGTCGGGCTACGCTCCCGCCAGATCCCAGAATTCGACGCGATTGTTCCCGGCTGGAACCGCGAGCCGCCAGCGTTTGGTATCGATCCCGATGTCCGCCGGTGAAGCGAGGTGGCGAACGATCTGCCGATCCTTGCCGCCGCTGAAGAGATGCACGCTCGAATCCTGCCAGCAGCTGACAAGGAAGCGACCGCCACCGATCGCCTCGAGTCCGTCGAATCTTCCCTTCCCCTGCGCGAGAATTATCCGCGTCGAATCGCTCGGATGAAGAGCGTACACCTCGCTGTGAAAGGTGTCGAACGACGCCACGAGCCAGCGCTTGCCGGTCGAGTCGTACGTCACGCCGTTTGGGCGACCGAGCACATTGCCATGCGCAACGACATTGATGGACCGGTTGGGACCGATCG
>DASSNV010000199.1:0-4426 GCA_035701245.1 Gemmatimonadaceae bacterium | reverse complement strand
TAAGAAGGAATGCCGGTCATGATATATTTCCGGCGCCATCTAACACTATACAAGGCGCGCAACTCACATGCCCCCGAAAGTTCATAAAGACCGTCCGCACCGCGATTTCCTGCAGATCTCCGACTACTCCGCAAAGGAGATCGAGAGGCTGTTCGCGATCGCGGAGTCGATGCGCAAAGGGAAATACAAAAAGAGACCGCTCGCCGGCAAATCGCTGGCGATGATCTTCATGAAGTCGTCGACGCGCACCCGCGTATCCTTTGAAGTGGGTGCGTGGCAGCTGGGTGGCCACGCGCTCTTTCTCTCGCCCCGTGACGTCCAGCTCGGTCGCGGAGAGCCGATCGCCGACACCGCGCGGGTGCTCTCGCGGTACGTCGATGGCATCATGATCCGCACCTTTGCGCACTCGGAGATCGAGGAGCTGGCGCGCTACGCCGATGTGCCGATCATCAACGGACTCACCGATCTCGTGCACCCGTGTCAGGTCCTCGCCGACATCCTCACCGTCAAGCAGCACCTCGGCGACTACAAGGGCAAGCGCTTCGCCTGGATCGGCGACGGCAACAACATGGCGAATTCGTGGCTCAACGCCGCCTACGTCCTCGGCTTCGAGCTCACACTGGCGTGTCCCGAAGGATATGACCCGAATCCAATGATCCTCCAGCGCGCGCAGTCGAAGGCAAAGGTGCGGCTGGTGCGCACGCCCGCCGAAGCCGCCGAGAAGGCCGACGTCATCAACACCGACGTCTGGGCGTCGATGGGGCAGGAGCAGGAACAGGCCGTCCGCGAGAAGGCCTTCAAGGGATACAAGGTCGATCAGGGGATCATGGATCGCGCGAAAAAGGACGCGATTTTCCTGCACTGCCTGCCCGCCCACCGCGGCGAGGAAGTCGCCCCCGAAGTGATCGACGGACCCCAGAGCAGGGTGTGGGACGAGGCCGAAAATCGGCTCCACATCCAGAAGGCGATCATGGCCGTCCTGATGGGCGGCGAGCGGGTCTGATCGGCCCCCAAGCCGAATCACAAAACTGTCTTTCAGAATCAGTCTGTGAGAATGGGTTAAGGCCACGTATAGGGGTTTAACTCCTGTTGAGCTTGGGGCAGATGGTCGTCTATACGGTAACCCTCCAACCGAGAGTTACGATGCTTCGCCCGACCTCCTACGCCCCCCTTAAGCAGCTCCTTAGAAGGGCCTCAGCCGCGGCTCTTGCCCTGGCCGGAGCCCTCGCCTGCTCGAGTGATTCGGGGCCCAGCCGAGAGGTTTACGTCCACGTTCCGTCGGTGATCATTGACGTGCCGGATTCGGTCAAGGACCGTCTCGCGGCAGAAGCAGCGGCGGCCTCGGCAAGCATCGTCCCGATGGGCGCTGCGGCGAACATTGTCACCGCCCCATCCGTCGCGAGCGCGTCGGTTGACGCGTGCAACGGCGGTGGTTCTTCCTCGGGCTACACCAAGGCGCGCATCGCTTTCGATCCCGAGCCGATTCCGAACCTTATTCCCTATCCGCTCGGCGACGAAGGCTTCATTCCCGACTCGGCCGTGCTGCTTGGATTCAACTTCAGCTACTACGGCAACACCTACGACCGCGTCAACGTGTACTTCAACGGATTCCTTCTGTTCGGCCCGGTGCCAGATCCCAAGAAGGGGTACTCGGACGCGATGTCGCTGCCCTCGACGCTGAACCCGAAGAACATCATCGCGCTCGCGTGGTCGGACTGGGATCCTGGCGTCGCGCCCGGCTCGATCCGCTACGAGACGCGCGGTAGCGCTCCGCATCGCCGCTTCATCATCCAGTACAACAACGTGCCGGAGTTCAACAGCGCGAACAGGGTCGGTAACATCAGCCTTTCGGCTGGTAACCTGATGGCGCAGGTGATCCTTTCCGAGGGCACCAACGACATCACGATCTACACCAACAAGATGTTCACGACGTCGAGCCGCCATTTCATCACCCAGGCGATCGAGAACGCTGCCGGCACGGAGACGATGTACGACAGTGTCGTGAATGCCGCCGGCGTGTTGAGCACGCGCAATCGTAATTTCTATTCGCTGACGAATGACGGGCTTCGCTTCTCGCCGATCCAGGTGAAGGACGAGATCGCGCCGACCTTCGACGCGCCTCCGGCAGCTCTCCAGGCGAACAACGACCCGACCCTTGCCACGGCAGTCGTTGCCGTTGCTCCGCCTACGGCGAGCGACAATTGCAGCAACGCCATCGTCACCTACGTCCGCAGCGACGGCAAGGACCTCAATGCGCCGTACCCCGTTGGCGTGACCACCATCACGTGGACCGCTACGGACGGATCAGAGAACGTCACCACTGCGACTCAGACCGTAACGGTCATCGACGTCGAAGATCCTACGATCCAACAGGGGAACGTCTCGGTACCGGCGACGAGTCCTGCCGGCGCGGTGGCGAAGTTTGCGCCGACTGCCGCCGACAACGTCGGCGTCGTATCGGTGGTCTGCAGCAAGGAGTCGGGAAGCGTGTTCCCGATCGGCTCGACCCCGGTGGACTGCACCGCCGCTGACGCGGCGGGCCATACTGCCACGGCGCACTTCGACGTCGTCGTGCTGGATGCGCAGACCCAGATCCGCAACCTGATCCAGTACGTTGTCGGACTGGCGCTGTCGAGCGGCACCACCAACCCGCTCGTCAACCAGCTCCAGGCTGCGCTGAGAGGCGACAGTCACGTCGCGTGCGTGAAGATGCGCGACTTCATGAAGCTCGTGGGCACCAAGGGCCGCGAGATTCCGGATGCTTCGGAAGCCTACATGAACGCGGAGTCGACCCGGATCATGTCGGTGCTCGACTGCGCGCTGGTCGACGGACACGCGGAGGAGTTAGGGTCGAACGGTCACAACTAAACCGCTCGGATAGCCGAGCAGCAGTCATAGATTCAGCAGTGAAAAGGGACGCACGAAAGTGCGTCCCTTTTCTTGGGGCGGCATGTCTTCTGCACATTTAAAAGGCATGGCGACCTCCAAGAAAATCGACGAGCTCTACGATCTGATCGAGGGTATCGAGACCGCGATGTTCACCACCCGCCGGCCCAACGGCCAGCTGGTGTCGCGCCCGATGCAGACCCAGGATCGCATCGAGGGTTGTGACCTCTGGTTCGTCACCGACGCCGAGACCCACAAGCTCGACGAGCTCGCGCTCGACCCGCACGTCAACTGCGCCTACTACAACAACAAGAGCCGCGAGTGGGTGTCGGTCTCGGGCGTGGCGCACGTTTCCAAGAATCGCAACCGCATCCGCCAGCTGTACAAGGAAGACTGGAAAGCCTGGTTCGGCGACGAGGGCGGCGACCGCGATGGTGGGCCCAACGATCCGCGACTCGCGCTGATCATGGTAGAGGCCGAGATCGCTACCTATATGAAGGTCAACAAGCCACGCCCGATCGTGCTCTTCGAGGTTCTCAAGGCGATGGTCACCGGCAGCCGCGTCGACATCGGCGACATCAGAGAGGTCACCGCCGGCGAATTGATGGATTAGGCAGGCCTTCGCGGGCTCTCTGCCAAATTGTCACGGCGCCCCTCCAATTCGAGGGGCGCTTCGCGCATATTGGGGCGAAGAATCCACCCTCGCTCGCACGAAAATGGTTGACGCGACATCTACACCCACGGCTGACGCCTCCCGCGTCCCGCCTCCCGCCTCCCTCAAAAGGACGCCCCTCTACGACGTCCACAAGGCTCTTGGAGCCAAGATCGTCCCCTTTGCCGGGTTCGAGATGCCCGTCCAGTACCCGACCGGTATAACGGCCGAGCACAAGGCGGTTCGGGAAAAGGCCGGTTTGTTCGACGTCAGCCACATGGGCGAGTTCATTGTACGCGGGCCGCAAGCGGTGGACTTCGTCAATCACGTCACCACCAACGACGTCGGCGCTCTCAAGCCGGGCCAGGCTCACTACTCGACGATTCTTCGCGAAGACGGAACCATCGTCGACGATTGTCTCGTCTATCGCTCCGACGATCGCGTGCTGATGGTGGTGAACGGCTCCAACATCGACAAGGATTTCGCGCACGTCTCCCGTTACGTCGGAGATTTCGACGCGACCCTCGACGACATCAGCGATTCCATCGCGCTGCTCGCGCTGCAGGGACCCGACGCGGAAAAAATTCTGCAGCAGCACACCGAGACCGATCTGTCGCGGATCAAGTACTACGAGTTCACCACCGGCAAGGTCGCCGGCGTCGAGAAAGTTTACATCTCACGCACCGGCTACACCGGGGAAGATGGATTCGAGCTTTACTTTCCCGCGGAGCACGCCACGAAGATCTGGAACGCGCTGACGGCGTCGGGAGATGTCACGCCGGCTGGACTCGGCGCGCGGGATTCTTTGCGACTCGAGATGGGGATGGCGCTCTACGGCAACGATCTCGACGACACCACCACGCCGCTCGAGGCCGGACTCGGCTGGCT
>DASSNV010000198.1:0-3768 GCA_035701245.1 Gemmatimonadaceae bacterium | reverse complement strand
CAACGGCCTGTACCAGCTCTTCTTCATTCACGGCGTCGCGCGGACGCGCGCCGGCAACGCGGCGCTGATCGTCGCTGCCGCGCCGGCGTTCATCGCGCTCGTGGCGCGCGCGCGAGGGCTGGAGCGGGTGAAGCGCATGACGCTCGTCGGAATTGCGCTGTCGGTGATCGGTGTTGCGCTCGTGATCGCGGGGAGCGCGACGTCCGCGCAGGGCGAAACGACCCTCCTCGGCGCGGTGCTGGTATTCCTCGGCGTCCTGGCGTGGACGTTGTACACGATCCTGCTCCAGCCGTACACGGATCGCGACGTCGTACAGATCTCGGCGGTGACGCTGGTCGGCGGAGCGATTCCGCTCGTTCTTGCATCGACACCGGCGCTCATTGCGACGCACTGGTCGAGCGTCGGCATCGGCGGGTGGATGGCGCTCCTCTACTCCAGCGTCGTCTCGCTCGGCATCGCCTACATCTTCTGGTACCGCGGCCTGCGGGTGCTCGGCCCGACGCGCACCGCGGTGTACTCGAATCTCCAGCCGATCGTGGCGTTGCTCGTGGCGTGGCCATTCCTCGGCGAGATTCCGACGATCTTCCAGGGCGTCGGAGCGGTGACCATCGTGGCAGGCGTGTTCCTCACCAGAACATGAGGCTCGTTCTCTTCGACATCGACGGCACGCTCCTCAATTCCGCGGGTATGGGCCGAGCGTCGATGCAACGCGCGCTGGGAATGATTTTCGGCTCGCCGGGCAATCCGTCGTATCGATATGACGGCAAGACCGACAAGCAGATCGTGCGCGACGTAATGCGGATGGAGGGACACTCCGACGAGCACATCGATGCACGGATGGACGACCTGATCGAGCTGTACCTCGAGGGTCTTCGCGCCGGAGCGAAGAGCGGGAAGTTCAACGTGCGGCCGCTCGACGGCGTGCTCGAGATTCTCGACGCGCTCGAGCCGCGCGACGATGTGGTGCTCGGCTTGCTGACTGGCAACGTCGAGGCGGGCGCGCGCATCAAGCTTCAGGCTGCCGGAATCGATCCCAATCGGTTTCGCGTGAACGCGTTCGGCTCCGATCACGAGCACCGTCCCGAGCTGCCGGCGATCGCGCGCCGTCGGGCGGGTGAGCACCTCGGCCTCGAGCTGGCGGGGGAGCGGCTGGTCGTGATCGGCGACACTCCGGCGGACATCGAGTGCGGGCGCTCGCTCGGGGCGAAGGCCATCGGCGTGGCCAGCGGCCATTACACAGTCGAACAGCTCCGCGAGCACAGTCCATACGCGGTGTTTCCTTCGCTGGCGAATACGGCGGCAGTTCTCGACGCAATCGTCAATGCGTGAAGTCGAGCTCAAGGCGGTGGTCGATGACCTCGCGCTGCGACGCAAGCGACTCGAGGCAGCCGGCGCCGTGCTATCGTTCGAAGGAAAGATCATGGACCGCCGCTACGATCTTCCCGCCCGCGACCTGTCGCGCCGCGATGAAGTGCTGCGGGTCCGCCGCTACGAAAACGCCGATGGCGCGCGCGCCTTTCTCGACTGGAAGGGCCCGACCGAAATTCGCGATGTGTACAAGGTGCGCGAAGAGATCACCACCCCGCTCGAGGACTTCGAGTCGTTCGCGAGGATTCTGGGTCGGCTCGGATTTCAGCTCGTCGGCGAGATCGACCGCACCATCGCGCAATACCAGGTGGGAGGCGCGACGGTGAGGTTCGAGACTTACCCGCGGATGGATGTGCTGGTCGAGGTCGAGGGGACGCCGGAGACGATCGAGGCGGCGATCGAGGTTCTCGGAATGCAGCGGGGAGTATTCAGCGCGGAGAGACTGGCGGCATTTGTCGAGAGGTTCGAGGAGAGGACGGGGGTGCGGGCGGCCATCAGCGACAAAGAGATGGTAGCCGACCGCTGACAGTCCAGAACCAAGAGCGAACTGAGTAAGGTGGAGGGTGCGAGGTGATAGGGAGGAGGGAAGGAGGGGTGCGGGCGTTCATAGTGTCTGCTCCACCCTCCTCGTCAGGCCGATCAGCATCTTGCGCACGTCTACTGTCCGGGCCGACAGGTTCGCGTAATCGCTCGGATTGATCGCGCCTTTATCCCGTACGAGCAGTAAATGGTATTCCAACTCAGTAGCTGACTTTGAGGCGTAGCGAGGAAGCGCTTGAAGTCTTTCCGGCTTTCCTGACTGCTGCCTTCGACAATGTTGGTAGGCATTGGATGGTCTTAGGCTAGAGTCGCGACCCAATTGCATTGACCCACAATCCGGATAGATTCACTCGGCAATGAATTGTAGATTCGCGCGATGGGCCGGTGTCGCGGTTCTGTCGCTTTTCGCGGCCAATAAACTCGCCGCGCAGGAAAGCCAGGCAAAAAGGCTCGCCAGTATCGTCGGCGTCGCCGTCGAAGAGTACGCGAAAGCCGTCGATGATCAGGGAAAGCTCATCTCCAAAGATGAGTACGACGAAACATCGGGCTTTCTTCTCGATGCCAGACAGGTTGCCGCGCGACTGAATAGCTACGACGCCGCGACCACCCGTGCGATCCTCGACAGCCTCATCGACATCGTTCGCGCCAAACAACCGCCCGCCCTCGCGCGTCAGCTCCATCAGCACTTTCTGACATCACTCGGCACCGCCGGCGCGATGGACCTGCCGAAGATGCCGCTCGATCTGGGCGCCGGACATCAGCTGTTCGTCACCAACTGCGCGTCGTGTCACGGCGTCACCGGCAACGGTGATGGGCCGAACGCGCACACCCTGAGCACCGCGCCGCCGGGAGTTGGCTCGCGCAAGCTCACTCCGGAATTGACGCCGACGCTGGCGTACAACGTCATCTCCGTCGGCGTGCGTGGCACGGCGATGCCAGGCTTCAGCGTGAAGCTCGCGCCACAGCAGCGGTGGGACATCATCAACTATCTCTACTCGCTGCGCGGTGAGCCGCTGCGGATTCCAGCCGCATCGGCCGACGCGACTCGGGTCGCGGGTGATACGGCATCTCCGGTGATCATGGCCCTGCTGGACAGCGCTCTCGATTTCGCGAGAAAAGGCCAATCCGCCGAGGCAGGCGATCGCGCGTTCGACGCGTACATCGCCTTCGAGCCGCTCGAGACCCCGGCGCGGGCCAGGAAACCGGGACTCGTGGCGACGATGGAACGGCACTTCGCCGACTTCAAGGGCGCGCTCAAGCGCAGCGATCTCGCTGCCGCCGAACAATCGCGTAATGCGATCGCCGATGGTCTGCCGTCCGTTGTAAGTCTCACCCAGCAGCCGTCCGGCAACTGGGAAGCGTTCTTTCAGTCGTTCCTGATCATCCTGCGCGAGGGCTTCGAGGCGATTCTCGTCATCGGTGCCGTCGTCGCGTTTCTGATCAAGACCGGCCACCGCGAGCGACTCCGCTCGATCTGGCTCGGCATCATCCTCGGGCTCGTCGCGAGTCTGGCGACTGCGGTCGTTCTCAAGACTCTGCTCGCCGCGATGCCGGCGAGTCGCGAGATCGTCGAGGCGATCACGATGCTCATCGCCGTCGTCGTGCTTTTCTCCGTCAGCTATTGGCTGATCTCGAAAGTCGAAGCGGCGAAATGGCAGAAGTTCATTCGCGACAAGGTGTCGTCGGCGCTCGAGCACGGCGGCGGCAAGGCTCTCGCACTCGTCGCGTTCCTCGCCGTGTACCGCGAGGGCGCTGAGACAGCCCTCTTCTATCAGGCGCTGTTCAACGAAGGCCCCAACGTCGGGATCCCGCTCGCACTCGGCATCGTCGTGGGGTTCGTGGCGCTCGCGGTGATCTTCA
>DASSNV010000197.1:0-14980 GCA_035701245.1 Gemmatimonadaceae bacterium | reverse complement strand
GCCCCCGAGTTCGAGCGCCGCTTCGTCGAGCGGATGCGCCGCGCCGTGGTGGGCGACCCGATGGACGCGAAGACGGAGGTGGGCCCGCTCGCCACCGAGGGCATCCTCAAGGGACTGCACGCCCAGGTTCAGAAGAGCGTGGACCTGGGCGCGCGGCTGCTGTGCGGCGGACGGCGCCTCGCGGACAGGCCCGGCTGGTTCTACGAGCCCACCGTGCTCGCGGACCCGCCCGAGGGCTCACCCGCCGCCCGCGAGGAGATGTTCGGCCCGGTGGCCACCCTCTTCCGCGCGCGCGACGCGGAGCATGCGATGGAGCTCGCCAACGACTCGCCCTACGGCCTGGGCTCCAGCGTCTGGACGCGCGACGAGGCCGAGCAGCGCCGCTTCATCGACGGGATTGAGGCCGGCATGGTGTTCGTCAACGGGATGGTGGTGTCCGACCCGCGGCTGCCCTTCGGCGGGGTGAAGAATTCCGGTTTCGGTCGCGAGCTCGGCGAATTCGGCATTCACGAGTTCGTCAACATCAAGAGCATTCGGGTGATCGCCAGTCAGCAAGAGAAGAAGTCGGCGACCGAATAGACGCGCGATCAGAGCTCCATCACGAGTCGGATGTCCTCATCCAGCTCCGCTGCTGCCCGCCGGCGCGTCAGCCACGACACCACAAAGAACACCAGGAACGACGCCACCATTGCGACCGCGGAAGCCGTCACTCCCGCCGGGAACGTGAAGGCCTTGAAGTAGGCAGCACTCTCGAGGGCGAGGGTGACAACGAGTCCGGTGGCAATCGACGCCATCGCGCCGCTGCGCGTCGCGCCTTGCCAGTTCAGTCCGACGGCCAGTGCCGGCACGAGCGTCGACGCGAACAATCCCCAACCGAAAATGCCCAGGAATGCGACCATTGCCCCGGACTGCTGGGCCGTGAGTGCCGCTGCGATCGCGATGAAAACCGTAACTGCTCTACCCCACAGCAGCTCGTTGTTAACCCGTCGTCCGAACGCGATCGGCAGGTCATGAGTCACTATCGCCGCGCCGATGTTGATGAAGGAGTTCGCCGCGCTCATCGTCGCCGCTGCCACGCCGGAGAACACCAGCGCCGCAAGAATCATCGGCGTCACATTCAGCAAAAGGGCGGGCGTCGCCTGATCCGGGCTGGTGAGCGGCGCCAGTCGGCCGTCGAGCACGAACGCCTTCACCCCCACACCAACGCCGAAGTACAACAACAATACGAGCACCAATCCAACGGTCTTCAGCAGCGGATACCATTTGAGCTGCAGTGGATCGCGCAGCATGTAGTACTTATGCACCGCCTGGGGCTGGCCGAGCGAGCCCATCGAGAAGATGAAAAAGAACGACAGCGCCGCCAGCGGGGTGATTTTCCCCCACGGCCCGAGCAGCGCTGGATCGTGCGAGAGAATCGTGCGCGAGATGTCACCAAGCCCGCCCCCAAACTGGAGGACGAAGAGGAACACCAGCACCGACGCGGCGGCCATCAGCGTGCCCTGAAAGACATCGTTGTAGATGCCGGCGAGAATTCCACCCGACGCTGAGTATGCGAGAGTTACTCCCATCCCGATCCAGATCCCCCAGCCCAATCCGACATCGAAGATCGCGTTGATGACTACTCCCATCGCCAACGCGTTGGTCGCCATGTAGCCGATGATTCCCACCAGAATCGCGACCGCTGACAACCCCTGCGCCGCCCTCGAGCGATAGCGAGCGCCGATCGCATCAGGGATGGTGATCAGTGAGCGCGCTTCTCCCAGCAGGCGCATTCGTTTCGCCAGCACCCACGCGCCCATGACATTGGTGACCGCCGCCGGCAGGACGATGTACATCGCGCCGAGCCCGACTGCGTAGATGAAGCCGGGGCCGCCGATGAACGCGAAGCCGGATACGGAAACCGAAACCGACGCTACTGTCAGCGCGATCAGACCGATACCCTTGCCGGCGACGAAGAAATCGCTCGCCGTTCGGGTACGGCGTGCGGCCCAGATGCTGATTCCGACGATGACGGCGAAATAGAAGATGCCGACGGTCACCACCGCCGGTCTCGCGGCATTCGGCAACGAGACCTGCAGCATTGCCGCGATCGGTGCAGCGCCCATCATCGACCGGCCTTGTCGTCTGCGCTACCGTGGTGCTCCTGCGCTTCTCTGCGAATGCGCTCGCGTGCAACCGCGCGGACCTGCTCGACGTCTTCCGCGCTCAGAGTCTGGCTCTCGAAGGTCACCGCGTACGCGATGGGCAGCACGATGATCGGAAGCAGCCCTACGCCGTAGATCACGATCGCAGCCCGCGCGGGCAGGCCCAGCCAGAGCTTGCTGAGCGGTCCTTCGGTGCCGGGCAGGGCCAGAGCGGCGCCGAACCCGATCGCGAGAGTCGCGACGACGAACAGGAACGGAACCTTGAGCGGACCGATGCCTCGTCGTCCGCGCGTAGCGCCGAGGATCATGATTGCACCGAGAGCTACCGGGATCCCGATTGCCAGCAGCCACGCCGCCCACGTCGGGGTGCCCGCTCGTCGAAACGCGGCGGCGTACCCGACGGCGATGGCGAGCACCGAGATGAAGAGCGCCTGCAGCGACAGTTGTCGGGTCAGGTCTGAGCGGATCTCCGCGTTCTCCGGCTCGGTCCCGTTCGTCACAGCAGTGCCAGCAGCGCAAATGTCGCCAGCCAATGCTCGCCCATGTAGTCGCCAGTGACGTGAGGGAGGCTCGCTGCGAGATGGACGGCACCGGCTTCGAGTGCGACGGAATGCCGCGGATCGTCCGGCGGCCACGTCGCCGCCAGCGATCGCCAACACCACGCGCGACTCAGGTTCAGGCCATCGAGGTGCGCAATCTTCCCATCGCTGCGATCGCTTACGGTGGCCGGTATGAACAATGCTGTCGGTTGCCGCCGTTCGAGTCGCGGCAGAAACGCGTCGAGCCAACTTATGAATTCGTCTGGACCGAGCACACGCTGCATGCATACCGCCTCGACCAATGCCGAGGACAGAAAGTCGTCACCGCCCGGTTCCCACGCCTGGCAATCTCGATCATCGAAGAACCACTCCCGCGCCTTGTTGCCCAGCGCGGAGCGCAGTTTCTTGCGCCCGCTGACGTCGGCGTATTCGAGTGCGAGCGTGATCGCAAAGGCGCTGTTGAAATGCGTTCCAACTCGTGTCGGGTACGTCGCCTTGGGCAGAAACTCGAGAAACCTGTCGGCGAACGCTTCCGCAAGCGGCGTCAGTGCGGTGCTCCATCGCCGCGCGCGCTTCGTCTCGTGTCGCGCCAGCTCCGCTGCCAGCATCAACAGCCACGCCCAGCCATAGGGCCGCTCGAAGGTCCGCGCCGAGGGACGCAAAAGGTATTTCAATTCGCGTCCCACGTTCGCCGCTGTGAGGTGCTCATCGAACAATGCTTCGATCCGTTTCGCTTCGCGGATCTCCGGAGCGATTCGCAGTAGCGACGCGAGCAGCCAGTAGCCGTGCACGCAGGAGTGCCAGTCAAAGCTGCCGTAAAAAACCGGATGCATCTCGCGCGGAGTTTTCAGGTCGCTGCGACGCGTCAGCACGTGATCGAGCTTGTTTGGATACTCTCGCGTGACGTGCGCCAGCGCGACGCGCGCGAAGCTCGCTGCGTTGGCGGCGTCGAGCCGCGTCCACTCCGACCTCAACGACGGAAGACGAGGAAATTCATCAACAGAATGTTCGCCCCGAGCAGGACGAGCGCCGTCGGTATCTGCACCTTTATCACGGCATTCTCATCGGGCAGCTCGAGCAGAGCCGTCGGCACGATGTTGAAGTTCGCCGCCATTGGAGTCATGAGGGTTCCACAGAATCCCGACAACATTCCGATCGCTGCCATGATGGTCGGGTCGCCGCCGAATTTCTGCACGATCAACGGCAGGCCGATTCCCGCGGTCATCACGGGGAACGCGGCAAACGCATTGCCCATGATCATGGTGAATAGCGCCATGCCCACCGCATAGGTGGTGACGACCGCGGCGGGATGATCGAGCGGAATCCAGCGCTGCGCCAGACCGGAGATCACGTTTCCCACCCCCGCAACGGCGAACAGCGCCCCCAGCGCGGCGAGCATCTGCGGCAGTACCGCCGCCCACCCGACGGCGTCGAGCAGCCGGCGTGCTTCGGTTATCGGCGCCGACGCGGGCGGACGCAGCATCGCCATCCCGATCGCGAGCGCAACCAGCGTCGCAATGGCGAGCGATATGACCGTCACCTGCTTCACATCCACCAGCGGCATTCCCGCAATGCTCACTCTCCTGAACACGATCGTCCCGAACACCGTTACGATCGGAATTGCCAGCGCGGGAATGAACAGCTTGTTGCCCCACCGCCCGGCGCCGGCTTCACGCTCTTCCCTGCTACTGCTCTCGCGGCCGCTCTGTCCGAGCCCGCGAATGCTCGCCACCAACACCATTCCGATGACGAGAAACCCGTTCACGACATCGGGCAAATAGCTCCCGACGAGGAAGGTGACCGCGTAAATGCCCCAGAACGCCGTATTGTTGAAGCGGCGTCGATTGCTGCGATCCCGCCAGTTCACGATCGCGACGCCGGCCATCATCAGGCCGCTCAGCCAGTAGATGTGCTCGAGGGTGATCAACCGCTGTCTCGCTCGGCGGCAACGTCGCGGCGCAGACGCCGCTCCATCAGCAGCAGCCTCGTGCAGTGAATGATCATCGCCGAAATCGCGGTGGGAATCGCCCATATCGCCAGCTGCGCCGGCTCGACGTGGATGCCGTTCTGATCCAGAAAACCCTTGATCAACAGGATCGAGCCGATTGCGATGAAGATGTCTTCCCCGAAAAAAAGCGCGACGTTGTCGACCGCGGCTGCGTTGGCGCGAATCCACAAGCGCACCTTCTGCGGGAGCTCACCGTATTTGTTTTCCGCCGCGCCTTCCGCCATCGGCGCAATCAGTGGCCGCACCATCTGCGCGTGCCCGCCCAACGAGGTGAGACCGAGCGCGGCAGTGATCTGCCGCACGACGAAGTAGATGAGCAGAACCCGCGATGTCGTGGCGGCGCGAAACCCGGAAACGACCGTTCGAGCGCGTTCCTTGAGCCCGGCGTGCTCCAGCAGTCCGATCACCGGCAGCACCAGCCACACGATTGCGACGTAGCGGCTGGTGATGAACGCTTTCCCGAACGCCGCCACGACTGCCAGAGGGCCGAGTCCGCTCGCGATTCCCGTCGCCAGTCCCGCGACGGTCACCACCAACAGCGGATTGATCCGGAGAACGAATCCGATTACGACGACGGCAACGCCAATCAGCGTAAGCACCGGTCAAAACTGCGCCGCGTACAGCCCACCAAACAAGAGCGGGTGACATCGCTGTCACCCGCTCTGACACCACGGCCGTTGCAGCCTGGTGCTTACCGCCCGATCCAGTAGTTGACCTTCACCTGGAAAACGTTCGTCGGACGATCGCGGAAGATGGCGCTCTTTTGCGCGCCGAAGTCGAAGTTGCCGTTCGGGTCAAAGCCACTTCGGCTCTGCGTCCAGACAAAGAAGACCGTCGAGCCTGGTCGATACTCCCAGCGGACCACCGCGTTCCCGATCAGGGAGCGGACGGTGAAATCCGGATCTCCGAACGAGAACGAGGCGGCCGGTCCGGCACCATCGGGATCGACGGTATACTGCGCACCCGAGCTCGCCGTCGCCGGCGTACGCGTGATCGTCCCGATGTCCTGGCCATAAATGACTTTCTTGTACGTCCGAGGCGCCGCGAACTCGCGGAACGAAGAATACGCTCCACTGGCGATGAAGGGTTGCGCGAAGAGCTGAAGCGTCAGATTGGGGTTGAAGGTCCAGTTGACCCGGGTATCCAGAGACAGCGTCCGGCTCTTGAGGAACCCGAAGACGTAGCGCGTTCCGTAGAAGCTCGTCGCCGTCGGATCTTCAACTGCCGTCACGTACTGGGCAGCGTCCTCATCGGCAACGAAGCTCGGTGACAGGCTGATGAACACGTTCGCCGCCGGCTTGAGCCCCACGCCTGGCTGGATGATGAGAGTGTGGGTGTTCGAGTTCACGCCGCGGCCAAACTGTGTGGAAAGATCGAAGACCGCCCGGCGCCGAGCGTCGGTCGAGATCTCCAGCATCCCGAACTTGTAGCCGGTGCGCATCACCACCGGACCGCCGCGCGTCAGCCTGTCGTCGAGAACCGTCGGATGGTAGATCGCGAAGCTTCTGATCTTCCAGTAGTTGAGGAACATGTTCTCGTAATAGGCCTGCATCTGCTCGTCGGTCTTGTCGCCATCGTAGTTGAATTGCTGTTGGCCGCCGACCAGCCACGCGATCTCGCGATACCATTTGCCCGGCGTTACCCACTGGCTGCCGATGTTCGCGTTCATCCACTTGTAATCCGAGCGGTCGAGGAACGACAGATCGTTCGTCTCGAAGCCGGGGCTGCGCCAGTTCTGCGCCGCTTCCCACAGCCAGAAGCCGTTGTCCTTCGCGACACGGGTGTAGAAACCGTAACCGCGGAGTGAGTTCGCTGTTGGATCGTAGCGGGTGTCGAACAGCCCGTCAGTAGTGACGCGGCGATCCGGTCTCTGATAGTAGTGGGCGCTCGACTGCTCCGTCTGCGCGATCGCCGCCGTCGAGCCGGCGACATTGGACCCGACGATCGACCCCATCCACGAGTAGTTCCGCTGCGCCCAGCGGTGATTCCAGTCGATACCTGCCGCTTCAGCGTGGCTGCGCAGCCGGTCGCTGACGATGGTATCGTCGAGATTGCGCAGGACGGATGTGAACACGCCGCCGATGGTAGTCGCGCCCTGATTGAGATCCTTTTTCGCTCGCCCCACGAAATAGTTCGTCAGCGGCTCCACTTGCTGCTTGATCTCGTTCGATGACGAGCTCGCGACATATCGCGCCGTCTCACTGCCCGTCAGCGCATTCAGAAGCCCGATGGTGTAACCGCCCGCCGTCCGGCCGGTGATTTTCGCCGCGCCAAGTATGGTGGTGTTGTCGGGAGTGTCGGCGAAATTCGCGATGTCGCTGACGTACCCGTTGAGCTGCGGCGGCCGCCCGATTCGCCTCGAGTAAAACACGTCGAGGCTCGACGTGTTGCTGCAGAAGTAGCAGTTCATGCCCCCGAAGTCGAACGCGCTGCTGCCCGCGACGAAGAACGGCCGCTTCTCCTGATAGTACGTCTCGTACGCCGAGAGATTGATAGTCGCCGGATCCACCTCGACCTGCCCGAAATCGGGATTGATCGTGGCGTCCAGGGCGAGACTCGACGTCAGCAGGTATTTCATGTCCGCGCCGGCGCTGACGCGGCCGTAAGTGTTGTTGTGATATGGGTCGCCCGCCGGCGCGTACTTGAATTGCTCGCGCGACTCCACGTAGGGAAGAATCTCGAGCTGGCGCGGCTGCGGCTCGATCCGAAGTCCGGTAAGCGAGCCGTAATATGCCGGACCACCAGCCTCACTCATCTTCCGGAACGACCACATGTCCTGCTCGTGCAGCCGGTCGGTGTAGCGCCAGATCTGAAGTCCCCACGTCTGCGTAGTGTCGTGCGAGAACCGCAGCTGCGAGTAGGGAATCCGCATCTCCGCAGTCCAGCCGAGTGAATCCACATTCGTCGCGGCTTCCCAGATCGGGTCCCAGGACGGATCGCCGTTGAATTGATCGCCGCGCACCCCCGCCGGATTCACCTCGAACAACGCCTGATCGATCCGGTTGTGATACGGATCGAGAATGACCATCAGCTTGTCGGTCGTCAGCGAGTTGAAAGCGCCGTTGTTGCCGTTGGAGTCCAGCAGCTGATCGCGACGTGAAACCGGCGCGCGAATCCCCTTCGCGCCCAGCGAGTCGTACATGCGCGCCCCGATGTACAGCGCGCGCTCGTCGTAGAGCACCCGCACCTCGGTCCGCTGACTCGGCGCAGCCCCTTCCTTGGGTTGCTGCTGGTGAAACTCGGTGATCGGGGTCGCGCGCGACCACGCGCTCTCGTCCAGCTTGCCATCGATGCTGATGGAGCCTGATACGGGTGTAGCGGTCGCGACGGGCAGCGCACTCGAACTGGTTTGAATTGCAGGCGTCGCTTTCGTCGTTTGGGCGTTCGATGCGGTAGTGGCCAGCGTGGCCAGCGACGCCAAGGCCAGTGTCGAGCGGTAAAGCCTTCTCTTCATTGATGTTCCGGACGGTGGGTCTATGACTTGGACAGGTTATCTACGAGATCGGTTTGAATTCTGTTTCGCTGTCGCCGGCATCGTGTCGAAGCGACCCCCGGGCGGATCGTGTTAATTTCCCGCCAGTTACCGGACAGTGCCTCACTCCGGCGTCGTCAAAATGACACCTACTCTGGAATCAACCCGCCACGCCACGCGGCTGCCTTCGCTCGCGGACCTGGAGTCCGCTGCAGCGTTGGTTTACCGATCGATGTCGCCGACGCCGCAGTATCGGTGGCCCCTCCTCGATCAGCGAGCCGGGGCAGCGGTGTGGGTCAAGCACGAGAATCACGCACCAACGGGCGCCTTCAAGGTTCGCGGCGGCCTCGTTTACATGGACGAGCTATGCAGCGATGGCTCTCGACCGGCCGGTGTAGTCTCCGCCACCCGAGGAAATCATGGACAGTCGGTTGGATTTGCCGCTCGTCAGTTCAAGGTGCCGGCCGCCGTCGTCGTTCCATTCGGCAACAGTGTGGACAAGAACGCCGCGATGCGGGCTTTGGACGTCGAAGTCATCGAGCGCGGTCACGACTTCCAGGCCTCGGTCGAGGCCGCCGATGAGATTGCCGCCGACCGCGGCTGGCACCGTTTCCCGTCCTTCCATCCCGCGCTCGTGCGCGGAGTTGGAACTTACGCGCTCGAGCTTCTCCGTGCCGTCCCCGACCTCGACACCGTCTACGTGCCGGTCGGAATGGGCAGCGGACTTTGTGGCACCATCGCCGCACGCGACGCCCTCGGCGCTCGTGCAAACATTGTCGCGGTCGTCGCGGAGAAAGCGCCGGCCTTTGCGTTGTCGATCGCACAGAACCGCGTCGTGTCGCACGAAGTGACGACCCGCATCGCCGACGGAATGGCGTGCCGCATCCCCGACAAGGACGCGCTCGAGGTCGCCCGAAACGGTGTAGCGCGCGTCGTCACCGTGCGGGACGATGAAATCGAAGCCGCGATGCGCGCCTACTTCACTGACACCCACAATACTGTCGAAGGAGCAGGCGCGGCTGCACTCGCCGCGGCGCTCAAGGAGATTGAGACGATCCGCGGTCACCAGGTCGCCGTCATTCTCAGCGGCGCAAACGTGGACTCGCGGATTTTCTCAGGCATTCTCGAAAGCTGACTGACCCGTCGTGATGTCGTCAGCCGACTGAGAACACTCCGTTGGTGGCGTCGATCTCGATCACGCCGGCCGACGCGACGTCGCTTCCCAAAACGCCGTCGCACCCGATCAGGCTGGAATAGGTCGGCCCATACACTATCACATCCTCCAGCTCGATCGGCCTTCCGGCGATGCTGAGTGACAGCGTCGGGATCTTCCGGTTGGTGGAGGTACCGGTGCTGGCGATACCGAATACCCGGGCGGTCGCCATCGTCGTCGCGACACCAAGCTTCTCGAGGACGGTAGCGTTCAGGAAGGTCGATTGTGCGCCGGTGTCGAGCGAGAGATGCAGCGAGGTCCCCTGCTTCGAGCGAACCTCGACCATCGGCTCACCCATCCATATCAGATTTTGCGCGCCGGTGCCGGCGGTTCCCAGCCACTCCGGCTTGGCAAACGTGACCGTGTTCTTCTGGAAATTCAGAACCACGTCGAACTGACGGATGAAATCCCAGCCGAGTATGCCGTCGACGGGATAGCCCCTGATCTGTCCGCCATCGCGCGATGTCTTCACCTTCATCATCGACTCGTCGATGATGATCGCCGGCGTATTGAGCAGCTTGATCCCGCCAACTTCGATGGTGCGCACCAGTGCAGGTCGCACTCGAGCCAGGCCGGCGAAGGTTCTCACCTGCAGTGTTTCCGCCGCGATAACCGGGATGCTGGCCGCGGCTGCAACGTCCGAGCTGACGACGGTCATGCTCGAGCCGGTGTCGAGCCAGAATTCGTATTCCTTTCCGTTGACGGTTACGCGAATCGCCGGAGTTCCCGCTTTGGTAACCCGCAGCGGCAAGGTGACTGGTGCACTCGGAAACGTCGTCACCTGCGACTCGATATTTGCGAACGCGCGACCCCATTGCTCGAGCGCGGCTGTCGTCACTCTGTCCGATGCGACGAGCGCTGGGCTCGGCACCAGATCGCGCAACATCGCCCACTTGTGCTCGTACATGAGGGTGCGCGCCAGCAGAATCCGCGCAGCAACCGCGACGTTGATGTTCATCGCGCCCTCGCTCAGCTTCGCGAGCGAGTGTTCGGCCTGTTGCAGGTCACCGGCAGCCAGGGTCGAGATCGCTTCAGCGAGGCGCGATTCTTCGTCGCTTTTCGCAGCATTGCGCGACGCGCTCAGATCGAGATCTGAAACCGCTGTCCAGAATGTGTCGGAATAGGCGGCCGACACATTGTTCTTCGCTACCGATGTCGCGGATGCATCCACACCGGCGCGCGGCGGAAGGGAATCGACGCTTCCGTCCAAAGGTTGCGTCGCCGATCCGCTCGGCAAAATCCTTTCTCGAAGTGCGATCAGGGAATCAGGATCGATCCTGCTGGAAGCTTCCGCTGAAACCGGCACCAGCAGTGCCAGCAGAGTTGCGATCGTCCACGCACGCGCAGTCAGACGCTGGAGTCGAACGAACCGCTCCAGTTCCCGCGCGTCAATGCAGGTTTGACGCATGCGGCCCTCTCCGGATGGAATCGGAGCTCAGTGCGCTGGTGGGCCGTAGCTGCCATCTCCGATAACCAGATTAGACGAGAGGTCGTCGAAGAAAGTTTGTAAATGTTGTGTAAAGTCCTGCCAGAGGCGCCGGTCAGAATCGAACTGACGAATAGCAGATTTGCAGTCTGCCGCCTTACCACTTGGCCACGGCGCCGTGCGTGAAAGTTATCGGGTCAAGAGTCCCCAGAGCAATCGGGCAACGAAGATCCCGAGCGCTAGCCCCGCGCCGAGTATGACGATCAACGCGATCCCTGCCAGCACCAGAGAGCCCGTTATGTTGCGCGCCGCACCAGCCTGCGCACCGCGCGCGAGATGCCGCTCGAGCAACGCGACGTTTTTCGTGTTCGACTTCCACGCCGCGTCGAATAGGTCGCCGAGCGCGGGCACTGCGCCGAGCAGAGTGTCGACCCCGATGTTCAGAATCATCCGCGCCAGTGTCAGTGTCGGAACTTCGGCGCGCGCCGCCTCGAGCACGATGTATCCCGAAAGCAGTGCGCCGATCAGATCACCGATCCCGGGAATCAAGCCCACGATCGGATCGAAGCCGATCTTCCAGCCGGTGCCTGGAATCGGGATCGAGTTGTCGAGCAGCTTCGAGAGCACTCTGACCCGACGTGTCCGGGACTCCGGGTCGTCCGCCAGAATTCCACTCCGATCGCGAACGACGACTTTCTGATTGCTTCTGCTCACCTCGCTGTCTGTACCTCGAGCGTGGACATCCGCGTCGGGCCGGGATAGGGCGCGTTGCCCTTGATCGCCCGCCACAGGATGCGATTGAACAAGTCCTCGTCCGCCATGTCCACCTCGTCCAGCGCCAGCTTCTTCGACGCTTCGGCAAGAGCGCCACGTTTCGGATTCTTCTGATCGAGTGGCACGCTCGAGCGCAGCGCCACGTACGGCGTCAGATCAGGCGTCGACTCCCAGATCTCCCGCAGTGGCCGGCTGTAGTGATCGAACTGCGACATCCGCGCGAGTCCGAGGATGTCCTCGATGGTGGCAATCACGTCGGTGGTGTTCGCAAACCGGTGGGACACACCCAACCTGTTGTACGCCGAAATGACCAGCATCGGTGACCGGTGAGAATCGACGTGATCCGGACCGTCCTGCGCGTCGTCTTCGAGAACGAAGATCACCGTGTTCTTCCAGTACGGGCTGTTCGACACCGCTTCGACGATGCGGCCCAGCGCGAGATCGTTGTCCGCCATGTACGCGTGGGGAGTCGGTCGGCCAGCCGCGGCGCCCGAAGTGTGATCGTTCGGCAAATCCATGATCTCGAGCGCTGGCAGATTTCCATCGCGCACGAATTGCCGGAAATCCGCGAGCCACACGTCGACACGAGCCTGATCGGGAATGTCCAGATTCCAGCCGGAGTACGCCGTGTTGGTGTGATCGATCAGCGCCTGTTTGGTGGGTGTGGTACGTACCGCGCTGCCCGCGGCCGGAGGATCGTCGGCTTCGCTGACGAATTCGCCGTAGTCGCGATAGGTGATGCCTGCCCGCGCGGCGAGATTCCACAGGTAGCCGCTCGACGGCTCCGACACATCGTCTTCAGGAATTTCGTTTCGATTCGTGCCCTGATAATCGTAGGTGCGGCCGTGTCCCGAGTAGTTCGACGGAATCGTCTTTTCCGCGTAGTCGGTCACGTACGCGGCAGTCGACCAGTTGTGACCGTCAGGGCTCACCTCCGCGTTCACGAAAAAGCGATCGAAAATTCCGAATCGTTCCGCCAGCGCGTGATGATTGGGTGAGATCGCGCGCGGGAAGAACACCAGCGAGGAATCGCCGTCCGCCTGGCTGAGATCGCCGAACACCTGGTCGTAGGTCCGATTTTCCTTGATGATGTAGATGACGTGCTCGAACGGCGGATAGCGCTTCGCCGGCTGCGCCGCGTTCCAGCCGTTCGCGCTCGCGACACGACCCGACCACGTCGTCAGCTCCGCCGCGCCCGCCCCGACTGCTGGCACGATCGTCAGAGTGCCATTGATCTGGCCAAGCGTGTAGTCAGTCGTGTGCGGCGGCATTCGCTGTCCCGGCTGCCAGTGCCCGGGATTCGGTGCCGTGCCACGCCCCTTTCCGTTCACGACAAGCAGATCGTTGCCATCCGCCGTCACCGCCGATGGATACCAGCCGACCGGAATTCGGCCGATCAGACCGTCGTTCCCCGTCGCGGTGCTCGCGCCGGATGTCGCAGCGGACAAATCAAAAACAGCAACCGCGTTGTTGTCCGCTTCCGCGACGAATAGTCGCGCGCCATTCGATGACAGAGCCAGCGCATTGGGAGTACTGCCTTCCCCCGTCGCCGCGGGCGATGCGTCGCTGAGCGTCGCGATGACCTCGCGGCTGCGCGTGTCGATGACGTTGATCCGATCCGTGCTTCCCGACGCAACGAACAGCCGCGACCCGTCGCCATTGAGCAGCACTGCCGAAGGATGCCGCGCTACCTTGATGCGCGTCCCCTGGCTCAGCGATCCACTCTGTGCCGCGCCGAACGCCGAAACCGTCGAGCCACCCCACGCCGACACGAAGACGGTCCCACCCGGCGCAACCGCAACACCATATGGATAGCGCTCGGTCGCCAGTCTCTGGACGACCCGTCGCGTGCCGAGATCTATGACTGCGACGGAGTCAGCAAGATTCTCTGCCGCGTAGAGAGTACGGCCATCCCGCGAAATCGCGATCCCGGCAGGATAATGTGTACCGCTGTGATTGGGCTGCTTGACCCCGAGCTGGATGGAGTCGGCGAGCGTCGCGCGACCGCTGCTCCAGTCGAGCCGGTAAATCACATCCTGATTTCCACCCGACACGTACAGCGACCTGCCATCAGGACTGAACACGATACCGAGGAAAACCGCTGGCAGCGGCAAAGTCTGGAGCACCCGGCCCGAAGCTCGATCCACCACCTGGATTCCGTGCTCCCGCCAGCCGTTGAGCAGGACGACGATTCGATCTTTTTCGGGCGCGACGGCCATCGCCAACGGCATCGAGCCGAGGTCGTACGAGTTGCCGGCGGGATCGAGCTGGGCACCGGTGGGCAGACGCCGCGGACCGGCGGGATCCCCAGCCCCAATGTGCGCATTCGTGTGAGGCGATGGTGATCCGCACGCGGTCGCGAGCACGGCGGCGGCAAGTATCGGAAGACGTGTTTTCATCGGCCCAAAGATGGCATTGACACCCAAATCTGCCAGTCTGATACTCCGCCATGCGCACTGCATCGCCGAATACCCGAATCCAACCGGCTGTGAGAGCGGATGTGCCTCTCATCCGGTCCCTTATCCTCGAGCTCGCCGAGTACGAGCGCGCCATGCCTGGTGAAGCGCCCGTGACCGAGCAGGATCTGAATGAGACTCTCTTCGGCGACGATCCGGCGGCAGAGGTGCTCATCGCCTACCTCGATGCAGCGCCCGTCGGCTTCGCCCTCTTCTTTCACAACTATTCGACCTGGCTCGGCAAGCGCGGGATTTATCTCGAGGATCTGTTCGTGCGGCCGTCGGCCCGAAAGCACGGCGTCGGCTTCGCCCTCCTCAGGGAGATCGCGCGCATTGCTGTCGAGCGCGGTTGCGGGCGCGTCGACTGGTCGGTTCTCGACTGGAACGAGCTGGCGATCAACTTCTACAAGCGCATCGGCGCCAGGTCGATGGACGAATGGACCACTTTCCGTCTCACCGGCGACGCTCTCAGTCGCTTTGCCGCGATCGAAGACTGAACACCTGAGCCTCGGCGCTAGCGGTGCGCCGTCACGCCGACCTGCCGGCAGTATTCCAGCACCGGGCAGACCGAACATTTCGGGAGACGGCCGGTGCACACGTGCTTTCCAAATGGTACGAGCAGCCTGTTGATCTCCACCCAGTACTTGCGCGGCAGCTTTTTCTCCAGCGCCCGTCGCGTCGCGTCGGGATTCGGAGCGCGAACGAAACCCCAGCGGTTTGTAACCCGGTCCACGTGCACATCGACGCTGATCTCGGTCTCGCCGCAGGCAATGCCGAGAGTGAGGTTCGCGCACTTGGGACCAACCCCGCGGAATGATGTCATGACGTCGAAGTCGCAAGGCATTTCGCCGCCGTACTCCGCGACCACGCGCTTCGCCATCTCCCGGATGTTCATCGCCTTGGTCTCGTAGAAGCTCGCCGGCCTGATCAGCGACGCGATCTTCGGCG
>DASSNV010000196.1:0-2171 GCA_035701245.1 Gemmatimonadaceae bacterium | reverse complement strand
TTCGACGGTGGTGTTGCCGCATCGCCGCGAAATGTATTCAGCCGTCTCCGGATCGTTGATCGCCGCGAACGAAACCCAGGACGCGCTCTCGAACCATTTCGATGTCGCGTCACGCCCGCCATAGGTTTCACGCATCTAGCCGATCGACTGGAAGAGGAGAAGCAGGCTGATGCCGTATTTTCGCCCCGCATCCCGCGCGGTTTCCAGAATGCGTAGATAGCCCAGCCGCGCCACCTCATCGAGGAGGAACAGCGTGCGGCCTGTGATCTCCCCATTCCGATTGTAGATCGCGTTGAGCAATGCACCGATGATCGTGCGCGCCAGGCCGGGATGAGATTCGAGCACCTTGAGGTCGAGATTGACGAAGATGTCGGTGTTTCCGTTCGCGAGATCGTCGGTCGACAGGCTCGATCCGGACACCAGTGCCGCATAGTTCGGGTAGCTCAGCCAATGGGTTTCCTTGATCGCATTGGCGTAGACGCCGGAGAAGGTTTCCGGCGTCATGTTGACGAAGGCCGCCACGTTCTCGCGTACGAATTCGGATTTGGAATTGTCGTGGATCGTCTGCAGGCGCTCGCGCAGTTTCGGCTCCGGCTCGGAGAGATTCATCCGAACCTGGCGCAGGGTCTGCTTTTCCTTTTTTGTATGCCCCGAGAGGCACACATCGGCGATCAACGCGGTGATGAGCTGAAGGGCCGAGGCGCGGAAGAAGTCGTCCCGCATGGAAATCTGCTTGCCGACATCCGTGACGACCCAGCTTGCGATCGCGACAACATCTTCTTCCTTCGTGCCGCCATAGCGGCCGATCCAGTCGAGCACGTTGAAACCGACCGACGAATCTTTCGGGCTGAGCACGAAAACCCGGCGCCCGGCTTTGCGTCTGTGGTTCTCGACCATTGGCGCCACTTCGTTGGACGGATCGAGCGCGACCAGCCCGCCGCCCCATTTGAGCGCGGTCGGGATCGTGACGGACGTCGTCTTGAAACCCCCCGACCCGGCGAAGATCAGGCCGTGCGTCGATCCGAAGGAGGCGTCGAAGCACAGGAGCGGCGACTTGCCACCGGCCCCCCATGATTGCATCTCATCGGCGCGGAACGTGTGGCTCGCAACGCTGTCCTTGTCGACGCGGTAGGCCTCGCCGATGACGATGCCGCCGTCTTCGCCAAACATCCGTTTGGCCTCGGTCATCGGCATCCAGTCGGCCGAGCCGTGGATCGCCCGCTTGCCGCTGACGCGGCGCGGTTTCATTGTCGCGAAGGCTGCATCGCCGCGCAGCGCAACCCGTAGCGCGAACATGCCGGTGACAAAGCAGACCACCGCCCCGATGCCGGTGGCGGGATCGGCATATTCGAGAATGCTGTGGCCGTCCGGAACCGAACTGGCAAAGCCGTTCAGCCGACCGAACTCACGGATCGCCGCGATCGCGATCACCCCGACGGAGCCGGTCAGGACGCCCAGCCCGCCCGAGCGGATCGCAACGGCGCCACGCGCTGCGAACAGGAAGATCACCCCGATCACCGCGGCGATGACATAGGGCAGGGCAAGTCCGATCCGTCCCAGCGTTTGCTGCGCCTGCAAACTGGTTCCAAACCCGGTCAACCAGGTCTCGACACCGGTGACGCCGATGCAGATCCCAATCATCAGAACGGGTGCGGCGATCAGCAACACAAGCTTACTCGGGGTCATCGGAAAACGCCTTTTCGCCGATCGCCATCAGGCGCTTGCGTTCTTCGTCGCCGGACCTGATCCGGCTCGCGCCATCAATCAACAGTCCGAGCAGGAGCGCGCGTTTCTCATAGCGAAGTCCCGCCTTGGCGATCAGGCCACCAAGCTGGATCTTCTCGCGGGTATCTTTCTTGCGGGTTTCGCTCTGGCTTGCCTGTCGCATGCGCTCAAGCCTCGCTATTCTGCCCCGAAGACGGGCCAGTCGTGACCTGCGCGTGCTTTGGGTCGAGCGCGGTTTCCTGGACCGGTTGTCGTTGAGCCGGCGCCAAGCGTGACAGAAGCTCTGATTTGAGCGATATTTGTATTGCATCGAAAGGGAGGAATTCGATCACGCCGACATGATTACGCCGACCTATGACTACCTTTTAGTAGCAGCATCTATCCTCGTGTCGCTGATGGCGTCGTTTACCGGCCTGACGCTGACCAAGGGTATTTCAGCGCTGCCG
>DASSNV010000195.1:0-16390 GCA_035701245.1 Gemmatimonadaceae bacterium | reverse complement strand
GCTCGCCGGGCACGCCAGTCAGGCCCCGCAGACAGCCGCGCTGCAATCTTCGACGGGGCGGACGTTCCCGACCGGATTCCGCTGGGGCACTGCAACCGCGTCGTATCAGGTCGAGGGCGCCGTCGCCGAAGACGGACGCATGCCCTCGATCTGGGACACGTTCTCCCACACGCCCGGCAAGGTCGCCAACAACGCGACCGGTGACGTCGCCGACGATCACTACCATCGCTACAAGGGCGATGTCCAGCTCATGAAAGCGCTCGGCGTCAAATCATACCGATTCTCCATCGCCTGGCCGCGCGTCTTTCCGCAAGGCAGCGGCGCACCGAATCCCAAAGGTCTCGATTTCTACAATCGCCTCGTCGACGAGCTGCTTGCCAACGGCATCGAACCGTTCGCTACTCTCTACCACTGGGACTTGCCGCAGGCGCTCCAGGATCGGGTCGGCGGCTGGGAATCGCGCGAGACATCGCAGGCGTTCGGCAACTACGCGGGTTACGTCGCCGAGCATCTCAGTGATCGCGTGAAGCATTTCTTCACCATCAACGAGTTCGGCGCTTTCATGGAGCTGGGCTATGGCATCGGCATCCACGCGCCCGGACTCAAGCTGCCGAAGCCGCGCTTCTACCAGGCCCGACACAACGGTGTGCTTGGACACGGGCTCGCCGTGCAGGCCATCCGCGCCCACTCCAAGCCGGGCACCAAGGTCGGGATCGCGGAGAACCTGATCGTGGGTGTGCCTGTGATCGAGACGCCCGAGCACATCCGGGCAGCCGAAACTGGGACGCGCGAGATGAACGCGCAGTATCTCACGGTGATCATGGAAGGGAAGTACACCGACGCTTATCTGGCGCGAATGGGCGCGGACGCGCCGCGCATCACGCCGGAGGATCTCAGGATCATCTCGTCACCGATGGATTTCGTCGGCACCAACATCTATCAGCCGACCTTCGTCCGCGCCGACGCATCGCCGAGCGGATTTGCCGTCGTTCCGAATCCGCCGTCTTATCCGCACATGGCGTCGCCGTGGCTGTTCATCGGACCAGAAGTGTTGTACTGGGGACCGCACCACGTCGCGAGGCTCTGGAACGTGAAGGAGATCTACATCACCGAGAACGGCACATCTTCGTCGGATGTCCCCGCCGCGGACGGCCAGGTGTACGACACCGACCGCATCATGTTCCTGCGGAATTATCTGAGCCAACTCCAGCGCGCGGTATCCGACGGCGTTCCCGTGAAGGGCTACTTCCTCTGGAGTCTGATGGACAACTTCGAGTGGGCCGACGGTTACGGGAACCGCTTCGGCCTGCACTACGTCGATTACGCAACCCAGCGCCGCACCCCGAAGTTGAGCGCCGCATTCTATCACGAGGTCATTGCAAGGAACGCCGTAGCATAGCGGCGCGGTGGGCGTTCCTCAGCGGCGGTCCGGTCGGTAGCTTCACGATCATGTCTTTCGCTGCCGGCCTGGCGCTAACAGGCGCGCTCCTTTCTTTCGCCGTGCCTTGCGCAGCCACTGCGCAGGGCAGCCGTCCATCGACGCGTGATTCCGTTTCGGTCACGCAGCTCGACACCGTGGTTGTCACGCCCGAGCGCTCCGGAATTCCGATTCGCGAGTCCAGCGTGGCTGTAAGCGCGATCCCGCGTTCCTGGATCCGTGCGCTCCCGCTCCGCTCGACTGCGTCGGCTCTCGCGATCACGCCGGGTATTGCCGTCATCGACGTCAACTCGCTCGGCGGCAGTCCCCGGGTAATAGTGCGTGGCTTCTATGGAGGTGGAGAGACGGATTACCTCCCCGCTGAAATCGACGGGGTCCCCATCGCGGCGCTCGGCACCGGGGCTGTCGACTGGGACATGCTTCCGGCGAGCTCGTTCAGTCGGATAGAAGTGCTTCGGGGTGCGTCATCGTACCTGCATGGGGACGCAGCCGTCGGCGGGGCGCTCGATGCCGTCACCACGCCTTCCGAGCGGCTGTTCTGGCGCGGCGCGGGTGGCCCGCATCAATTGCTGGACGCCGCGCTCGATGCCGCGCACACCAGTGGCGATGGTGCGATGTCGATAGATGCCGATCACAAGTCGGCCGCCGGCCTCCGTCATCACGAGCAACGTAGCGCTTCAAACTTGCGCGCCAGAATCGACCGCTACGGCAGCCAGGGTTGGTTCGCGTTCTTCGGACTCCTCCACCACCGGCAGTTCGATGATCCAGGCCCACTGCCGTCGACCATCATCGATCGCGAAGCCGCGAATCCATTCTTCCGCTTCGATCGCTCGCGAGAATGGGTCGATCGCGTCGGAGCCAACGCCAGCCGCTCCATCGGATCAGCGACAGCGTCGGGATATCTGGTGGGGGAATGGGCGACGGCAAACACCATCAAGACTCTTCCGCTGTCACCGGATTTCTCGGACACCAAGCTGCGTCGCACCACGGCGCCGAGGGCGCTCGCGTCGGCGCAGCTCGAAGTTGGTGACGACGAGCCGCGCAAGCCTGGTCGGGTCGTCGCCGGCATCGATGCATCGATGGGCAGACTTTCGTCCCGGTACTCCGACATCGTCGCTGGTGACGAGGCCGCCTACGCAGCTTCGGACGGAAAGCCGGCACCCGCCGATCCATCGTCGCGAGCAAGCCGGAATTCCGTCGCCGGATTCCTGAGCTGGCAGCTTCGGCCCGTCGCGCCGGTCAGGCTTTCCCTCGGTGGGCGCTACGACCGGCTCAGTGATTCATTTGATGATGGAACGGGGGGCGGCGACAGCCGCGCTCCCCACGACGCGTTCAGCCCGCGGGTGGCGACGAATTTCGCTTTGCCCAGCCTGGGCGCATTGACGAGCAACGCGTACGTCGCCTGGGGTCGCGCGTTCAAGGCGCCGACCCTGGATCAGCTCTTCGACACCAGAGCGATTCCGATTCCGGTCCCGCCGTTCTCCGCCACGGTGTCGAATCCGGATCTCGTTCCGCAGCGCGGGACTTCGGTGGAAGGCGGTATCTACCAGACGTGGACTTCGCCGTCCGGCGCGCGAATCGATTTTTCCGGTGCCGTCTACAGCGAGAAGATGCGTGACGAGCTCGACTTCGACGTGTCGAGCTTTCGGTACGTCAACATCGGACGAAGTCTGCACCGTGGAATCGAGCTCGGTGTCACCGCGGTGGCGCCGCGCAATTGGGTTGGCTTTGCGAACTTCGCGCGTCAGCGCGTGACCGCCGAAGCGGGTCAGTTCGATGGCAAGCAGCTCAAGGCGATTCCCCGGACGATCGCGTCAGCCGGGTTCAATGCGCCGGTTTGGCGCGACATCACCGCTGGACTCGTGGTCACGTCCGTCGCCGGTGCGTTCGTCGATGATCAGAATCTCATTCCGCTCGCGGGTTACACCCGCGTCGACGCCCGCGCTGGAGTTCCGATCGGACCGGTGCGAATGACTCTCGATCTGATGAACGCCCTCGATCGGCACTACGACGCGACTGCGTTTCCCGATCCAGCGGGATCCGCAGTCATCTATCGTTATCCGGCTGCCGGGCGCACGCTGGTTCTCGGTCTCGAGCGGCGCTGAGCTCGCGCTCAGGCCGCCGCGGCGATGGCGTCAGTGAGGGCAGCGCAAAGCGCTTTGGCATCCACGCCGGCAGCCTGCGCTGCGTCCGATACACTCAGACGGCCGCCGCAGCACGTGTCCAGTCCAAAGCGGTTGAAGACATCAAGCGTGGACGGGTGCTGCGCCCGGACCGCGTTCACGGTCAACGAGCAATCGAGACCAGTGCGTGAATCCGGCGCCGCGCCGCAGCCGCGCGATCTGGTGTTCTGAATGGCATTTGTTGTCATCGGTTTTTTCCTGAAGGCGTAGGTGTCGGCTTGCTGGCCGCACTTTTCGGTTGGTAGCTGCCGACGTCGGCGCCGAGTCCGATCGCGAGCCGATTCCAGCCGTTGATGGTCACGATTGCGAACGTGAGATCGACGAGCTCTTTCTCGTCGAACTCTTTGCGCACGCTCTCGTATAGCTCGTCGGGGACGCCGCCGGCGATGAGTGTGATCGCCTCGGCCCAGGCGAGTGCCGCGCGCTCCCGCGGCGTGTAGAACGGCGCGTCGCGCCAGGCGCTGAGTACGTAAATCCGCTGCTCAGTCTCGCCGTCGGCGCGCGCTTCCTTGCTGTGCATGTCGAGACAGTACGCGCAGCCGTTGATTTGCGACGCCCGCAGCTTCACCAGCTCGAGCAGCGATGCCTCGAGCCCGCACTGCCGGGTGTAGTCCTGGAGGGCGCGCATGGCCTGCAATGCGCCAGGCGCTGCGCGGCGATAGTCGATTCGACGTGTCATCGGTATTCGGAAAAAGAGAAATGAAAGCCGGCAGGACCTATCGCCGGTCGATCCGTACCCGCCAGACCTCCGGTCCTTCCTCTTCATACGTCCACACGAACTGATCCGCTCGCTCGGCCGCGAGCTGATATCGCAGGGGGCGAGGATCGTGGTCGTTGATGATCACCATTGACTGGCCGCTGGCGAGACCGTCGAAGGTGTCGAAGATGGTCGGGTGCTTCTGGCGGGGTGGAATCACGCGGACATCGAGCTCGATCGAATTGCTTGTATCGTTGCTAGTCATTGTTGGGTTGTGGTTGAGAGTGAGATGTGAGGCGACCTACTTCGCGTGCGAGATCTGTACGAGTACGCGGTCTGGCTGCGAGTCGTCGATCTCGAAGGCGAACCCGCGCTCCTCGAGCACGGGTAAGAGAAACTGGGGAACGCGGTCGTTGACCTGCACGAGCGTGCGACCGCGCGGAAGCGACTCGAGCGCGGCGAGCGTGCGCATCAACGGCTCGGGTGGGCTCGATCCGCGTACGTCGAGGTACATCGTGTGCTCGTCATCGGGTGGGATGTCGTAGCTCATGTCACCCGGCACTGGTTCTGGTCCGGCTGCGACGTCGGGTGTCGTCGTCCGCCAGAACCAGATGGACCAATCGTCGGGCGCGTGGGCTTCCGACTCGTGAACGAAGCCGCGCTTCCCGAGTACCGTGAATAGCGGTACCGGCTCGAAGGTCGCGCGCAGCCGAAGCAACTGGTCGTCACGCAGGTTGGCGACAGCGCTCATGATCCGCGAGAAGGGTTCACGACCAGACCGCAAATCCTCCCGCACGTCGAGGTCGAACACGGACGCGCTCGCGGGATGCCGCCGCGCTTCACCAGCTCTTCGATTCGACTCGGGCGGTAGAGGCCGGGGTCGGTCATTGCCATCGATCCCCAGCGCCGCGTTGAGCTCCCTCACCAGCCGATCGACTGGAATGTTTGCTGTGCGGGCGGCCTGTTCCACTGTTATGAGCCGAGCCATGACGCGACGCATGCCGCGATTGCGGAGCTTCGCGAAGTGTGGTGCCTGGCGAACGAATACATCGACCAGCTGCTCGTCGCGCGCTAGCACATCACTCACCCGGTCCCCGGGAGAGACGGGCGCTCCGCTCCGCATTGCGGTCATTGAGCCGCTCCATTGCGCTGACTTGCTCGACTCCGGCCGCCGAGCGCGACCCGACCGATCTGGCTCAGAAACAGCAAAATGCCGATCAGAAACAGGATTGCTCCCGGGTACGTCACAGCGGCGGAGCCCGACAGAATTCCCGCGAGAAGCACTGTCAATGCGGTCGCCATGATCGCGAGCTGGGCTTCGGCGACCCGCGCAGAGAACATCTGCGCGATCGTCGGCGTGCCGACGACGCTCGCCTTGCCGCGGTATCGGCCAACCCATGCGAGCAGCGGGACAATCTTGTAAAAGAACCCGATTACGAAAACGACGATGCCGCCCAGCAGGCCCACCGCCACGTATGCGGTGGCGAGTCGGGGGGCGGCCGTACCATGCCACAGCACGAAGGGACCCAGAACACCCGCGGCAGCGAGGAACCCCAGACCAGCTGCGGCGAACCGCATGCCGATGTCGATCCGCTTGCGCACACGGATCCGGTAGAACTCGATCGCCTGATAGAGGAAGCAAGCCACCCCGCATTCCATCAGCACCACCGCTGCCCATGAGACGGCGGCGAGATGCAGATTGAGCCCGACGGCGAGCAGCGGAACACCAGCGGCGAGCACCGTAAGTGTGCGCCGCGTCCAACGCGAATCTCCGCCGTGCGCCAGCAGGAACATCGGCAGCAAGCGGTGCGCGACGCCAACCATCATGATCAGCGCCCAACCGACAATCGCTACGTGCAGATGCGTGGCGAGAACGGCAACGCGCTCGGCCGCGATGAAGCCGGTGTGAAGGTTGTGCAGTAGCACCACGCCGAGCACGAGCGTGGACGACAGGTAAGTGATCGCTATCGCGATCGCGGCCCAGGTCACGTCCCTCGCGCGAGCCCGCGGTAGCGTCAAGGCGACGTTGGTCACCGTAAGGACGATGCCGATCGCCACGAGACCGATCCCAACGTGATGGACCATGGTATAATTGTCGGCCACACCGCAGGCGAACAAGCCTGCGCCGGGTGCGAAGGTGCAGAAGCTGACGTGGCCGAGCATCGGCCAGCGAATCGGTGCGCCGAGTGCCACTGGCAGCAACTGATACAGCGCGCCGAAGATCGTCATCGTGAGCCATCCGAGCGTGAACAGGTGCGTCACGCCGGCAACGTGAGGTGCGAGGTAGTTCCCCCGCGCGAGCTCCGGCGCTATCCACACGAGGCCCACCGAGCCGGCGAGGAGATAGAGTGTCGCCGCGGTGAAGTGTTCGCCTGCGAGTCTGATCGAACCCGTCGCCGGCGAAACGCCGCCGCCAGCAACTCCAGGCGGCATCGATGTCACTCGATGGATAGCGTGTGTCGGCAGCGCTGGCGTGGCGGCGGTCATGGCACTCGCTTCCATCCGAGTGCTTCCGCGAGCTGCGAGGCGACCCGATCGAACGCGACACCAGCGTCGCTTGTGGCGCGCCCGATCATCGTCGGCACTCCACGATCGCCTTCGTCGACTATCACTTCGTCGAACGGGATCTCGCCGAGAAATGGCACGCCGAGCTCCGACGCGACGACCTGGCCGGCACCGCGGCCAAACACACCGCTCATGTTTTCGACGACGCCGAGGACGGGCACCTCGAGTGCCCGGAACATCTCCGCGGCCTTCCGCGCTTCGGCCGCGGCGACCCGCGGCGGCTGTGTCACGATCACCGCGCCGGAAAGCGCGACGGCTTGCGCGAGGCTCAACGGCACGTCGCCGGTGCCGGGTGGCAAGTCGACGACCAGCACGTCGAGCTCCGGCCATGCGACGCCGCGCGCGAATTGCTTGACCGCCTTCGACACCATCGGACCCCGCCAGATCGCCGGCGAGCCTTCGCCAAGGAAAAAGCCGAAACTGATCATTGGAAGACCGTGCGTCTCGAGCGGCTCGATGTGTTTTTCGGGTGACATTCTTACCTTCGATACGCCGTCTTCCATACCGAGGAGGATCGGAAGGCTTGGGCCATAGATGTCAGCGTCGAGCAGTCCGACACGTAACCCTTCGCTCGCGAGTGACAGCGCGAGATTCATCGCGACGGTGCTCTTGCCGACCCCGCCCTTCCCGGCGCCGACGGCGATGACGTGGCGCACGCTCGATAGACGGACCTGATCGGACCACGGATCGGATGCTTTGCCCGGACGCGGTGCAGGCGACGCGGTTGGGGCCACGATCTCGACGGCGACACCACTCGCACCCAACGGCACGAGCGCCGAGTCGATGGCGGAACGCAGGCGAGCGGGAATCGTGTCGTCGGTTGTGCGCAGCCCGAGCCGAACTTTCACGCGGCCATCACACACACTCACATGCTGCACCATGCCGAACGACACCAGATCGCGGGTGAGGCCGGGATAGCTGACCTGCTTGAGCGCATCGGTGATGCGTTCGGGGGTGAGGACGCCGGCGACAGCAGCGCCGGGGTCGCGCTGATTCAGACGTGGGGAAGGAGGCGGAGACGTCATCCCTAACGGTCGCTCTTCCCGGCGGCCAACGGTGTGACGGATGTCTCACGCCGCGCCGCGACCGCTAGTGTGCGTTTGTCTTCGAATCGCTTGCCGGAAGGAGCGCGCGAAGACGCTGAAGATCGGGGATCAGTAGGCGACTGCGCCCGAGCGACTCGATCAGTCCCTTGGTACGGAGCTGTTTCATGGCGCGGGAAACCGATTCCCGCGCTGTGCCGATCTCGTACGCCAGCTCTTCCTGGGTCCGATCGAGCTCGATCTCCACGGCGCCGGGCTTCGCCGTGCGGACTCCAGAGCGCTCTGCGTACCCAACCAGCAGCATCGCCAGGCGCGCCGCGACGTCCCGAAATGCGAGCGTCTCGGTGAGATGAACCAGATGTCGCAAGCGCCGGCCGAGAGCGCGGATGATTGCCTGGGCGACGTCAGGCTGGCTCCGATACAGGGACTCGAACGCTGTACGCGGCAGAAAGACAAGCTCGCACTCCTCGATCGTCACCGCCGAGGCCGGATAGCTGCCGCCGTCGAACAGCGGCAGCTCGGCGACGGTTCGGCCAGGTCCCTCAACGTGCAGCACCTGTTCGCGCCCCACGAGATCGGTGCGGTAGATGCGCACGCGTCCGGATTTGATCAGGAACAGTCCGCGGCATTCCTCCCCGGTGGTGAACAATACGTGCCCCGCACCGGTGGTCTTCGTAACGCTCCGACCGGCGAGCTGTCGCACGGCGTCGTCGCCAAGCTCCGCGAAGATCGGCACGCCGCGAAGAAGCTCGAGAACAGTCAGGCGATGGGTGTCGGCGTCGGCCATGATGAAGAAATATCGCCGTTTGCGTCGATGTTGCGGCCGCGAATCTGTGACAACAGTCACGCATCGCAGTCCCGATCCTCGCGAAACTTCGATCGATCGGAAACGTTCTCGAGGAGACAGTCAATGCCCACCGACAGCGAGGAGTCCCGCCTCACCATTCTCTGGACAGCGCTCGCGAGTGTCATCGACCCTGAGCTAGGGCTTGACATCGTTACGCTCGGGCTTGTCTATGGCGTCGAGCTGGACGGATCGGTCGCGCGGATCACCTATACGCTGACGACGCCGGGCTGTCCGATGGAAAGAGTCATCACCGACGGCATCCGCGGCGCTGTGCTCGCCGTCGAGGGGATCACGCGGGTGGATACCCATGTGGTGTGGGATCCGGCGTGGCATCCCGGCATGATTGCGTCGAACGCGTTTCCTGCCTGACGCGGATCATCGGTGAAGATTGAAGCGCCGCCTGTGAAATCACGTCCCTCGGGTGTCGGCCGATCGCTCTGAGGCCGGCGCTGCAACCGTCAAAAGGAAGAGGCTCCCGCCACTGGAGCTCACGGCGTGGGCGACGCCCGCATCGAGAGTAAGCACGTCGCCTGCGGCGAGCGGCCATTTTTTGCTCTCCGTCGCAACTTCCATCGCGCCGTCGAGCACCTGGATGCTGACGGGCCCGGGAGATGTGTGCTCGGCGAGAGTGCCGCCCGCGCTGATGCCGACCAGAGTAACTCGCAGCGATCCCATCTTCACGAGCGTACGCGCCACTCTCCCTGACGCCGAGCTCAATTCCTGACGAACGCGCTGCATCTCATCGCGCAGCTGGAACGAAAGCTCTGTTCCAGAAATCTGGTGTCGAACCGGTGACATGCGACTCTCCTCCACTTCATTGCATGATAACTCATCTGCTGACGCCGGCCCACGCCATCGACGGGATCGCGACGCGCAGTTGAGCCGTAAAGAACGACGCCGAACGAATTGAATGCAGGGAACAGATTGTGCGAATGCATGAAAATGCGCCGAGTCCGGCGACACCCACCAACGAAGGTCATGCAGTGCGTCGACCGGCGCGACTGCGAGGCCAGAAGCTTCAGTGCGAGGAGAACTTCAATGGCGATAGATCGAACCGACAGCCCGTTCCAGCCCGAAGCGTTGATCCAGCACGGCGGCAACGGTCGCGTCCGTGAAGAAGCCCAGAACGCGTCAATCGGTGAGCTGCTCAAGCGACTTTCTTCGGACGGCAGTCACCTCGTGCAACAGGAGATCCAGCTCGCGAAAGCCGAGCTGCAGGAGAGTGCGTCGGGGACGGCGAGCGCTGCGGCAAAGATTGGCATTGCGGCCGGACTGGCGCTGCCGGGAATAATGGCGATCACCGCCGCGCTGGTGATTGGCCTCGGCATCATCATCGACAGCTACTGGTTGTCCGCGCTGATCGTGGGCGTGGTGATTCTTGCCGTGGCGGGATTCATGGTGAAACGCGCACTCTCGGGATTCAAGTCCGGTCTCGCACCAAGAGAGACGGTGCGCACCGTACGCGAAGACATCGATTGGGCAAAGCGCGAGTCCGGCCGCGTAAAGCAGGGACTCTCGGCCTGACGGGCGAACTTGCACAGACCACAACGACACAGTGATGGAGGAGCAATGGGTAATTCGATTGAGACAACGGGCGGCGACGCCGGCTACAGTACGGATGGTATGAGCGTCGCGGGCGCCGCCGCCCGCGATCAGGGAATCAACAGCGCGCCGGAATCGCAGCCTCGGTCACTCGTCGAGAGGGCGAAGAGCTCGGCGGAAGATCGGGTGCGCTCCGCGGCGATGACGGGCAGGACGCGCGCAATCGAGACGGTAAGCGGTCTCGCGCAGTCGCTGCGCACCGGCGGGCAGCAGCTCCAGGATCAGGGTAGCACCGCCGCCAATCTCGTGGAACAGGCCGCCGACCGACTGGACAGTGTTGCTCGCTATCTCCAAAACACCGAGCTCGACGAGGTGGTGAGGAAAACGGAGACCTGGGCCCGCCAGAACCCGGCGCTCTTCGTCGGGAGCGCGTTCGTCGTCGGATTACTCGGTGCGCGGTTTCTCAAGAGCTCGCAACGAGGTATCTCGCAGCAGCAGTCCGCTTCGCTCAGCTCGACCAGCACGTTTGCTGACCGCGAGGTGCCGAGATCGCCGGTTGTGGAGGGCGCATGAACGCCGATTCATACTCGCGTGATGGCTCTTCGGCCACCGCCGGCACTCGGGCCGACATCGAGGCCACCCGCGCGCGAATGGGTGAGACTATCGAGGAGCTCGGCGTACGACTCAATCCATCGCGCCTCAAGCAGCAGGCAAAGGACAAGGTTCGCGATGCAACCATCGGACGGGTACAAACAATGGCAAATACAACGGTAGACAAAGCGACATCGGCCGGCCAGCGGGTGACGTCGGTCATTCGTGAGAATCCCATTCCGGCGGCATTGATCGCAGCGGGCATCAGCTGGCTGGTGGTCAACAGCCGTCGCAGCAGCTCATCGTCGTCGGATTCTTCGTCCGACTCGAGGACACCATCGTACGGGTCGATCGAAGAGCAGGGGATCAACGACAATCTTCGCGACAAGGCCGGCGCTGCGGCGGAGGGAGTCCAGGATGCGGCGCACCACGTCAAGGAAAAAGCCGGCAGCATGGCGAGCAACATCGCCCGGACCACCCGCGACAAGACCGACAAAGTGGCCCGCACCATCGAGGACAATCCGCTGCCGCTCGGAATCATCGCCGTCGCTTTGGGTCTCGCGGCCGGCTTCGCGGTGCCCTCGACGCGTAAGGAAAGCGAGCTCGTTGGCGACAAGCGTGACGAGCTGATCGACAAAGCGCGCGATGCGGTCGAAGAGAAAAAGAACCAGGCGAAGAACGTCGCAAAGCGCGTCGTGAACGAGGCCAGGTCGACTGCCACCGAAGCAGCGCGCGAAGAAGGTCTCACCAGTTAGCGATACACGCACCTCACGGAGATATCATGGGATTACTCGACGCGGTTCAGGGTCAGCTCGATCAGTCTGCAGTCACCCAGATCAGCCAGAAGCTCGGCATCAACCCGGCGCTCGCGCAGACTGCCGTCGCTGCTGCCGTTCCGATGATCGTCGCCGGGATGGCCAAACACGCCGCGACGCCGGGCGGCGCACAGACAATTGAAAACGCCGCTGAAAGCCACCGCGACGTTGCCGACAATGTTGGGTCCGTACTGCAGGCCGGCCCTCCTGAAGACAATACCGGTCTGCTCGGAAAGATCCTTGGCCAACACCACGACACGGTGAAGGATGGGGTCCAGAAGGCCACCGGTCTCGATACCCAGAAAGCCGGCAAGCTGTTGATGATGCTTTCGCCCATCGTGCCGGGATGCTGGCACGCAAGCAGTTCGGCGGGCAGAACGCCCAACCCCGGCCGGCCGATATCACCACGACACTGCAACGGGAGGCAGGCGAAGCGCGGCAGCAGGTCCAGATCCAGGCTCCTCAGGCGCAAGGCGTGCTCGGCCAGCTACTCGACGGCATCAGATAGCACCAAAAACGCCCCGTAAAGCGCTTGTACCGGGCTCTACGGGGCGTTTTGCATCTGTCGGCTTTTTGCTGACATCGGGCGGGGCGTTCCCTGAGCAAAAATCCAGCAATTTCCGACTAAGAAGACTTCGGTTCCGAAGCATTTTGAACTCCGTAGTTCAACACCATATCGGAGATCAAATGCGTACTCGTGGAGTTCTTCCCGTAGTTGTCGGTCTGGCACTCGTCGGCGGCCTTGCCACCCTTACCGGTGCCCGCGGCGGCGAGCGCGTTGTGAAAGTGGATTTCGATAAAGTCGTTCGCTCGACTACGCCCGCGTACGATGCCCGACTCGAGCCGGTGGTGGATGCGCCGATCAAGGAGTTTCGCATCCCGATCAAGAACGCGACCCTGGAAATCGCCGACGGCGTCTCGTACGAGGGTTGGACCTTCGGCGGCACCGTGCCGGGTCCTGTGGTTCACGTCCGCGTTGGCGACAAGGTTCGCGTAACGGTCATCAACAACTCGCCGATGCCGCACTCGATCGATTTTCATGCGGCGAGAATCCCCGCCAATAAAGCCTACCGGATGATCATGCCCAGGGACTCGGTCCAGTTCGAGTTCATCGCCCGCGACGCCGGCGCTTTCATGGTTCACTGCGGAACTCCCCCGGTTACGATGCACCTGATGCAGGGCATGTACTTCCCATTCATCGTCGATCCGAAGGGTGGCTGGGGCACCAGGGCTGACAAGGAATTTGTGCTAGTGCAGAGCGAGTTCTACGCGAAGCAGGCCGATTCGACCAAGGTCGGAGTTCTGCTTCCCGCGACGCCCGACTGGAGCGCCGAGCAGTCCAAGGCTGCAACCCAGGTCGTCTTCAACGGCCGCGCTTTCCAGTACAAGAAAGACATGCTAAAAGTCGACGTCGGCGACCGCGTCAGATTCTACGTCGTCAACGCCGGGCCGAACTTCGAGAGCGACTTCCACATTGTCGGCGCGATCTTCGACCGCGTGTATCCCGACGGCAATCCGGCTCATGCGCTGGAGGATGTCCAGACCTATCACGTTCCGGCTGGCGGCGGTGCGGTGTTCGAAACCGTGTTCGACAAGGATGCCAGCGGGGAAGGCCTCTATCCCTTTGTCACCCACAGCTTCGCCGATGCCGAGAAGGGTGCGGTGGGAATCATTCAGGTCGGATCGCCAAAGAACGCGCACATGGATCACTGAGAGCGAAGGATGCCGGTCGGTGGCACTGACGCGGCGCGGGTGATGGACGACCTGCGCAGACTGGTTCGGGTTCTTCGCATCGGTAGCTCGGAGATCCAGCGCTCAACGGGCATTAGCTCGGCACAGCTCTTCACGCTCAGGCAAATCTCCCGTCGAAACGGCCAGTCGCTCAGCGATCTGGCCGCTTCGACTTTGACGACCCAGAGCTCGATCTCCGAAGTGGTGTCGAAGCTCGTGAAGCGGGGACTGGCGATTCGCGAGAGCTCACCCGACGATCGTCGTCGCGCCGAGCTGCGGGTCAGCGCCGCGGGATACCAGGTGCTGGAGATGGCGCCCGAAACCCCGCAGGAGAAGCTTCTCGCCGGTCTTATCTCCATGGGGGCGGCCAGGCGGCGCGACCTCGCGGAAGGACTCGAGGAATGGCTGAAGGCCTCGGGTGTCCACAACTTACCACCATCCATGTTCTTCGAGAGTGAAGTCTGAAGCAGGCGGCGTCCGGCGCCCAGGTCGATTTGTCCCGCGCGCCACTGACGGGCTCGGAAAGCGTCGGCGACGAGATCCCGGCCAACTGCGAGCTGATCGAAGTACACGTCAGCGAGCTGCGGCAGCTCTTCAACCCGATCGATCCGTCTCCACTGCGCGAGAAGGATCTCGATACGCGCGCCGAGGAATTCATCGTCGCGTGGGCGCGCGCGGCGAAGCGCGATGCGCAGCTGGCGCTCCAGATAGATATCGACACTCCCGGTCGACCCGACGCCGCCGATACTGTCCGCGACGCAGTCCACGAATTTTTCCGGCAGCGCTCGTTGAGCGCGAGGCGCAGGCTGAGCCAGCTCTTTCGCATCGGCCGCACCAGTCTGCTCATCGGCATCGCATTCCTCGCTGCCGCGGTCACGGCCGCCGGGCTGGTCGACCGTAGCTTTGGCGAAACCACGGTTGGAGCGCTACTCCGCGAGACCATGGTGATCGGCGGCTGGGTCGCTTTGTGGCGACCGCTGGAAATATTCCTCTACGACTGGTGGCCGATTCTTGCAGAGCGGAAGCTCTACGATCGCCTCAGCGCAATGCCCGTGCGGATTACCTTCCGCGAAGCGGCGAAAGACCCGAATGAATCGCAGGAGTCACGATGACGAGCGTGCATGCAGCCCCAGACACGGAAGTGAGCGTCACGGAATCGAAGCCATTGTCCGACGTCGAGCTCGATCGCATCAACGCCTATTGGCGCGCAGCGAACTATCTCTCCGTCGGTCAGATCTATCTGCTCGCCAATCCTCTGCTGCGACGACCGCTGGTGCTGGATGATGTGAAGCCGCGGCTGCTCGGCCATTGGGGAACTACGCCCGGCTTGAATTTCATCTACGTCCACATGAACCGGGTGATCAAGCGCGATGACATCGACGCCATCTTCGTCACCGGCCCGGGCCACGGCGGGCCCGGCATCGTCGCGAACGTCTATCTCGAGGGCACCTACACCGAGTTCTATCCCGAGATCACCCGCGACATCGACGGCCTCGCGAAACTCTGCAAGCAGTTCTCGTTTCCGGGCGGTATCCCAAGTCATGTTTCACCGGAGACGCCCGGCTCGATCAACGAAGGCGGCGAGCTCGGCTACTCACTGCTGCACGCCTACGGCGCCGCGTTCGACAACCCGGACCTGCTCGTCTGCTGCGTGATTGGCGATGGCGAAGCGGAGACGGGCGCGCTCGCGACGAGCTGGCACTCCAACAAGTTTCTGAATCCGGTGCACGATGGCGCGGTGCTGCCGATCCTGCATCTCAATGGCTACAAGATTGCCGGTCCGACGATCCTCGCGCGCATTCCAAAGCCCGAGCTCGCCGAGCTCCTGCGCGGGTACGCGTACGAGCCCTACTTCGTCGAAGGTGACGACCCCGCGAAGATGCACCAGTTGATGGCCGCGACCATGGACAAGGTGCTCGCTGAGATCAGAGCGATTCAGCACGAAGCGCGCGCGAGCGGCTTCACGGAGCGTCCAGTCTGGCCGATGATCGTGCTCAACTCGCCAAAAGGCTGGACCGGTCCAGAGTACGTGGATGGCAAGAAGATCGAGGGGACGTTCCGTTCACATCAGGTGCCGGTGACCGATCTCACCAACCCGAGGCATCTCCGGGTGCTCGAGGACTGGTTGCGGAGCTATCGCGCCGAGGAGCTGTTCGACGAAGCAGGTCGCTTCATTCCCGAGCTGGCGGAGCTCGCTCCGAAGGGGAACCGCAGGATGGGAGCGAACCAGCACGCCAACGGCGGATTGCTGCTCGAGGATCTGAAGCTGCCGGATTTTCGCAGCTACGCACTTCCGGTGGAGAAGCCCGGCGCGTCCGACGGCGAATCGACGCGCGCCATGGGCAAGTATCTCCGCGATGTGATCGCGCTGAACTCGGACAAGAGGAACTTCCGGATCGTCGGACCCGACGAGACGACCTCCAACCGGCTCGACGCGGTGTTTGATGTTACGACGCGCGAGTCAGTCGCGGAGATCATCCCCGACGACGATCACGTCTCGCCAGACGGACGCGTGATGGAGATGCTGAGCGAGCACGCGTGTCAGGGCTGGCTCGAGGGCTATCTGCTCACCGGTCGTCACGGGCTGTTCTCGTGCTACGAGGCGTTCATCCACATCATCGATTCGATGTTCAACCAGCACGCGAAGTGGCTCAAGACGACGCGCAACATCCCGTGGCGGGCGTCGATCGCCTCGCTCAACTATCTGCTGACGTCGCATGTCTGGCGGCAGGATCACAACGGCTTCAGCCACCAGGATCCCGGTTTCATCGACCACGTCGTCAACAAGAAGGCCGATGTCATTCGCGTTTACCTGCCGCCGGATGCCAACACCCTGCTGTCGGTGACCGATCACTGCCTGCGCAGCCGCGACTACGTGAACGTGATCGTCGCCGGCAAGCAGCCCGAGCCACAGTGGCTGTCGATCGACGAGGCAATC
>DASSNV010000194.1:0-4565 GCA_035701245.1 Gemmatimonadaceae bacterium | reverse complement strand
CTCGACGCCTGGCTCGTTCGCGATTCGGTTTCGGTGATCATTCAGTACAGTCGTCCCTCGGGCCACCGTTTGGTTATAGTACAGCTGGGCATGTTCCTGAGCCGTGGTTACTGGTCTGTTAATGCAACCGCCGGGCCCGCCTGAGCCATTCAAATGGCACAAATGCGCGCGTCCGCCGCAGCGCCTGAATCGAGGTGGAGGTAGTCCTGTCTAAATACATTTTGACTCTCTACGTCACCGGCACCAGCCCGCGCACCCGGATCGCAATCGACAACCTGAATCGCATCTGCAGCCAGGAGTTGGCCGGTCGCTACGAGCTGGAGATAGTCGACGTCCTCGAGCACCCCCAACGCGCCGAGGATGAGAGAATTCTGGCGACACCGACGCTGATCAAGCAGCTTCCGCCCCCGCTGCGGCGGGTAATAGGCGATCTGTCCGACAAGGAGAAAGTGCTGCTCGGCCTCGAGGTCAGGCCGACGGCCAATTCTTCAAACCAGCCACCGCGTCCCGAGGCGACATGACAACCACCACCGAACGGGAGGGGGGCGTCGAGAAGCTCCGCACCGGCATCTCCAGTCTCGACATCATCGCCAAAGGCGGCCTGCCCAAAAATCGAACGACCCTGATCTCCGGCACCGCCGGCAGCGGCAAGACCGTCTTCGCCATCCACTTCCTCGCCGCCGGCATCGAGCAGGGCGAGCCGGGCGTCTTCGTCACCTTCGAGGAATCGACCGAAGACGTCAAGAAGAACATGAGGAGCTTCGGCTGGGATCTCGACAAGTGGGAGAAGGAGGGCAAGCTCACCTTCGTCGATGCATCTCCAGATCCCGCAATCGAGACCGTCGAGTCCGGGGGCTTCGATCTCGGCGCGCTGCTGGCGCGGGTGGACAATGCCGTCAAAAAAGTGAAGGCGAAGCGCGTGTCCGTCGATTCGCTCGGAGCGGTCTTCTCACAGTTCTCTGACCAGGCGATGGTGCGCGGAGAGCTGTTCCGCATTGCAATCGGACTCAAAGGCATGGGCGTGACCGCGGTCCTCACCGCCGAACGCACCGACGACCACGGACCGATCGCGCGCTTTGGCGTCGAAGAGTTCATCGCCGACAACGTCATCATCCTGCGGAACGCGCTCGAGGACGAGACCCGGCGCAGGACGATCGAGATTCTCAAGTTCCGCGGCTGCGATCACCAGAAGGGAGAGTATCCGTTCACCATCGTTCCCAATGGCGGCGTGATAGTGATCCCGTTGTCGGCGATGCAGCTGAGCATGAAGTCGTCGAACGTCCGGATCTCGTCCGGAAATCCCGAGCTCGATGAAATGTGCGGCGGCGGATTCTTCCGCGATTCGGTGACGCTGGTTTCGGGCGCGACGGGAACGGGTAAGACACTGACCGTCACGCAATTTCTTCAGGGTGGCGCCGAGGCGGGCGAGAAGTGCCTGCTGCTCGCGTTCGAGGAGAGTCGCGATCAGCTGGTGCGCAACGCCACTGGGTGGGGATTCGATTTCGAGAAGATGGAGCGCGACGGATTGCTGCGCGTCGTTTGCGATTATCCCGATCTTTCGGGTCTCGAAGATTGGCTCGTCACCATTCAGAAGATCATCACCGAGTTCAAGCCCAATCGCGTCGCGCTCGACAGCCTCTCGGCGCTGGAGAACGTCGGCACGCTCAAGGCATTCCGTGAGTTCGTGATCGGCCTGACGTCGTTCATCAAGCACCAGGAGATCACCGGAATGTTCACGGCGACTACGGGCACGCTGATGGGCGGCGACTCCATCACCGAGTCCAACATCTCGACCCTCACCGATTCGATCATTCTGCTCCGCTACGTCGAGATGTTCGGCGAGATGAAGCGGGGGCTGACGGTGCTGAAAATGCGCGGGTCGGCGCACGACAAGGCGATCAGGGAATTCACCATCGGCAGGGGAGGCATGCAAATGGGCCGGGCGTTCCGGAACGTGACCGGGATTCTGGCGGGCGCGCCGATGCACGTATCGCCGGGCGACGTCGAGCGCGTCTGGGCTCAGTACGACCGAGATGTTGGGGATCGGAGGCGGAGAGCGGAGGACCGGCCCGCCAACTGACCGCTACCTTACAGTGGCGGCACGAGTGATGCGGCAGCGACGGGCCGATGACTGACGTTGCCATCATCTGGCGCCGGTTCGACAAGCCAGGTCACGAGTTTTGTACTCTCGCGCGAACGGAAACCGGCACGCGCCTCACTGGCGTCGCGAATTTTTCGTTTGGCGACATCCCCTGCTGCGCGCAGTACACCATTGAATGCGACGCCAATTGGCGGACCCTGCATTGCCGAATCAGCGGTTACGTGGGCACGACCGGAATCACCCACGACATCCGTCACGAGGGAGATAAGTGGACGCTTAACGGTGTCGAGAAGCCGGAGCTCGCTGGATGCGAGGACATCGATCTGGGCTTCAGTCCGGCGACCAACCTGCTGCCGATCCGACGTCTCGCGCTCAAGGTTGGTGAGACTGCAAAGGTGCGCGCGGCGTGGCTCCGATACCCGGAGATCACCCTGGAGGTGCTCGAGCAGACTTACACTCGCACCGCCGAGGACACTTATCGGTACGAGAGCGGGGGCGGGAAATTCCGGCGCGATCTCAAGGTCGATGGGCGAGGGATGGTGCTGGAGTATCCAGATCTCTGGTACGCCGAGACACACACTTAACCGAGACCGACATGACCCGACTAATTTCAGCGGCCGCATTGGCGTTTGCGGTTGCTGCCTGCACCACGAAGACGGAGACGTCGAGCGACACTTCAGCGCTCGACACGACGAACGCCGTCGGGACGCCCGCTGGTGGAGGATCGTCGCAATCACCTGCTGCGACGCAACCGCCGGCAAACACTTCGCCCGTGCCGGGCACGACTCCGCCGCCATCAACTTCGACCGACACCACGCGACCTCCCGCGAGCACGAGCTTCAGGATCACCCCCAACAGCTTCGGCCCACTCCGCGTCGGCATGACCGTCGCGCAGGCAGCTTCAGCGATGGGCGGCGGATTCACGGCGCCTCGCGGCTACGACGGGGGCTGTGGCTACGCAACGCTCACTAAAGCGCCGGCGGGACTGGCGGTGATGCTCGAGGGTGGAAAGATCGCGCGCTTCGAGGTGCGAAGCGGCGACATCAAGACCGCCGAGGGCGCGGGCATCGGCGACAGCGAGACCCGCATCAAGGGGCTGTATGGATCGACGGTGGCTTCGACGCCCCACAAGTACGTTCAGGGCGGCCACTATCTGACGGTCAAGCCGTCATCGAGCTCGACCAACCGGATCGTGTTCGAGACCGACGGCAGCAAGGTGACCGAGTATCGCTCCGGCAAGATTCCCGAGGTCGAGCAAGTCGAGCGCTGCGGCTAGGCTCGGCGGAGCATACCTTTCTCGTCCCGAAATCGTGAGACGCGGTTGGCGAGAAAGCGCGATCCCAACGAAAAAAAGAGAAAGCCCGAGCCGCTGGCGAACGTCGTTGGCGCGTTCCTCAAGGAGTCGAAGCTCGAGGAGCGCGTCGAGCAGGCGTCGGTCGTTCCGGAGTGGGCATCGCTCGTCGGCAAGCAGATCTCGCTGGTGACGAAACCGATCTCGGTGACGCCGGACGGAACGCTTTTCGTCGCCGTGAAGACCAACGCGTGGATGACCGAGCTGTCGTTGATGGAGCCACAAATATTGCGGGCGCTGAACGCCAAAGCGGGCCGGGCGCGGGTGCGCAAGATCCGGCTCCAACTGATGCGGTAACTCGTTGCTGGGCAAGCGTTTATGAAAAGCTGCTGAGCTTGCTAACGGAGCCTTTTCGGGGTAAATTGATAGGTCTTATTACGCCCGGAAAATCGACCGTGCTCCAACCCCCAAGAGCTGGCTGAGAGTGGCGTACATCTTCGGCGGACTTATGCAGTCCGCGCAAGAAATTTTCCCCGCGATTAATGGCTAAAGCAGCAGCAGAAATCAGCTCGTCCAAGTACGACGCTGGTCAGATCCAGGTATTGAAAGGTCTCGAGGCAGTGCGGAAGCGTCCCGGCATGTACATCGGGTCGACTTCATCGAGAGGACTCCATCACCTCGTGTACGAAGTAGTCGACAACTCCGTCGACGAAGCGCTCGCCGGTCACGCCACCAAAATCGACGTTACGATTCACGCCGACGATTCGATTTCGGTCATCGACGATGGCCGCGGATTTCCGGTCGATCTCCATCCGACGGAAAAGATTCCGGGCGTCGAGCTGGCGATGACGGTGCTGCACGCCGGCGGAAAGTTCGACAAGAACTCGTACAAGGTGTCGGGCGGACTGCACGGCGTTGGCGTGTCGGTGGTGAACGCGCTCTCCGAGCAGCTCAAGGTATGGGTGCGCCGAGGCGGCAAGGAGTACTACATGGACTTCGAGCGCGGGAACACCGTGACGAAGCTCAAGACCCTGTCGAACAAGGCCGACGCCAAATCGCGCGGGACGACGGTGTGGTTCAAGCCCGACGCCAAGATCTTCACCGAGCTCAAGTTCGACTACGATCTCCTCGCCAACCGGCTGAGAGAGCTGTCGTATCTCAACAAGGGCCTGA
>DASSNV010000193.1:0-23728 GCA_035701245.1 Gemmatimonadaceae bacterium | reverse complement strand
AGGCCGATCAGCTCTGGTGCTTCTGAAGTTGCCATGCGAAGTAGGACGATCTCACTCAGTAGATGTTGCGGCGGATCCGACTCGACGCAAGAGCTCGGCCTCGTCGATTATTTCGACGCCGAGCGATTTTGCCTTCTCGAGTTTGCTGCCGGCTTCTTCGCCGGCGACCAGAAAGTCAGTCGACTTCGAGACCGAGCCGGTTACACGACCGCCTGCCGATTCGATGGTCGCTGTCGCTTTTGCCCTGCTCAGCGTGGGTAAAGTCCCAGTGATTACCACTGTCTTCCCGCTCAATGGTCCACCGGCCGATACCGCGCGCGGCTCGGTGAAATTGACGCCGTGCGACCTCAGTTTCTCCACCAGCCGCTTGCCAGCCGGATCCGAAAAATAGGCGGCGACCCCGTCGGCGATGATCGAGCCGATGCCGCGCACATTCAGGATGTCGTCCGCGCTGGCCTTCATGAGATTGTCGAGCGTACCGAAGTGCTGTGCGAGCACCTGCGCCGCGATCGAACCTACGTGCCGGATTCCCAGTGCGTGCAGCAGCCGGCTCAGTGGCTGCGACTTCGATGCCTCGATTGCCGCGATCAATCCCTCGGCGCCTTTCTCGGCGTAACCCTCGAGCCCCAGCAGCTTTTCGCTCGTCAGGGCGTAAATATCGCCGGCGTCGCGCACCAATCCCTCGTCGAGGAGCTGCTGAATCCGCGCGTACGACAGTCCGCGGATGTCCATGGCGCCCCGCGACGCGAAATGGACCAGCCCCTCGAGCTGCCGCCCCGGACACGCGACGTTAGGGCAGTAGATCGCCGCCTCGCCTTCCTCCCGGGTGAGCGGAGTCCCGCACACCGGACACTTCTTCGGCATCCGCCACGGCTTTTCGCTGCCGGTGCGTTTGTCGGGAATCGGCGCGATCACCTGCGGGATCACTTCGCCGGCGCGTTTGAGCTGCACCCAATCGCCGACGCGCAGATCCTTGGCGACGATCAGATCCTCGTTGTGGAGCGTCGCGAGCTTGACGATTACGCCGCCGATCTCCACCGGCTCGAGGACGGCGAACGGATTGATCGCTCCCGTTCGTCCAACGTTCACCTCGATGGCGAGGAGCTTGGTCTCGGCGATGTCGGGCGCGAATTTGCGGGCGATCGCCCAGCGCGGCTCCCGCCCGCCGACGACGCCGAGCTCCTCCTGGAGTCGCAGCGAATCGACCTTCACGACGCCACCATCGATCGCGAAGTTCAGCTCGCCGCGGATCTTGTGCTCGAGGTCGTGCGCCCACTTCTCGACGTCGGCGAGGGTCTTCGCCCGTTTGCGATGCGGTGCGACTGGAACGCCCCATTCGGTCAGAGCGTCGAGCAGCTCCGTCTGTGTGGCGAAAGGAAGCTCCTCGCCATCTGGAACGGCCACCGAATAGCCGAAGAACCGAAGCGGACGTGACGCCGTGATCGCCGGATCCAGCTGCCGCAAGCTACCCGCGGCGGCGTTGCGTGGATTGGCGAACAGCGCATCACCGGCCCGGGCGCGCGCTTCGTTCATCTCCTCGAACCGATCGAACGGGAAGTAGATCTCGCCGCGAATTTCAATTCGCCCTTTGGGCGCGCTCGAATGGAGCCGGAGCGGGACATCGCGCACCGTGCGGAGATTCACCGTCACGTCCTCGCCGATGGTGCCGTTGCCGCGCGTCGCCCCCATCAAGAAAACCTGATTCTCGTAGGTCAGCGCGACCGCGGTGCCGTCGATCTTGAGCTCGGCGGTGTATCCCGACTTCGCGAGATCGTCGCCCACCATCCGGACGAGACGCTCTTCCCAGGCGCGGAGCTCTTCGTCGTCGAACGCGTTGTCGAGGGAGAGCATCGGGCGCAGGTGCTCGTGCTTGGCGAGCTGGCTCTGAACCTCGGCCCCGATACGGAGTGTCGGAGAGTCGGGGCTCAGACACTCCGGGAAATTCCTCTCCAGCGCCTGCAGCTCCCGAAACAGCTTGTCGTACTCGGCGTCCGACAGGGATGGACGGTCGAGAACGTAGTACTCGTGGGATGCGCGATTGAGGACGGCGCGCAGCTCGGCGGCGCGGTTAAGCTGTGGCCCTTGGGCCGTCTGACGACGCGGTTGCTCTGGGGGGTGAGCCGGGACCGCCGGGGTTTGCTGCTCCGTTGCCTTTGACCTGCTTTTCGCCATCCGACGAGTCGTTTCCTTTGCTCTGCGTATGTGCGTTGAAGTCAGGGCCGTCGAAGCGGATCGCGCGATTGCGCCCCGTCTCCTTGGCGACGTAGAGAGCCTCGTCGGCCGCTCTCAGGAGCGCTTCCTGATCCTTCACTCGCGGGTGCGGCGCCGCGGCGACCCCGCAGCTCATCGTGCGGCAGAGCGTGCCGCCCGCATAGGTAAAGTTATGCTTCTCCACCTTCTCCCGCAGCCGCTCAGCGAAGGTGACGGCCGCGTCGAGGACCGTGCCCGGCAGAATGAGCAGAAACTCCTCACCGCCGTAGCGTCCCACCCGGTCGATCTCGCGCGCCTCGGCCTTGAGGAGCTGGGCAAATTCCTTGAGCACCGAATCGCCGGCCTGGTGGCCGTAGGTGTCGTTCACGCTCTTAAACTTGTCGATGTCGCACATCACGACGGCGATCGGCTCGTGCAGGCGAATCGAATGCTGCCACATGTCGTGCAGACGCTCCTCGAGCGCGCGTCGGTTGTCGACCTGGGTCAGACCGTCGGTGAGCGAGATCTGCCGCAGCCTGCCATTGAGCTCCGACAGCTCTTTCTCGCGTGATGCCAGCGCCGACTGCAGCGCCTGGATGCGCAGCAGCGAATTCACGCGGGCCTCGAGCTCGGCGAAGTTGATCGGCTTGGTGATGTAGTCGTCGGCGCCCGCGTCGAGACCCTCGACCTTGTTCTCGGTCGAATCGAGCGCGGTCTGCATGATGACGGGGATGAACGGCAGGTTCTCGTTCGCCTTGAGCCGCCGCACGACCTCCATCCCATCCATCTTCGGCATCATGACATCGAGGAGGATGAGATCCGGGCAAACTTTCTCGACCTGGTCCAGCGCGGCCTGTCCGTCGTTGGCGCCGAAGACTTCGTAGCCCCGCGCTTCGAGGCGCGCGCGGAGCAGCTCGATGTTGTCCTCGTGGTCGTCTACGACGAGAATCTTCTTCTTGTCTTTACGCTCCATTGTTTTTGCCGAGGAACCTCTGCACCTCCGCGACTACTGCCCTCGGCTCGCACGGCTTCGCCAGATACCCGTCGCAGCCGACCTCCATCGCCTTCTCGCGGTCGGATGCGAGGGCGTGGGCGGTTAGCGCGATGATCGGAATCTGCTTCGTCGAGGGATCGTGTTTGAGCACCTGGGTCGCCTCCCAGCCGTCGATGATCGGGATGGAGATGTCCATCAGGATCAGGTCGGGCTTCTCTGACCGGGCTTTCGCTATTCCTTCCTCTCCGTTCAGCGCTTCGGTTACTTCGTACCCAAAGTGCTTCAGGATGGTGGAATAGACAATACGATTGTCCTCGTTGTCTTCAACCAGTAATACCATTTTACCTGAACTGCTCATTCAGTGGCCTCGCACGGCTATTGCTGGGTGGGTTCAGGGCAAATTTCTTACCATCCCCTGAGCCAGGCTTCCATGGTCAATTTTACCGGCCCGCCCAGAACCACTTCCTCGGTTCCCAAAGCGCCTCCGCCCGGGTCGATTCCCCAGCCAAAGTCAGATGGATTTCCCGGCGAGACAGTCCCCGACTGGAACAATATCGGGCTGTTCGCCGCGGGCATTGCCGTCGGAGCGATCCTTGGCGCTAGCGCCGCACTTCTGTGGGCTCCCGCGAGCGGAGACGAGACTCGCGAGCGCATCGGCCGTCGCGTTCGCCGCCTGCGCGGCGACGACGACGACGTGTGGGATCAGCTCGCCGCGGAGCTCGAGAGAGCGGCCGAGGAGAGGGAAGAAGAAAACAAGGAGTTGACCGAGGTCCTCAAGGACTAGTCAGCGCGCAGTCCGGCGTCGGCCTCCGCCTTGAAGTGGCGATCGTTGTAGTCGGTGTTGGGCAGCTTCATCGCCGCCTGCCATTCCGCGCGCGCTTTCGCCTTGTCGCCCATGTCGCGATAGACGCCGGCGAGATCCACGTGGTGGACGATCCGATCCGGCTCGCTCGCGACCGAGGCTTCCATGTAACGCTTCGCCTCCGCCCAGCTCGCCGAGTCGAAGATCTTTCCGCCGAGGAAATTCTTCGCGATCATCCGGGTGAACCCGCTGAGCCGCATCACTTCCGCGTTCCACATGCCCATCACGTGCAGGCAGCCGGCGTGGTTCGGGCTGATCTTCAGACACTCGAGGGCGTGCTCGCGGACATCCTTGGCGTACTTGATGCGTGCCCGGGGGCTCTGGGTCAGTGCATTCTTGCCGAGCGCCCGCGCGAGATTGAAATGGCCTTCCGCGTCGCCCGGGTTTGCTTCGACGGCGCGGCGCGCGTACAGCTCGGCGTTCTTGAAGTAGTCCTCGCGACGCTTGTCGTTCGCCTCGTAGGAGCCGAGATCGACCGCCGACCGCGACGCCTTCCACAGTGCCTCGTAGTTCCTGGGGTCGAGCTTGAGCGCCTCCTCATAATGCTGAAGCGCAGCGGAAGCGTTCATGGCGACATATTCTTTGTCGCCGAGCGCGACATGATCGGCGGCGGTCTGAGCGCCGGCCAGAGATGCGGCGAACAGCATTCCGGCTGACAGGTATTGAAGAGCGCGCATTTGAGACTCCAAACGAGGTGGGTGTTGTTCCGTACAATTACCCCGGCCGACGGTAAATGATCGTACCCCGGCTTATCGAACGCAAACGCGATGGCGGCCGCCTGGAGACGGGCGAAATCCGCGAGCTGGTGATGGATTACGCGGCCGGCAAAGTGCCCGACTACCAGATGTCGGCGCTGCTGATGGCGATCTATTTTCGCGGACTGGATGCGACGGAGATGAGCTCGCTGATGCAGGCGATGCTCGATAGCGGGAAGAAGCTCGACCTCTCGCGTCTCCGTAGCGCCCGCATCGACAAGCACTCGACGGGTGGAGTCGGCGACAAGACATCGCTGATCCTGGCGCCGCTCGTAGCATCTCTCGGGGTCGCCGTGCCGATGATGTCGGGACGAGGGCTGGGGCACACCGGCGGGACACTCGACAAGCTGGAATCGATTCCCGGCTTTCGAGCATCGCTCACCATGGTGCAGGCGGAGCGCCAGATCGCGCGCATCGGCTGCGCGATGCTGAGTCAGACCGACGAGATGGTGCCGGCGGACCGGAAGATGTACGCGCTGCGCGACGCGACGGCGACGGTCGAAGTGATTCCCCTGATCGCCGCCAGCATCATGAGCAAGAAGCTGGCGGAAGGCCTGACCGGGCTCATTCTCGACATCAAGCGCGGCTCGGGGTCGTTCCTGCCGAAGCTCGACGACGACCTCGCGCTGGCGAAGGCGATGATCGACCTCGGCGCGAGCCATGGCTGCCCGGTGGTAGCGTTGCTCACCGCGATGGACCGGCCGCTTGGTTCTGCCTGTGGCAACGCCCTCGAGGTCGCCGAAGCCCTCGACGTGCTGAAGGGTGGCGGGCCAGGCGATCTGATCGAGGTAACCTTTGCACTCGGCGCGCGGATGCTGGTGCAGGGGACCGTCGCTTCGACGCTCGAGGCCGCACACGCGATGATGCGCGAGGCGATTGCATCGGGGAGCGCGCTGCGGAAGTTCGAGGAGATCATCGAAGCGCAGGGCGGGGATCCGGAGGTCGTGCGCGACGCATCGAGGCTACCGTTGGCGCCGTACACCGCGGTCTTCACAGCCGAGCGCGACGGGATTATTCAGTCGGTCGATCCACGCGCGATCGGATACGGGATCATCGCGCTCGGGGGCGGGCGCACGAAAATGGAGGATCGGATCGATCCCGCGGTTGGATTCGTTGTCGACGCGAAGCCCGGGAACCGGGTTGCGAAGGGCCAGACGCTGGCCGTCGTTCACGCGCGGAACGAGGCGGATCTGGAGGTTGGGCTGCGAGTTCTCGCGCAGGCGATAGTCGTCGGAGACGGGATTCCTTCGCTGCTGCCACTAGTCTCGCACGTCGTGACCGCCCGCGGGGTTGAGTCGATCTCGCAATGAGAGTCGTTGAGTAACTGCAACCAAACGGGTGCGAGACGTGGAACTGCAACGGAACGGGTGCGAGACGTCAGTAGCATAGTGGCCAGTTGAGGGTTCACTACGTCGGGACGTTTCTACTCGTGCTACCGGCACAGGCAGCTGCCTGTACCTTGAGCGCCCCCAGTGACGTCCCGACGTCGTGAACTAATCACTGGCATCTATGCCACTGACACCTCGCACCCGTTCTGTTGCTTTTAGGATTGCCGATCTCCCACGCCGCGCCTGAGAGTCAACCACCCGAAAATGAACCCCCCTAGAATTTCACCAGTCAAAACTCCCCATAACGTGCTCGTCTTGTCCGGCGGGAAGAACGCGCGCGTCGTGTACTGGAGGGCGACGACGGTGGCGGTGGCGACGATCACGATGATCAGGAACTTCGAATTGTGCGCGGGGCGTCGATAGGAATCGTCGGGCTTCTTCGACGGATCGTTTATCATTCCGGTCGCTCCATTTTGGCGCCGGCGTCGGCCAGCAAGTTCGCCAGAATCGATCGGTGGCACTTTGCCGGGTTCTCGCAGTAGCAGCCAATCGACAGATTGGTCTGGCGTGACATCGCGGCGAGCAGCGCGATCAGTCTAGCCGCGGCGGGTCGGCGCATCTGGGCGCGGTAGGCCTTCTCGTACTTGTTCCACCGCTTCTCGGTGAACGGCTCCGACAGCGCCCAGGAGACCAGATCGGCGCTCGGCGCGAGCTCGGGGAGCCAGACATCATAGTAGTCTCGCCCCGCATAATCTTCCTTCTTGACCCCACGGGGCGGGCGGCGGACGGTTCCGATGCGAAGGCCTTCCCCCGGCTCCCGTGGCGAGCCGAGCCTGACGACGCGGAGGCTCATTCCCGGTGCGCTGCAGCGAGCTTTTTGGGAGCTGTCATCCGCCACGCGTCCCGGAGCAGATCCATGAGCTCGTCCCAGTCCACTTGACGGTCGAGATAGACTCCGACCCAGCCGCTGGGCCCGACGTATGGCGGCGAAAAGAAGCGGTCGGGGGCCGCGTCGATCATCAGGCGCTGATTCACCCGGGAAGCCTTGCACCATATGGCGTTACGCCCTTCGCCGTGATGATTGTCGGCCTTCGCGTACATCGCAAATAGCTTGTTCTTGACCCGAAAAGTGGGCTCGCCCCAGGCCTCGACCTCATGGGCCTCGGGAAGGCTCAGGCAAAGCTTGCGCACCTTTGGCAGCGGGTTCCGGCGGGCGGGAGGACGGGAAGTTCGGGAAGTCGACGGCATCGGTTGTTTGGGGCCGGCTGCGGTTCCGCCATGCCAACCCAGGTTTGTTAACTGCGGTGCTGCAAAATCGTCTAACGTGGGTAGTAAGAAAATTAATTTCTTCGCCGATTTTCCGGCGGCGCGCGCTGGTCCAGCGTCACCGGTAACCCATATCTCCGTCCAACAATGTCAGCTCCGTTTCTGTTCTCGACCGGAATCGAAAACAGCTATCCGCTCCTTCCCACCGGTCGCCGTGTCGACGAGATGGAGAAATGCGGTCACTACGATCGCTGGCGGGAGGACTTCGCGCTGGTGCGTGAGATCGGCGCGCGAGCCCTTCGCTATGGGCCCGCCTACTACAGGACCCACGCCGGACCAAATCGCTACGACTGGAGCTCCGCCGACGAGCCGATCCATCATCTGCGTGACCAGGGCATCGAGCTCATCGCCGACCTCTGCCACTTCGGTGTTCCCGACTGGCTGGGCGGGTTCCAGGATCCGGCGTTTCCGGTTCTGTTCGCGGAATACGCGCGCGCGTTTGCGCGGCGTTATCCCTGGGTGCGTTACTACACTCCGGTCAACGAGATCTTCATCTGCGCCAGTTTCTCGGCGCTGCGCGGTTTCTGGAACGAAGCGCTCTCCGACGAAGGCGCGTTTGCGCGCGCGATGCGCAATCTCTGCATGGGACACGAGCTGGCTGTGGAAGCGATTCTCGCCGAGCGTCCCGATGCGGTCATCGTGCAGAGTGAATCGATCGAGCACTTTCATGCCGCCGGCAGGAAGGCAGAAGATCAGGCGGCGCGCGAGAACGCGTTCAAGCATCTCTCGCTCGACCTGACGCTCGGCCGGCCGCTCGGCCCGGGGATGGCGAGCTTCCTCAACGATCACGGGGTAACGTCTAACGATCTCAGCTTTTTCCGCGAGAAGCGCGGCATCGGCCAGCGCTGGCTGGGTCTCGACTACTATCCGACCTGCGAGCATCGCGTGACGTCGACCGGCAAGCGCAGCACCCAGTGGAAGGGACTTGGGTTCCGCCTGCTCGCCGCCGAGTACTATTCGCGCTACCGGATTCCTCTTTTCCATTGCGAGACCAATCGCGTGAGCTCGCTCGCTGTGGACTGGCTCGCCGGACAGTGGGAAGACATCGTCGCGCTTCGTAGCGCGGGGATTCCGGTGATGGGCTTCACCTGGTTCTCGCTCACCGACCAGATCGACTGGCAGCACGCGCTGCGGGTGGAGAAGAACGAAGTTCATCCCGTCGGCCTCTACGACCTGAAGCGTCAGATCCGGCCGGTGGGGGTCGCCTACAAGGAGCTGATCGCTGCGAACCAGGATCTGCGAACGCTGCCCACACCTATGGTCAGGAAAGAGATCTCGGCGTAGAGCGTCGAACGGGTAGCTGGCCACCGCTCGTACATAAGCGGGGAGCCGCAAGCTTTACAGCAGCTACGCCAACGGCTTTTCGCGGGGAATCGATCGGGGCGTTGCGATTAGCATCCACAAAACAGAAGCGGGGAGCTTTAAGCGTAGTCAGCTTGCTGCTGGGAGCATGGCACGGGTCTCTTCGCCATTCCAACTGCGGACTCTGACGACGAGACGCGATGCTTCCCGAGAGCTGTCAGCGTAGCAGCTGTAAAGCTCGCAGCTGCCAGCTTTCGTTCATGTGGTGACGAGCCGAAGCGCCCGTGACCTTAGCATCCGCGCTTTCCGAGATAAGTCAGTTCCTGCTCGCGCGACCCGCCAAGAACCCGATCCACCCACTCTACGCCCTGCGCGACCGAGTGATCCATGTTGCCCACCTCGTAGCGCCACGCTCCGAAACGGCCGCGCGAGAAGATGTTCTGGGATTCGAGCCAGGGATGGATCGTCGCCAGCGCTTTGTCGCGCTCGAGGCTCGGGATCGGGTAGGTATATTCGCGGTCGATGACGTGGGTGTCGACGACGTCTTCGGTGTCGCGCTCACTCAGCATCCGCGTATTGACCATTCCTTTGATCGTATCCTCGATCACGGTCTCACGATTCACCGGCTTGAAATCGGAGCGCGAGATCTCGGCGAGGAGTGAATAGTGGGTGCGCGCATCCGGCACGACCTCTGGGGAGTAGTTGGAGAGATAGGTGAGCCGGTAGAACGGGCAGTTTGACTCCGGGAAGTACATCCAGCATTTCTTCGACGGCGAAGGCTGCCGGACACCCACGCCGACGATGTAGGAGCCGGAATGCCTGAGGTTGTCGGCCTGCTCGCGGACCTCGTCGGGTACGCTGCCGTTCATGCTTCGCACGAGAATGTCCATCGGCATCGTCGACAACAGGTAGTCGTAGCGCTCTCGCGTTCCATCCTCGAGAACGACCTCCTGCGATTCGACATCCACCGCCACCGTCGGCGAGTTGAGTCGGAGATTGTCGGCGACATAAGGCTGCATTCTCTCGAACAATCCGCCGGTCCCGCCGTACAACGGGTACTTGAACGTTGCGTTGGGACCCCAGCCCGCGTCGTCGCGGTCGAGGACGACATTTCCGAGTACGCGCTTGATGTCCACCACCGACACCCGCTCCCCGATCCACTCCTTGTTCATCATGCACGGGGGATGCGCCCACACCTTGAAGTTGTAGGGCATCATGAAGTACTTCGCGATGCCCGCACCGAACACTCCCTTGATGAACTCCTCGAAGTTGGCGAAGCGCGAGAGATCGAACGGCTGCTTCTGCGCCTCGATCAATCCCATCAGGCATTCGAGCACGACTTCGCGCGGCAGGTACTTGATGTTGTTCTGGAACGGGTACGGCAGAAATCGATCGCACATCCAGACCCACGACTCGCGCATCAGCTCCTGGTACTCATTCCCCAGCAGCTTGTCGAACAACCGGTCGAAGTACTCGTAATGCGAGAACAGAACGTGCCCGCCGATGTCGTAAGTGAAGCCGTTAGGGCTTTTCTCCGACGACGCGAGTCCGCCGACTTTGCCGCGCGCTTCCAGCATCAGGAAGTTCTTGTAGCCGAGCTCTCTCAGTCGATATCCGGCACCGAGCCCGGTTGGGCCGGCGCCGATGATCACGATACGCTTCTCTTCCGACATCTCCCGCATCCTCAAACACCATCGGCGAAAGCGCCGGTTACCCCGGTTGCTCCTGCCACCGTTGAATTCCCCGCCGCGTCTTTTGCCGCCGGCGCAATGCGCTGACCGTGGCGATACGCCGGATGGCAGATCCGACTCGGCTTCCGCCACCATGGCACCGAGTCGAGCGACGGGTGCTCGAAGTGCCCCGTCCGAGCCAGCGCTCTCACCATCTCGCCGACCACGGTGAGTTGCGGCTCCCCCGCGCTGATGTCGAACGCGCCTGGCTCGTACCGCCCGCCAGCCACGGTCAGCAGAGAGTCCCAGCCAAAACTGCCGAGGAGCGCCCACACCGTTACCGCCACCACCGTCGCTCCTTCGCCACGCGCCTGCAGCGCGGCTTGCCATGCTTCATTGAGCCAGCGCAGCTGCTCGTCGGCGGTACAGCCCAAATGCACCTCCGTGACCGCGATCGGCAGCCGGTAACGATTCCACGCCTCGCGCAGCACGCCGAGATGTCCGGCGATTCCATCTTCGAGCGCGCGAACCGCCTCGACGTCGGCGTACTCGTGTCTGCCGTTTCCGCCGCGCAGGTGCTCCGGGTACAGCTCGGTGCGCTCGTCGAGGAAACGCTCGCTCGTCAGGTAGTGATTGATCCCGATGATGTCCGGCGGACACGGATTGCTCACGAAGCTCGCCAGCTCGGCGCGCGACGCGCCGTTGGCAACCAGATAGTCCCACATCGGGTGGTGGCGATCGATGCGCCCGTTGAGGAGATCGAAAGTCAGCCAGCGGCGATGATTCTCGAAGTCCGCCTGGTAGCGTAACGATGGAGTGCTATAAACGCGGCCGAGATCCTCCGTCTGAACGAGCCGTGAATCAGGATTGACGCGACGCACCGCGTCCATCGCCAGCCGGATCGCCAGGCACTCGTTGATGAATGCGCGCACGAACGCGTAGTCGTTCCTCGCGTGCGGATACCAGATCCCGTAGAGTCCCGAAAAACGCGCCGTTGTCAGCGGCTCGTTGACGGGAGTCCACATCTCCAGCCACGGATAGCGCTGCGCGACCATCCTCGCGTAGTCGCGCAACCGTTCTGGGAAAGTCGCGTCGATCAGGCTGGTATAGCGCGGTCCGCTGCCGTGGTGCACGAGTCCCGCGATGACGTCGATCTCCAGCTCGCGCAGCTTGAGCTGCGCGGAGTCGGTCCGTCGCCAATCGGGGTAGCGGTGCGCGCCTGGCGCCACGCGCTCCCAAATGACCGGATAGCGGATGGTGCGCAATCCCAGAGCGGCGAAGCGCTCGAGATCGCCGGTCAGCCGGTCGTCGTGGCCGCTCTGCGCGATCTGGTCGAAGTAATTATCGCCGACGCGGTTGACTGTGCATTCAATGCCGCCCCACAGCTCCAGCGGCGAATCCGAACGTGATTCGTCGCCGGCGGGCCGATCCAGCGGAGTCATTGTACCGCGAGCTGGCCAACTCCGAGGCGCGCGGGCCGTGCTGCGACATCCCGGGTCTCAGGCGTCGCCTCGTCGATCGCCGCGGCAATCAACGTCTGCATGTTGCCCACGATGTTTTCCCACGATGCGCTCCCGGCCTTGCGGACGCCCTCGGCGAGCAGCACCAGATCAGGACTTCTCGCGGCGCGTGCGGCCAGGGTGACGAATTCGGCGGAAGACTTTGCGATGCGCACGATCGGAGTGAAGTTGCGCACCACGTCGGCCACCGCCGTCGACACGATTGGCTTGCGAGCAGCCATGTACTCCAGCGTCTTGGTCGGGTTGATGAACTCGGTCGCTTCGTTGAGAGCGAAAGGCATCAAACAGACGTCGAATCCCTTGACGTAGTTCGGCAGCACGTCGTACTCGCGCTTGCCGAGCCAATGGATGTTGGCAGCCTTTGGCAGCGCGGCCGGATCGACCTTCACAATCGGCCCGACGATCACGACACTCGCCGCGGGGTTGTGCGCCGCGAGCTTTTCGATCAGATCGTAGTCGATGCGCTCGTCGACGACGCCGAAATAACCGTAGACCGGCTTGGGCAGCTCGGCGATGTCCGCCGGAATCTCCGTCTCATCGAGACGAGCCTTGCCGAAGTGCGCGACGTCGACGCCGCAGCCGAAGAAGTGAACGTTGCGGTGAAACCGACGCTTCGCCTCGTAGAGCTTCCGGCCGCCAGTGAAGACGATGTCGGCGTTGGCGAGGAGCAGTCTCTCGCGCCGCGGCAAATCGGGGTGCGCGAAGCGAAACTGCGCGAGCTCGTCCATGCAATCATACACGACGGCGATCTCGTTGAATGCACCGAGCATCGACGGCGCGGTCGCCGGGCTATAGAACCAATTGATGGGATTCGCGAAGAGACCGCTGAGGCGCTCCGCGATTGCGTCCTGGGCCAGAGTGCGGACGACGGCGGTGGCGCCGTCGGCATCGTCACGCAGCGTGCCCGGCAATTGCGGGATCGCGCGGAATACGTTGGCGAAGGGCACCGAGATATCGAGCCGCGGATCGGCGACATCATCGAGAAAAATCGGCTCCTCGATGAAAAGAACGGGAGCGTGAGCCGCCATCCGTGATAAGATCTGCTGGGGTCGTTGCCAGACGAAATCCCAGCGGAGATGACTGTGCACGACTATCGGACGGTCGAGGGGCGCAAGTGTCCCCGGACCGTCCGGAATGACTCCCGAACGGCGCATCACTACCTCTTTTTTGGTTGAGTTCTGTGCCGTTCATGAGGGCAATCGCCATGCCGTACCGAGTCGGGATCGCGAGCAGATTTTTTTCGTTCGGTAGCGCACCAAGCATCTCGGCGTAGAGCGTCACGTGCCTTGCGGGGCACCACATGAACGAAAGCTGGCAGCTGCAAGCGTGACAGCAGCTACGCTGAGAGCTCTCGGGAAGCATCGCGTCTCGTCGTCCGACTTCGCAGTTGGAATGGCGAAGGGATGCGAACGTGCCATGCTGTTGGCGTAGCAGCTGGAAAGCTTGCGGCTGCCCGCTTTAGTATTGTTAGATGCCGATGAAGCGGCCGATTATTTACGCCGAGCCACGTAGAGGAGACCCATGAAAACAACGAAATTCGCGGTAGCCGCCGCTTTGTTGATCGGCACCGCCTCGGCGTGCACGCTCAACACCGACGTAAGCGGTCCCGGCGGTCTGCTGAGGCACGGCGGCGACGAACAATCCGCCGCGGTCAACACCGACCTGCCTGAGCCGCTGGCGGTGATGGTCGTCACTCAGTTCGGAGAGCCCATCGACGGCGCGACCGTCAACTGGTCGATCGTATCAGGAGGCGGAACTCTGAGCTCGAACGTGACCATTACCGATGTGACCGGCGTCGCCACAGTGAATTACACCACCGGTCCGACCACCGGTGATGTCACCATCCGCGCTCAGGTCCACGGAGTGCCGCCGCTGACTTTCCACGTGCACGTCACCTGATCCGGCGGAAAATTATCCGGCCGCTGCTGCTTCCGCCTGATCGAGGTGACGATGCTGATGGCGGGCTACGATCACCAACGCGGAGTACGCGTTGTAGCGCATCTTTCCGCCAAACGGCGACACAATCCTCACTCGATCGATGGGAAGCCCCTCGGCGTTTCGCACGATGGTCAGGAGCTCGGCCTGCAGCCGCACGAAATCCGACAGCAGCTGGTCCCGCGATCTCGTCCCACGCGGCACGAAGTCCGAAGTCGTCTTCACGCGGCCGATCCTGAATTTTCCGATGTGTCGCATCGGACCGATCATCAGCGACATGAACCAGCCGAGCGCATCGCGGCTGTAGTGCATTGTCGTCGCGGAAGATCCCAGCTCTCTGGCCTCGGCAAGCGCGTCACGCAACAACGGGACGTACGCCTCTGACGTGAGATTCAGGTGCTCGACGCAGTTCGCCGCAGACCATTGCTCCGGACCCGGCTTTTTGTTCCAGGCTTGTTCGGAGATGCTGTCTGTCAACGAGCGCAGTCGCGACTGCGCTGATTCCAGAGACTCGCATATCCCCGCCAGCTGTCGCTGCATGGCTATCGAAACCGCGGCGTGGACGGTGCCAGCACGAAGACGTCGCCAGTCACCTCGAGCTTTGTGCCGATCAAATCGTTCGAGTTCGTTCCCGCGTAGACATTGAAGATCCCGGGCTCGACGACCCGCCGCATCTGACGGTCGTAGAGCGACATCGCCTCGGGCGCGAGCTTGAACACGACGGTCCGGGTCTCTCCCGGCTGCAGGGTCACCCGTCTCGCGCCCCTGAGGCTCTTCACCGGCTCCTCCACGCTCGCGACGCTGTCGCGCACGTAAAGCTGCACGACCTCATCGCCGGCCCGGTCCCCGGTGTTCCTCACATCCACCGACACCGTGACTGCATCTCCGGCTCTGATGCTCGATGAGGACAACCGGAGATTGGAGTACGCGAAGGTTGTGTAGCTCAATCCGTAGCCGAACGGAAACAGGGGAGTCCACGGCAGGTCCAGATACTTCGACGTGTAGTGATTCGCCGAATCCGCGGGACGCCCGGTGTTGCGATGGTTGTAGTAGATCGGAATCTGCCCCGTCGCGCGCGGGAACGTCACCGGCAGCTTGCCGCCGGTGTTGTAAGCGCCGAACAAAACGTCGGCTACCGCGTTGCCGTGCTGACTGCCGAGAAACCACGTCTCGAGAATTGCCGGCGCGTCGTTCACGAGCTCCGGAATCGCCAGCGGGCGTCCATTCATCAGTACTGCTACCACCGGCTTCGATGCATTGGATTGTCGTGCCGCGCGAATGACCGCCAGCGCGAGGTCACGCTGCGATCCGGGCAGCTCGATCGACGCGCGGCTGGACGCTTCGCCGCTCATATCCGCGCGCTCGCCGATCACCAGCACCACTGCGTCGGCGTCCGAGGCAGCGCGCCGCGCCTGGGCAAATCCTGCCGTGTCCACGGTATCGACTGGAGTGCCGCGCACCGAGATGATCCGCACCGATGGTCCAAGCGCGGCCCGAATGCCAGCGGCGATGGTGACGGCCTCGCCGGGCTTTCCCTCCGCCGCCCAACTGCCGAGCACCGCGGCGCTGTCTTCCGCGAGAGGGCCGATCAGCGCGATGGTGCGCAGATCGCGGCGGAGCGGGAGCGTCTTGTCGGAGTTCTTGAGCAGCACTATCGATTCGCGCGCCGCCGTCCGCGCCGCGGCGATGTGCTCGGGCGCCAACGTGTAGCGTCTCTCCCTCGCGCTATCGCTGAAGCGATAGGGATCGCTGAACAGCCCCAACGCGTACTTGAGCATCAGCACGTGCCTGACCGCCGAGTCGACCAGCGCCTGCGGCACTCGTCCGCTCCGCACCAGCGCCGCGAGGCTGTCTGCATACACGGCGTCCGACATGTCGACGTCGATCCCCGCACGCATCCCCAACACACCCGCCTCGCCCCGATTTCCCGCCACACCGTGGGGGATAAGCTCGGAGATGCCGCCCCAATCGCTGATCACCACTCCGCCGAACCCCCAGCGGTCACGCAGCACGTCACGCATCAGCCACGCGCTGGAGTGCGCGGGGGTGCCGCCGATGTCGTTGAACGACGCCATCACCGTCGCCGCTCCTGCCTTCACTCCTGCCTCGTAGGGCGGCAGATAGGTCTCCCACAGCGTGCGCTCCGACAACTCAACGGTGTTGTAGTCGCGTCCGCCCTCGGCGCCGCCGTAGCCCGCGAAGTGCTTCACGGTCGCGAGGAGTGCGTCGCTGGAACCCAGCCCCTGGCCGGCCGCGCCGTGCTGAAAGCCGCGCACTTGCGCCGCAGCCATCACCGTGCCGAGATACGGGTCTTCGCCGGCGCCCTCGACGATGCGGCCCCAGCGCGGGTCGCGCGCGATGTCGACCATCGGCGCGAAAGTCCATGTCACGCCGTGCGCCGTTGCTTCGACGGCAGCGTCCCGCGCCGACATTTCGACTCGTGCCGAGTCGAAGCTCGCGGCCTGGGCAAGCGGAACGGGGAAGATGGTGCGGAAGCCGTGGATGACGTCGAGGCCGAAGAGGAGCGGGATCTTGAGACGCGATTCCCGTGTCGCGATGCGCTGCAGCTCGCGGGTGTAGTCGGCGCCGAAAATTCCGAGGAACGATCCGATCCGTCCCGAACGCACCAGCTCCTCGCCACCCTGGGGAACGCGTGGGCCCGTCTGCGTTCCGAAGCCGGGCAGCTGATTCAGCTGTCCGGCTTTTTCGTCGAGCGTCATCAGTCGCAGAATGGAGTCGGCGACCTGCGCGGCGCGCGCGGACCTGAGCGGCGATTCGGGCCGGGCTTGCGCGAGCGCGCCGGCGCATGGCGTCAGAGCGGCGAGAAGAATCGAAAAAAGACGTGATAGCCGCGAGTGCATGGATTATCCGGGAAGGAATTTTGGGGACGGCTCTCCCGACTTTTTCGTCGGAGCGTTCGTCGCGGGCGGAATGAGATCTTTGGCGAGCCTGACGCCGGTCTGCTCGTAGCCGTGATCCTTGTAGAACCCGTGCGCTCGCTGTCGTCGGGTCGCCGAGGTCAGCGAGATCTTGTGGGCTCCGCGCTCGACAGCCCACCGTTCGGCATATTGGACGATCTCGGCGCCGACGCCCCGCCCGCGTGCGTTCTCCTCGACGACGACGGCGGTGAGCCAGGCCGTCGGCTCAGTGGTGTGGAGCGCCTGAAAGAGGTGAACGGTTACGGCGGCGATCACTTCGCCAGCGGGTGTCTCCGCCACCAGAACCGTGCTCCCGGGCCGCGCATAGAGTTTCTCGAGCCGTCCGGGAATTTCGTCGGCATCGCTCGGATATCCGAGCTGGCCAAGCAAGAGACTCAACGCGGCAGCATCCCCGGCCGTGGCGGATCTGATCGTGATGGAGTCCATCTGCCAATTATCCTGCGACAAAGAGCTTCACACAAGCGGCAAACGAACGAACAGCCCGCCAGCGGCGACTACGGGAATTGCAGTGTAACCGGCTACGGTATTGTGCCTGATCGAAAGTCACCCTAGGGTAAAGCATCGGAGGAATCGTCATGACGTCACCAAACCAGAGCAGCGACATCGAAACACGAAAAGTCCCAACGGATCAACTCGAGCAGCTTTTCACGCACTTCACACGGAATTTCCTGATCCGTGAGTCGACCAACAGCGTCGATGTCGAAGTGCTCGGCGCCGATTCCGGCGACCAGTTCGAGGCCGAAGGCGCGAGAATTTTCGGGATCACCTTCGACCCAAAGGAAAACTCGGTGGAGTTCGAGCTCGACGGCGGCGACCACCGCATCATCAATCCGACGGAAGTCTGGGTGGCAGAAGAGCCGGACGGCTTCATCAAGGCGATCGAAGTGGTGCGGGACGACGGCACCCGCGAAGTCGCGCGCGTCAAACGCGGTGGAATCGCGCCGTCGTCATCGGGCAGCGCGACTTCCACGGATTCTGCGCCGGAAAACAGATCGAGCTGACCCACTCATCCCGTACCGCAAGCCGGCGAATCGGGAGGCGATGTTCATGAGGCCCGAGAGACTCAGCGCCTTCAGCGACGGCGTCGTGGCGATCATCATCACGATCATGGTGCTGGAGCTGAAGGTTCCGCACACGGCGACGCTTGAGGCGCTGGCGCCGCTGCTGCCGGTTTTCCTCGCGTATTTGCTCAGCTTCATCATCCTGGGCATTTACTGGAACAACCATCACCATATGTTCGCGCTCACGGATCGCATTACCGGCGGTGTGCTCTGGGCAAACCTGCATCTGCTGTTCTGGCTGTCGCTGATGCCGTTCGTGACGGCGTGGATGGGCGAAAATCACTTCGCCGCTCTGCCAACGGCATTGTATGGCGTGGTGATGGCGCTGGCGGGAATCGCGTACTACATCCTCGAGGCGACCATCATCCGCAGCCAGGGCGTGAAGTCCAGGTTGAAGGCCGCTGTCGGCGGAGAGGCGAAGGGCCTGATCTCGGTGGTGCTTTATCTCGCGGCGATCCCGCTCGCCTTCGTCAACGCGCTCATCTCGGACGCGATGTACGTCATCGTAGCGTTGATGTGGCTGGTGCCGGACCGGCGGATCGAGACCGTGTTCGAGGAGAGCATGGGGGATGCTGCGTGAGCGACGCGCCGCCGGCCGAGTGGGAGAGCGCGACCCGCGATCTCTACACGCGGCTGCTCGAGGCCTGGGACAAGCGCAACGCTCGTGACTTCGCCCTCCTCTTCGCCTCGGACGGCAGCCTCGTCGGATTCGATGGCTCACAGGTGAACGGTCAGCTGGAGATCGGCGCGCATTTGAGCGAGATCTTCAGCCACCACCAGACTCCGCGCTACGTCGGGATCGTTCGCGAAGTGCGGCAGCTCGCTGCCGATTGTGCTTTGCTGCGCGCGAACTCCGGACTCATTCCGCCGGGGAAGGACGACATCGAGCCGAAGCTAAACGCCGTGCAGTCGATGACAGCGGTGCACAAGGGCGGCAGCTGGAAAGTCGCGCACTTCCATAACACACCTGCATCGTTCGACCAGCACCCCGAGCTCGCGCGGAAGCTGACCGAGGAGCTGCGCGCGCGCCTCAGGACGATGTCGGCGCGGGAGTGAGGATCTCGGTCAGCTCGAGATCCTCAAAACAGAACGGGGACGTCTTTCGACGTCCCCGTTCCCGCTAACTGGCGCTGAGTGTGGCTAATCAGCTGCAGACAATGGCGCCGGTCGAGTTGTCGCAGGTCTTCGCCGACTGCGAGTGTGAAGCAGTCGCGGTCCAGGTCTGCGGCGGGCCAGCGACAACCGTCGCCGTCACCGTCACGTTCTGCGAAGGCGTAAAGCCCTGCGCGCTGCCGTCGCCCGAGAAGTAGGCGCCGTTGTTGTCAGCAGCATACTGCTCTTCATAAGTCGCAAGGTTGCGCAGGTCGGACTTCATCGCCGCGACGTACGCCTTGTCCTTGGTGTTCGCGAACTTCGGGATCGCGATCGCGGCAAGAATGCCGATGATGACCACGACGATCAGAAGCTCGATCAGGGTGAAACCCTTCTTATTGCTCAGCATTTTCAGCCTCCTCAGCACAAAATGAAATCGGCCCGGTGGATCAGGAATCCGGCCGATGATAGAAGGCCCCGACGACGGGGCGCCGGCGTATAAAGCAACCTGCGCTCCATCACGCGCGCTAGCTCCAAGTAACGTCGTGCCAACGACTTAGGGCTGCGTGGGGGCTTCCCCGCGGGGCCAAGGTCGGTAGCGTTTTGCAAATCCTTGGCAGGTTGCATAGGTCGGTACCGACGCATTTTTCAGCAGCTGAGGGATATTCCGCGAATTCAGGGGCGGGTCATGGATCGTGTGTCCGGGCTGCGGCGCCGCGATATGTTATTGCGTTACCAACAATGCGGAGATCGAAGTGGACGACGAATCGGCAGAGAAGTCGGTGGTTTCGAGACGGGAGTTCGTCGTTCGCGCCGGACAGGCCGGCATTGCGCTGTCGCTGCTTCCACCGAGGCTGCGCGGTATGCTGCGCGAAAATGCTGGCGCAGCCAATCTCACTGCGCTCGAGCACGGTGTTCTCACCGCGCCGGTTTCGCCGGATCTGTTCTCGGGTCTTCGCTGGAGATCGATCGGTCCGTTTCGCGGCGGCCGGGTTGCCGCGGCGACCGGAGTACCGGGCCGGCCGAACGAGTTCTACTTCGGCGCGGTAAACGGCGGCGTCTGGAAGTCGATCGACGGCGGGCGGATCTGGCTGCCGATCTTCGACGGACAATCGACGTCGTCGATTGGGGCGATCACCGTAGCTCCCTCCGCTCCCGACACCATTTACGTGGGAAGCGGCGAGTCCACGCTGCGCGATTCCGTCGGATTCGGGAACGGCGTTTACAAATCGGTCGATGCCGGCAAGACGTGGATGCACCTCGGACTCGAGGAGACCCACCACATCGGCAAGATCGCCGTAGATCCGCGCAATCCGAACAATGTCTTCGTCGCCGCAATCGGAAAGCTCTACGCCGCCAACAAGGAGCGCGGCGTCTTTCATTCCACCGACGGCGGCCGCAACTGGCGCAAGGTCCTTGGCGACGACAACGTCGGCGCGGTGGAAGTCGTGATCGACCCTTCCGACTCGCAAATCGTTTACGCGGGTCTTTGGAATACCCGGCGGCCGCCGTGGTTCACCTACGCGCCGACGAACGGTCCGGGCGGCGGAATCTTCAAATCGACCGACGGCGGCAACAGCTGGACGCGGCTCACCAACGGATTGCCGAAGGAAGGAATCGGCCGCACCGGAATTGCCGTCTCTCCGACCAATCCCAATCGCGTTTACGCGATCGTCGATTGCCTGGTGCCGGAGAGCGCGCCGCAGGTTGAGCCGCCGCTCGGAACTCCGGCCCCGCAACCATCTCCATCGGGCACGAGACCCTCGAGCCCGCCGCCGGGGCAGGGCGGATTCTTTCGCTCGGACGATGCCGGATCGACCTGGACACGGGTCTCCGACGATCCGGCGCTGTGGGGCCGCGGCTGGTACTTCGAGAAAATTGCCGTCGACCCAACGGATCCTGACACCGTCTACGTTCCCAACGTCGCCGTCAACCGAACCCGCGACGGCGGAAAAACATGGGTGGTGCTGCGCGGGTCGCCGGGCGGTGACGATTACCATCAGCCGTGGATCAGCGCATCGGATCCCAACACCATGATCGTCGCCAGTGATCAGGGAGCGGTTATCACCCGCAACGCGCGCGCGGACGATCCGCGCGACGTGACCTGGACGTCATGGCTCAATCAGCCGACGGCGCAGATCTACCACCTGTCAGTGGACTACCGATTCCCGTACTGGGTTACCGGTGCACAGCAGGACACCGGCGCGGTTGCAGTGCGCTCGCGTGGCAAGTTCGCCGAGATCTCGATGCACGACTGGGAGCCGATCGCGCCTGGCGGCGAGAGCGGCTATACCGCCGGCGATCCGCTCCACCCCGGAGTGGTGTACGGTGGCGACGGTCAGCGCTGGAATCTCGACGCCAACATTCCAGTGGAGGGCACCACCAGCCCGAAAGCGCCGGAGCCGGCGCGGAGCGACTGGACCCAACCGCTGGTCTTCTCCAGGGCCGACAAGAAGGATCTCTACTACGCGAACCAGTTCGTCTTCAAGACCAACGACGGTGCGAAGACATGGCATCAGGTGAGTCCCGACCTGACCAGAGCGGAGATCGTGATTCCACCGAACCTCGATGCTGCGGCCGCGGCTGCTACCGACCGCAACGGGAAGCGCGGCGTCGTTTACACCATCGCGCCGTCACCGATTCGCGGCCCGCTGGTCTGGATTGGAACTGATGACGGTCTCATTCACGTCACCTCCGACGAAGGAAAGAGCTGGAAGAACGTGACGCCTGCGGCAATCACGCCGTGGAGCAGAATCACCATGATCGAGGCTTCGCACTTCGATCAGGGCACCGCCTACGCGAGCGTAGATCGTCATCAGCTTCAGGATTTCGGGCCGTACATCTACCGCACCCGTGACGGCGGCCGCTCGTGGCAGCGCATCACCAACGGCCTTCCCTCCGATGCATACGTGCACGTGGTCAAGGAAGACCCGATGCGCCGCGGGTTGCTGGTCGCGGGTACGGAGCGCGGAATCCACATCTCCTTCGACGATGGAGACAACTGGCAGACATTCCAGCTTAACGTGCCGGTTACGTCGATGCGCGACTTCGAGTTCTATGGAAACGATCTGATTCTGGCGACCCATGGCCGCGGATTCTGGATCCTCGACGATATCGGCTCGCTTCGCCAGCTGAGCGACGCCGTGACGCGCGACGATGCGTACCTGTTCAAGCCCTCCGATGCGATCAACTATATCGAGGGCGGCGACAACGGCACTCCTTTGCAGAAGGACGAGCCGCACGCCGAGAATCCGCCCAACGGCGCGGCCATCGACTACTATCTGAAACGGGCGCCGACTGGTGCCGTAGGGATCGACGTGCTGGACTCGAATGGCGCGGTGGTGGCGAGCTTCAGCAGCGAAGGCCCGCCGAGACAAGCCGGGCGTCGTCGCGCTCCACCATCATCAGTGGGATTGCCACGGGTGTCTCCGCTGTGGCGGTCGCTGGCCGAGCCGCTTTCGGCAGCGCCAGGGATGCATCGCGTGGTGTGGAACGCGCTGCGCGAGCGACCTCGCGGTGCGCCGAGCGCCGATGATGGCGGTCCGCCCGACTCGCGCTACATCGGGAACTTTACCGCGCGACTCTCGGTCAACGGCAAGACGTACACGCAATCGTTCGTCGTGAGGCCCGATCCGCGAAAGGCGGTCGGCGACTAAAGCGCCTGACTTGTCGGGCATAGCGCTTGCCCGATTCCAGGGTATCCCACGCATCGAGGGTAATCTGATGGCGGAAGTGCTGGTGAAATTCGACGTGCCGGTGACCGACCCTTCCGGCCTGCGATACTTCCCCCAGGCGATGGGACGCGAGCGAAGCGATGGACTGTGGGAAGGCTGGATCGAGTTCGTCGGCGCTGACGAGGGCCGTTCGATCGAATCGGGTCGCGAGACCACTCAGCCCAATCGCGCCGATCTCACCTATTGGGCCGAAGGCCTGACGGTCGCGTATCTCCAGGGCGCGCTGGGTCGCGCGCAATCACCCACCGAAGCGATCCGCCCCGCTCGCGTCCAGCGCGAAGCTCCGCGAGCGGGCTAGCTCGCGCCCCATGAAACCGCCGCCCAAGGCGGCCGTATATCCTCCTTGTGTCAGTCTATTGACATAATGTCAATGCATTGACATTATCTCCCCTGCGGCGGATTTCACGCCGCAGGATTGGAGGAGGCTGAATGAAGAAGACTGGACTCGAGAATCTCGGTCGCCGCGAGCGGCAGATCATGGAGATCATCTATCGGCGCGGCCGCGCGAATGCGGCCGAAGTGCTGGCAGACCTCCCGGATCCTCCGACCTATACGGCGGTGCGCGGAATGCTGCGACTGCTGGAGAGCAAAGGCTATCTGCGGCACGATCAGGAGGGCGCGCGCTACGTGTACTTCCCGACCGCCGATCCGGGACGCATCGGCAAATCGGCGGTCCGGCACCTCGTCAGAACGTTCTTCGACAATTCGGCCAGCTCCGCGGTCGCGGCAATGGTCGGCCTGTACGAGGACGACCTGACCGACGCCGATATCGAAAATCTCGAAAGACTCATCGAACGGGCCAGAAGTAAAGGAGGCGCATCATGACCACTTTTTTACCATCGCTGCTCGCCAAGCTCACCCTGCTTCTCGCACTCGGCCTCGTCGCCGCGATCTGTTTGCGCGCTTCCACCCCCGCGCTCCGTCACATCGTTCTTCTGGCGACGCTGTGCGGAACGATTGCTCTGCCGGTATTGATGCTGGTGTCTCCTGACTGGCGGGTCGCATTGCTGCCACCGGCAT
>DASSNV010000192.1:0-4219 GCA_035701245.1 Gemmatimonadaceae bacterium | reverse complement strand
AGCGTCCGTCCGGCATCGCTACGACGTACGCGTTGTAGAGTTTTCCATCTTCGCCGCGCTCGATCAGTCCCGCGCCAATCGTCATGCGGTGCTCGCGCGACATTCCCAGCAGCTCGCGCGTGCTCGGCCCACGGGGAACCGACTCTGCCAACGCTTCGACATCTTCGCGGGGGAGCTTGCGCACGTGCCAGTAGCCGGTAATGCACATCTCCGGAAACGCGATGATCTCGACGCCATCTTTCGCCGCCTCGGCGACGAAATTCCTGACGCGGCCGATGTTGTACGCTTTGTCAGCCGGGCGATGCTGGAACTGCACCGTCGCAACGCGGATGTCGCGCATTCAGTCTTCGACCTCGAACTGTGGATTCCAGACCACTTCCCAGACGTGCCCGTCGGGATCCTGAAAGTATCCGGCGTAGCCGCCCCAGAAAGTTTCCGCCGCCGGCTTCACGATGCGCGCGCCGGCGCGCTTGGCCTCCGCCATCGCGGCGTCAACCTCCTCGCGCTTGTTGACGTTGTAGCCGAGGGTGATCTCGGTCTGGTTGGGCGCACCACGGGGCAGGCCGGTGTCATGGGCGATCGATGCGCGCGGCCACACGGCCAGCCGCAGGCCGCCCTGCAGATCGAAGAAAGCGACGGCGCCGTGCTCGAATTCCTGGCCGATGATTCCCTCGGTGCGCCAGCCGAGTCCGTCGCGATAGAACTTCACCGCCCGGTCGAGATCGTCAACGCCGAGGGTCAGGACTGTAAGACGAGGCCTCATCAACGACGCTCCATTGTGACTGGTGGCGAATTCTCGGCTGCGACAGCGCGCAGCTCCTCCCGCCGCGCCCTGTAGGCGTCCGCGGCATCGCGCAAAGCGGCGATCGCGGCCCGTAACGGCCCGGCAAATTCGGCGTTGCGGGCGATGGCGGCCGCATCGAGTCGGCTTCCCGAAAGCGGCAATTCGATCGACGCGTCTTCTACGATCACCGTCGACATCGTGCGGAGCGTCTCGGCGAGTGAGGCGTGGGCGTAAGTGGAACGGGGGGAGATGTTGAGCAGTCCGATCGGCTTGAACAGCATTTCAGAGCAGCTCACCAGCCAATCGAGCGCGTTTTTCAGCGAGCCGGGCACACCGTGCGCGTATTCCGGGGAGCATATGAGTACTGCGTCGGCCCCTCCGATTTGCGCGCGAAGATCCTGCACCTGCCGCGGAAGTGTGGCGCCCGGCGCATCGAGATCCGGATCGAACGCCGGCAGATCGCGAAGTCCTTCATACATCCTGATGTGAACGTCGCGCGGTGCGACGAGCGCAGCTGCTTTCAGCGCTTCGGTGTTCGACGAGCGCGAGCGCAGACTGCCCGATATCGCGAGCACATTCATCTCAAGGTCGGTCGCCGGGTGCCGCGCATGATTCGGTACGCTCGGTCTCAACCAAGGCGCAGCCCGTACTGCTCAGTCAGCTGACCAAGCTTCGCAAAATCAAACTCCAACTCGTAGCGTGCTGCGAGCGCCATCACCTTGGCCGGATCCGGCGGGCCTGACTTGGGGATAACGGTGGCGAGCTCGCGGAAGTAGTTGGCAAACTGCGGTGGCGAGATGATCTCCAGGAATCGCACCGTCACGTCGCCCGCATTCCAGAAGGTGTGCCATTCGCCGCGCGGTTTCGTCACCAGCGCGCCCGGCCCCGCGTCGGTCACCACGCCTTCTCTCCACACAGTCAGAGTTCCCTCGAGCACGTACGACAGCTCGTCTTCGCGGTTGTGGCGGTGTGGAGGAGCGCCGATCAGCTTCGCGCCGAGGGTGTGCTGGATCAGTGCGTAGGCTTCATCAGTCGCGAGGAAAGTGGTTCCGAAGCCGCCGATCTGAACGTGATCGGCGGAAGCGTCAACCAAAATCGACTCAGTGCTCATTGCACCTCTGATACGATACCATAGCTCGACATGCTATTGAGAATCATTGCGTTCCGGTCTCGGTTCCTTCAATCCGAGAACCGCGTGGCACCATAACACCCCCGCGGTCATGCTTAAGCCGACCAGTGTCACAAGATGTACGAGGCGCAGCGGCTGCCCCAGCCATTCCACACCTCTTACTACGGCGAAGGCGATCGCCAACAGCGCAACAATGAATGCGGGTACGACTGATCCGGATCTCGATGGCATAGGTTCCCTCGTCAAAGTGTGGGATAAAGCTCACAAAAGTCGCGCTCTTCTCACTACCTCAATAGTGTGGCGCGAGCAGGCGGCACGTTCAATAGCCAGCGGTGGAATTACCTCCCCTTTCCGCCGTCCTGACCGCGCTGCAGTATTGGCGAGGCTCCTTAGAACCGGTCCCAACCTGTCGCCCCACGGATCGCAATGAAACGAATCGTCGTACTGCTCGCACTTCTGCTCGGCGTTTCCGCAGCTGCTTCCGCTCAGCAGCCACGCATCCTCGTTTTTACCAAAACCGCCGGCTTCCGACACAGCTCCATCCCCAACGGAATCGCCGCCATTCGCAAGCTCGGCCAGCAGAACGGATTCGCCGTCGACACCACCGAAGACGCCGGCGCTTTCACCTCGAAGAATCTGGCGCGCTATCGCGCCGTCGTTTTTCTGAACACGACTGGTGATGTGCTCGACCCCGCGCAGCAGGACGACTTCGAGCGCTTCATCCAGGCAGGCGGCGGCTACGTCGGCGTCCACGCCGCGGCGGATACCGAGTACGACTGGCCCTGGTACGGCCGCCTCGCCGGCGCCTGGTTCAACGGACACCCGGGCAATCCCAACGTTCGCAAAGGAACTTTCCGTGTCGTCGACCAAAACAATCCATCGACTGCCGGGCTTCCCGCGGTTTGGCCGCGGGAAGATGAGTTCTACAACTTCAAGTCGATCGATCCCACCATCCACGTCCTCGTCGACATCGACGAGAAGAGCTACGAGGGCGGGACGAATGGTGACAGCCACCCAATGAGCTGGTACCACGACTTCGACGGCGGTCGCGCGTGGTACACCAACATGGGTCACACCGAAGCCACCTACACCGAGCCGCTTTTCCTCAAGCACCTCCTTGGCGGACTCAAGTACGCGATCGGCACGAAGCCAGTCGATTTCTCCCGCGCACGCCCGGAAGAAAACCGGTTCACCAGAGTCGTTCTCGCCGACAAGCTCGACGAGCCGGTGGAGCTGGCGGTGCTCCCCGACCTGAGGGTGCTGTTCATCGAGCGCCACGGCTATGTGAACCTTTACAAGCCTTCGACCGGGAAGGTTACGCGCATCGCCACGATCCCCGTCAGTAACAAGTACGCCGATAGCAGTCGCGCGGAAGACGGCCTGCTCGGGCTCGCACTCGATCCGAATTTCGCGAGCAACGGCTGGGTGTACATGTACTATTCGCCTGCCGGACCGAAATCGGAGAACGTGCTGGCGCGATTCCACATGGCGGGCGACGAGCTGCACATGGCGTCGAAGCAGATCTTGCTCGAGATCCCGACGCAACGGCTGCAGTGTTGTCATACCGGCGGCTCCATCACCTTCGACCGTAAGGGAAATCTCTACCTGTCGACGGGCGACAATTCCAATCCGTTTGCCAGCGGGTACGCGCCGATCGACGAGCGGCCGGGCCGCATGCCGTGGGATGCTCAGAAATCTTCCGGCAACACCAACGACCTGCGCGGAAAGATCATTCGCATCCATCCCGAGGCCGACGGCACCTACACCATTCCTGCCGGCAATCTCTTTCCGGCTGGCACGCCGAAGACGCGACCCGAGATCTACACCATGGGTCATCGCAACCCGTACCGGATCTCCGTCGAGTCGCACACCGGCTTCCTGTACTGGGGAGATGTCGGGCCAGACGCGAACGTTGATTCGGTAGGGCGTGGTCCGCGCGGCTACGACGAGGTCAATCAGGCGCGCACCGCCGGCAACTACGGCTGGCCGTACTTCGTTGGCAACAACTACGCGTACAACAAGGTGACGTGGGTTGATTCCGCGCACGTCATTGCCGGCGACAAGTTCGATCCGGCGCATCCGGTGAATCGCTCGCCCAACAACACCGGTCTCAACGATCTGCCGCCCGCGCGCCCGGCTTTCATCTGGTATCCGTACGCGGCGTCTCCCGATTTTCCCATCGTCGGTTCCGGGGGACGCGCCGCTGCTGCCGGTCCGGTGTTCCATCGCGACGATTTCCGCGGTGCCGAGCGGCCGTTCCCGCAGTACTACGACGGCAAGCTTTTCATATACGAGTTCATGCGCCA
>DASSNV010000191.1:0-16060 GCA_035701245.1 Gemmatimonadaceae bacterium | reverse complement strand
GCGGCATGGCCTTCCCGTATCCGCTCGCGCACGACATTCCGCTGTATCTCGCGCCCATGGCCGGCGTCTCGGAGTCGCCCTTCCGGCGGCTCTGCCGGCGCTTCGGCGCGGACGTCGTCGTCACCGAGTTCCTTTCGGCCGAGGGGATACGCAGAGAGAACGAGGCCACGATATCCAAGCTTCGCTTCGGCGCCGATGAGCGCCCGATCGGCGTGCAGATCTTCGGTGCCGACCCCGCCGCGATGGGCGAGGCAGCTCGGCTGGTAACCGATGTGTTCCAGCCCGAGTTCATCGACATCAATTTTGGTTGCCCGGTGAAGAAGGTTGTAAAACGAAACGGTGGGTCTGGCTGCCTCAAGGATCTCTCGCTCGTCGAGTCGGTGATCCGCGCGGTCTCGGCGGGGACGCATCTGCCTGTTACCGTCAAGATTCGTAGCGGCTGGAGCGAGGACACCCGCGATCCGGTCAAGATTGCACTGCGCTGCCAGGACGCGGGTGCGCGCGCGCTGGCGCTCCATCCACGTACCCGGACGCAGATGTACAGCGGCTTCGCGCGCTGGGAGGAGATCGCGATGGTCTCGGCGGCGCTCGAGATCCCCGTCATCGGGAACGGCGACATCAAGACCGCCGAGGATGCGGTGAGGATGCAGCGTGAGACTGGATGCGCGGCGATCATGATCGCCCGTGGCTCCTTCGGCCAGCCATGGATCTTCGACCAGACGCGGGCGCTGCTGGAAGGGAAGCCCAAGCCCGCCGCGCCGTCGATCGAGCGGAAGTTCGAGATTGCGCTGGAGCACGCGCGGATGGCCGAGGCCTACGAGCCAGACCCCCGCGGCGCTGCCGTCGAGTTTCGAAAGCACCTCGGCTGGTACGTGAAAGGACTGCCGGGCTCGGGTGAGCTGCGGATGAAGCTGCACGCGGTGACGAGCCTTTCTGAGGTCGAAGACATCTTTGCCAGCTACCTCTCGTGCGACGGGCGGGACGATTCGGAGGTCATCGAAGAACCCTCCGCGGCAGCTTAAGGCGACAGCCAGTAACCCGGTCTTCTGGTTGCAGTTACGCCCGCGACCTAAAGTACGTTGGCAGCCGATTTTCGGTTGACTTCGAGGTCCAAAGTTCGTATACTTCGTGAACGGGGGCGACTGGCTTCGACGGGGTTAGTGAAGCTGTGGCCGCGTGCCCAGGTTTCTCAGGTCCTGGTAAAACCTCTGGGAATTGTTTTAACTGCCAACAACAACTTGGCCCTGGCTGCGTAACTCTTAGGAGTTACTGCACCTGCCCTTAGGGAAGCCCGCCCGAGGCGGTTCTAAGGGTATCGAAAATTCGGGATAGTCGGCTGGTGCGTCTTCCGTCAGCCGGCGAAACTCTAGAAGACTTGTCCAGAAGTGGGCTGTCCATTGGCCAGCGGCTGGAGACCTCAATCAATGGAATACGCACGTAGACGCTGTGGTCGATCTTGTCTCGGACCGGGGTTCGAATCCCCGCGCCTCCATCAAAGCAAAGAGGGCTGACTCCTGAGTCAGCCCTCTTCGCTTTGCAATCGCTGGCGATCTATCGGTTCTGCCGGGCGAACCTGAACGAAGTCTCGACGACATCGGCGATCGGTTTCGGATCCGAACCGCCAGTGCTCGCCGGGACGAAGTGCATCGACGGAATCACTCTGCGCACCGCCGCAGTCAGCAGCGGATTGGGCGAGCGAACCACCGCGAAGGTCGACATCACCGGCTGGCCCTGAGTGTCGACGCTGAAGCGGACCCGCACTTCACCCTCCACGTCGGACATCCGCTCCGGAACCTGCGGCGTCGGTAGCTCGCCGATCAACCGCGCGCGGATCGGATCGGTGCTGCGGTAGCTCAGATCGAAGCTGCCGCGGCGGGCGCCAAACGTTGCCGTCGGCACGGTGATGACCGGCTCGGCGCGGTTCGCCGAGCTCTCCGCTGCTCTGGAGGCGACGGAATCGAGATTGGACATCACCGCGGTCGAAAGAGTCGGCAGCGTCAGTTTGCGGGTCTCGGCTCTCGAGTCTTCCGATTTCTTGCTCGATGAATGCTCTTCGGCGTGTGCTTTCGCGGACGGCTTGGCACTGCTTACATTCTCCGCGCTCGCGGACGACTCATGCACCGGTGTCGAGAGTGCGGCGGCGGTCACCACGGGAGCGGTTTGCGCGGTCGGAGACGATAGCTGCGACGCGCTGGTGTTGGTCGCGTTTGCCTCGAGATCGCCCGACGGATTGGTTTTCGCTACCGCGACAGAAAACACTGAAACGACGGCGACGATTATCACCGCGACGACTTCGCGCCGGGTAAGAAAAGCGGTCGTTCTCTGGACCATCGCGCTCAGCCGGACTGCGAGCGGAACCGTTTCCTGCGACCCCTCGAGCTCGGTGCGGATGCTTTCCAAGGCGTCGCGGTACGGCAGATCAGCCGTGACCGCCTGTGCTTCCAGAGTCTGCTCCCGACCGGGAACTACGTCGGGCATCATGGATTCGGACGGCGGCAGCTGCAGAATGACCTTTGTCTGCCTGCTTGCGATCTGGGTCGTCAGGTCCCTGCCGACGGCAGGCGGCGGAGCCGTAGCAACGTCACGCACTATTGCTACAGGGGGCACCGGTGCGGGAGCCGTGAGGCGCAGGTGCTCACCCGAAAGCAGTCGATATTTCTCCTTCGATGGGACGATGTCCATCCCGGGCGCCGAGTCGAGCGAATCTTCTGCCGACTGAAGCTGCAGATCCGCGATTCGTTCTTTCGATCTCCTCAGGCTCGGATGACCGGCGCCGAGGGTACGCTCACGAATCGTGAGAGCGCGTTGGAGAGCGGGAAGGGCTTCCGCGTTATTGCCACGCGCAGCACAAGCTTCGCCAAGACCCTCGAGTGCGGTCGCGATCGCGAAGTGATTGGGGGCCAACGTGCGCTCCCGGATCTCGAGCACCCGCCTCCAAAGCTGTTCCGCTGATTCGTGCTGGCCGAGTGCGTGCCGCACGGCGGCGAGGCTGGCCAATACAGTTGCGACTTCCGGATGGTCGTCTCCCTTGCTGCGCTTCATCTCGAACAGACGCAGCAGGAGCGGCTCGGCCTCGGCATACCGCGACTGCTTCAGGTACAACCGGGTCAGGTCATTGAGCAGAAGAACGAGGTCGGGATTGTCCGGGCTCAGGACGTGTTCGCCAATCTCCAGTGCTTTCTGAAAACACTCGGTCGCCTCAGCGTCGGCGCCGGCGTCGACTTTTTCGGTACCCAGCTGAATCAACCCGGCGAGCTCCTTCTGGGCGGCGAACGGGTCGGCAGCCTGGGTCGTTGTGCGTCCGCCACGGTCCGCGGCCGATCGATCCCCGCTTGGGAACGGCGAGTAGGATCCTGGGTCGGTGGTGCGGTCGATGCCAATTGCGGAGTCGGCCATGCTCTGTCCTCTACGGTCGTGCTTCCCTGGGTTTGCGGCTGGATTACGCACAACCCGGTGGCGCCTTGACCGGTCGGGTGCCGGCCAACCCGGGGGCAAGTCGAAGACCATATGTAGTCGGCCTGAAACTCAGGTCGGCGGGATCCATAGTTGTGTGCTGGCTGCAACAGCGGCCAAGACCGTGGCGTCGACGCAACACCAGGGGACCGGCACGGCGGGGACGACGCTCGGTGGTCGGGACCGGGCTTAGCGGGCGGGGCGATCCAGGTCCGGGTCGGCGCGACGTTGCCGGGACCGCCGGATGTCTTCTTCGTCGGGTTGATCGCGATTCTTCTGGGACTGCGGGACCTCGACCTCGTCGCCTGGATCCCAGGTTGGCCCGCACTTCACCACCCGCTTCGCAATCCGGCACCACTCCGCGACCTGACTGTCGTTGGCGCTCATCCAGTTGACCGGCACCGGAGCCAGTCGCCGTTTTTCGCCGTTGCTGGCGAAGCAAAGCCAGCCGGCACTGTATTCAGTCGCAACGGCGCCGCGCGCGCCGGCGCTCGTGCGCCGGTCGCCGAGTACTCGTTGTTCGATCAGGTTGACCGCGTTCTCGACAGGCGTGCGCCGTTCCATTTTCCGGCGTTCGATCGCGGACGGGTGGACCATCCACACCTCCCAGCGACGTCCGCGGGGGTCGAGAAAGGTTCGGTATCCCGTGTTTTTCGCGGTCTGAGTTTGCACCGGAATTCTCGGCTTGATTGCCCGTAACAAACGCAAAACATAAACCACGTGGCTGAGCTTGGCCAACGCGAGAGCGGCGGCCGACCCCCAGCGCACGGTCGGCGAATCAGGACTTCCGGTGACCCTTTTCCTTCTTGGGCAACTTTGCGTCGACCAGCGCAGATCTGCCCGCTCTATGGGAATCCCATGCGACCGTCAGCGTGCCATCGTTCTCAAGGACCACGGCCGTGACGTCTTCGACGTTGGTGATCCCCTCCTCGCGAATCGCGGCACGGACCTCTTCTCGCGTCACGCGCTCACGCTTGAGCGCGTAGTCGATGAATCTCCCGTTCGAGAACAGAAGCGTCGGCTCGCCATTGATGATACGTTCGGCTGCGGGTGAGTAGGCCGCGATCTTGGCAAGTACTACCTGGATCGAGACGAGCACGCCGAGCGAGACAATGCCCTCCGCGAGTGTCGTATCCTTGCTGATGATGGTCGCGGCCAGAACCGATCCGCACGCTACAACAAAAACGAAGTCGAAAACGTTGAGCTTTGACAGCGTTCGTTTTCCCGAGCCGCGAAGCATCACCACCATCGCGACGAAGCCAAGCGCGCTCAGCGCTGCCGCGCGGCCGATGTAGTACCAGCTGTCGAAGAAGAAGGGCGCGTGCTCGGACATTCCGCCAGGGAAGGGGTGATTCCGGAATCCGTCCCGGACTTGCACGGATCGCGCCGCACTGAGGTGTATATTTGGGAGAGATGAACAAACTCGTCTATCTCCTACTGCTTCCCCTGGCGTCGGCGAGCCACGCGCGTTCTTCTTCGACCGCAGTCAATTGGCCCGACAATACCAGAGCCGCGAGCACATCGGCATCGCTGCGACCCGTGCACTGGAGCCTGGTCGGAGCACGCGACCGGCTGCTGACGGTCGGACGCGCCGTTCCAATAACGGTTCAGGCTGACATCGCGAAGGGCTGGCACATCTATTCGCTCAATCAGAAGCCGGGTGGCCCGATTCCTTTGCGCATCCAGCTGCTCGGCGCAGCCGACGTGATCATTCGCGGCCTGATCGACGCGCCCAAACCCGAGAGACTCTTCGACAACAATTTCGGGATCGAGACCGAGCTCTACTCCGGAAGTCCGCGCTTCACCATTCCAGTAGGCGTTCCCGGCAAAGCGGGAACCGGCACCAGAAAGGTCCAGGTCACCGCGCGATATCAGGTGTGCAGCGACAAGCTGTGTCTCCCGCCGCGCACCGACAGCGTCGGCGTCACCCTTCGACTCAGCCGACCGCGGTGAGCAGCGCGTTTCTCTGGCTCGCGGCGACCACGGGTCTTCTATCGCTGCTGACCCCGTGCGTCTTCCCGATGGTCCCGGTGACAGTCGCATACTTTTCGGATCCGGAGCGACACGATTCGGCCGTGCGGCGGGCGCTGCTATTCGGCGCGGGAATCATCGCCACGTTTACGGTTTTCGGCCTGGTGTTGGCGGCGATCTTCGGTGCGGCCGGGCTCAACCGATTTGCCGCCGATCCGTACGTCAATCTTCTGCTCGCCGCTCTGTTCCTGGTCTTCGCGGCGGGCTTGTTCGGATGGCTGAAAGTCCAGGTTCCGTGGCGCGTGCTCACGACCGCAAGCCGCGCCGCACAACAGGAACGGGGATCAATCGGCGCGCTTTTTATGGGCGCCGCCTTCACCATGACGTCGCTGACCTGCACCGCGCCGTTCGTCGGAACGCTGCTCGTCCTCGCCGCGCAAGGCTCATGGACGACTCCGGTTGTTGGCATGCTTATCTACTCGACGGCGTTTGCCGCACCGTTCGTTATGCTCGCGCTGGCGCCGAGGTTCCTGGCACGCCTCCCCCGCGCAGGTCGGTGGATGCAGACTCTCCGCGTCCTGATCGGAGTGCTCGAGGTCGGAGCCGCGGTGAAGTTCGTGTCCAACGCCGATCTCGTGTTGGGTTGGGGCGTCTTTACGCGCGCGACAGTGCTGACGCTCTGGGCGATTCTCGCCATGTTCGGTGCGCTCTACCTGGCGCGCCTCGCGCTAGGTGAGAAAAAAGATGATGCCGGATCGCGAGTGCGGGGAACTGCGGCTGCGCTCGGCGTGCTCGTCGTAGCTATCTGGCTGGCGTCTGGAATTGGCGGCAAGCCGTTGCGTCAGGTCGAGGCATTCCTCCCACCAGCGTCACCGACGCTCCTCGCGTCGACGGCCGGCACGACTCCCACCTGGATCCTCAACGACTACACTGCTGCACTCGAGACGGCGCGGGCGTCGGGCAAGCTGGTGTTCATCGACTTTACCGGCTACACCTGCACCAATTGCCGATGGATGGAGGCGAACATTTTCAGCCGTCCCGACGTCGGTGCGGAGCTGGGGCAGTTCGTGCTTGCGCGACTCTACACCGACGGTGATGGAGAGATCTACCAGCGACAGCAGTCTTTTCAGGAGCGGACGTTCGGAACGGTAGCACTTCCGCTCTATGCAGTCGTGGACGGGGCCGGTTCGGTTCGCGCCACCTTCAGCGGCCTCACTCGTGAGCCGGCGGAATTCATCGCGTTTTTGCGGAACGCGCGCGCAGCGAGAGTGGCGGCGACGCAGTAATCAGGGGCTTTTTGGGGCGACTCCTGCCTCGTCGGCGCGGTGGAGCACTTCTTCCGCCGTTGACAACGGACCACCGTGTTCCGCTTTCGCCGCCTCGATCTTTTGTACAACCTGCTCGGTTTCCTGGTCCTTCTTGCCCCGGCGGAAGATGAACTCGGGGGCGAGTGCGACGCCGAGCAGCGTCAGCGGCAGGATCTGCAAAGTCTGAATCAACAGCGACACCGCGATCGCGTCCGCCGGCCGCACGCCGAACTGCTCGGCCATCAGCGCGTACACGAATTGAAAGAACCCGACGTTGCCCGGCGTCGCCCTGATGATCAGCCCGACATTGATGCCCAGCAGACACGCGAGACTGCCGGCGAGCGGAATCGACACGTGCGCTGCGGCCGCGGCGAGCTGGAACGTCCACAGCTGACACGCCCACGCGCCGAGTGAGAGCAGAATGGCGGCGATGAAGCGTGGGCCCGTCGCCAGTCGGCCGGCGGTCTGACCGAAGCTTACGAAGTAGGCGCGAACCCGTCCGCCGACGGTGCGCGGTCGCGCTCGTCGTTCGGGAACGTGCTCGGGCTTCATGTGGCGCGCAGCGTACACGAAAAGAACGAGCGCCAGCACGATCGCGGCGAGGAGGATTTCTGCCGGGAATTTCCATCTCTCGAACTGGTGCGGCAGCTCGAAGGTGATGACGCCGTAGACAAGAAGAAAGACGAATCCGATTGGATCGAACAGTTTCTCGAGCGCCATTGATGCCAGGACCGTCGAGCTCTGCACGCCGCTCACGCGCGAGACGAAGACGACTCGCGCCGCGTCGCCGCCGCTGGCGACCAGGACGTTGTTGAGTCCGGCGCCGGCAATGGTCGCGCGCATCGCCAGCGGCAGCGATGTCACGCCAATGGGGCGCAGAAAGAGCCACCACCGAACGCCCTTTATCAGCACCGACAAAAAGTTCACGCCGATCGCGGCGGCGAGCAGGGGCAGCGATGCGTGGCGCATCGAGTCCCATGCGATGTGCCAGTTGATGGTGCGGGCGAAGAGAATGAGGAAGACGAGGATCGCGGCGGAAATCGCCCAGCGAATCCCTTTCTTCAGTTTGGGACTCATTCAGTGGGCAGAGTGGCGAACTCGTAGCCCTGATCGGTCAAGCGGTCGATGATATGGGGTAGGGCGGCGGCGGTTTGCATCCGATCGCCATCGGGGTTGTAACCGTCGCCATCGTGAAGCAGCACGATCGAGCCCGGCGTGACTCCTTCGATGGTGCGTCGGACGATCTCGTTGACACCAGGCCTGTCGCTGTCCCAGACTCCGAGCGACCACCCGACGGTGCGCTCACCGTAGGAGCTGGCGATCGGTGTCGTCCACGGACTGCGAAAACCGTGGGGAGCCCGGAAGTACCGCGGTGCGGGAGCACCGGCGCGTTTGATGGCGCGGATGCCAAGCCTGATGTCACGGCTCACGTAGAACGGGCTCTTGAACTGCAGCTTGCGGTGGAAGTAGCCGTGATTGCCGAGTTGATGTCCCTCGGACGACATCCTTCGCACCAGCTCCGGCCAGCGCTCGGCGTGACTGCCGAGGACGAAGAACGTCGCGCGCACGCCTTTCTCGCCCAGCGTGTCGAGGATGCGCGGAGTCGCATCGGGGTTGGGTCCGTCATCGAAGGTGAGCGCAACGACTTTGCGATCGCTGTCGATTCTCCCCAAAGCGCGTCCGAAGAGCGGACTGTTACGGTGAAAGGCTCCGTGGACAACCCCGCCGATCACCGATACTCCCAGTGCTGCCGACCAGATCATTCGTGCGTCGCTCGCCCCAATACAGCAGTGTAAATGTCGAGCACCGCCTCGGTCACTCTGCTCCAGGAGTACTTTTCCGCCTCCTGTCGGCCTCGTTTGCCGAGTCGCGCTCTGAGCGTCTCGTCGTCCAGGAGTCTGACCAGCGAATCGGCGAGCGCCTCCGTATCTCCACAATGCACCATTAGTGCCTCGCGCTCGTGCTTCACGACGTCGCGGAAGCCGTAGATGTCGGAGCAGACAACTGGCGTCTCGCAGGCCATGGACTCCAGCAGGGTGATACCGAATGAAGCTTTGGTGGTCGGGCAGGCGTACATCGCGCTGTGGGCGTAGTAACCCGGCCTTTCGCCGAGCACCGAGCCGACGAAGGTGATGTCGGGGTCGCCGCCTGCGGCGCGATAGTAGTGTTTCCGAAGCGGCCCATCGCCGACTACCACCAGCTGCGCCTCGCGGTTACGGCCGCGCACTTTCTTGAATGACTCGATCAGCGTGGTGAGTCCGTTCCTTGGATCGAACCTGCCGAGGAAGAGAATCACCGGCACGTCGGTGCGAAGAGCGGCAGGACGCGGGACGTGTGGGTGGAACACATCGGTATCGATGCCGTTGGGAACGATGGTCCAGTTGGCCTCGAAGTAGCGGTTGAGCGCGATGGTTGTCGAGTGCGACACTGCGATCGCGGCATGCAGCTGGTCGAGGCGCTTCTGGAAATACCGATTGCCGATCGTATAGAAGAAGGATCGGTCGAAGTAGGTGTGGAACGTGCCGACTACCGGACAGTTCGCTTCCTCGATTGCCAGTACCGGAAGCACCGGTGAGAGCGGAGAGTGAACGTGGATGATGTCGTACTGGCCGAGGCTGAAGACGCGTCGCAGCGACTTACGCAGCTCGATACCCCAGGTGAAACGCGCCTGGGATCCATTGGCGTAGACCGGCTGGCTCTTGCCGATGCGAATTACATGCGGCTCGTCACGGGCGCCCGGGATGTTGGACGTGATGATGTCGACCTGGTGTCCGTACCGTCTCGCCTCGCGGGCGAAGAAGTGGACGTGCTCGCAGATCCCGCCCAGGTGGGGATAGTAGTACTCGGTGACGAGCGCAATGCGCAGTGGCCGCGCATGCTGAATGCGCGCCATCGGGAGCGAGCCGGTCGGCATCAGCTCCAGCCTCCGCGCGTGCGACAGCTTACGCGTTAAGGGCGGCATGTGCGGCGGCGAGGCGCGCTATTGGAACTCTGAATGGTGAGCAGGACACGTAATCGAGACCGAGTGAGTGACAGAAAGCAATGGAGCGCGGCTCGCCGCCGTGCTCCCCGCAGATCCCCAGCTTGATGTTCGGACGCACCCTGCGCCCGTCTTCAACCGCAATCCTTACGAGTCTTCCTACCCCTTCGGTGTCAAGAACCTGAAACGGATCGTCCGAAAAAATACCGCGATCAATGTAAGAAGGAAGGAACCGGCCCGCATCGTCGCGGCTGAGACCCATTGTAGTCTGGGTCAGGTCATTTGTTCCGAAAGAGAAGAACTCGGCTGACTGCGCGATCTGTGCCGCCGTCAGCGCCGCGCGCGGCAATTCGATCATCGTTCCGATGAGGTACGGGAGACGCTCACCCATTCCGCCGAGCACGCGCTCGGCAACGTCTTCGATTATCGCGCGCTGGTTCTCGAATTCCTTCACCGTTGAGACGAGAGGGATCATTATCTCCGGTTTGACGACTATACCGCGCCTCATGGCACGCACTGCCGCCTCGAGAATGGCGCGCGCCTGCATCTCTGTAATCTCTGGGTAAGAAATCCCGAGCCGGCACCCGCGATGGCCGAGCATCGGATTGGTCTCGCGCAGCGACTCGATGATGCGGTTCAGATCAGCACGAGGGAGGTCGAGGGTGCGCGCCAGCAGCTTCGTCTCTTCACCGCCGTGCGGAAGGAATTCGTGCAGCGGTGGATCGAGCAACCTGATCGTCACCGGCAAGCCATCCATCGCGGTGAAGATTCCCTCGAAATCGGCGCGCTGCATCGGCAGCAGCTTGTCGAGCGCGCGTCGTCTGCCGCCCGGCTCCCGGGCGACGATCATCTCGCGCATCGCGGTGATGCGATCGCCCTCGAAGAACATGTGCTCGGTCCGACAGAGACCGATGCCTTCGGCTCCGAACGCTCTCGCGATTCGCGCATCGCGCGGGGTCTCGGCATTGGCGCGGACACCGAGCGTCCGAACATCGTCCGCCCAGTCCAGCAGCTGGGCGTATGCCTGATAGAGCGGCGCCTGCGAGGCGGGCATCGACCCGCTGGTGACGCGAACGACTTCGCTCGGCACCGTCGAGAGATCACCGGCGAAGACACGGCCGGTCGCGCCATCGAGAGTCAGCCAGTCGCCCTCAGCGATGTGGGTGCCGTTGACGTTGAACGCCTTGTGCTCGAGATCGACCTGAATGTCCTTGCAGCCGACGACCGCGCATTTGCCCATCCCTCGCGCGACGACGGCGGCGTGGCTAGTCATTCCTCCGCGCGCAGTGAGCACCGCCCGCGCGGCGACGATGCCGTGGAAATCCTCTGGCGTAGTCTCATCGCGAACGAGGATGACGCTTTCACCGACGCTCGCGCGCTTCTCGGCGGTGTCTGGATCGAACACGGCGCGACCGCTCGCCGCTCCCGGGCTGGCGGGTAACCCAAGGCAAAGTGGTTCCGCGCGCACCGACGGATCGATGATCGGGTGCAGGAGCTGGTCGAGCTGTCCGGCGGGTACGCGTCGCACCGCCTCGACCCTGTCGATCAATCCCTCCGACACCATGTCGGTCGCAATCCGTACCGCCGCCGCCGCGGTGCGTTTGCCGGAGCGCGTCTGCAGCAGGTAGAGTTTCCCCCGCTCGACGGTGAACTCGAGGTCCTGCATGTCGTGATAGTGCTGCTCCAGCCGCTGCTGGGTATCCATCAGCTCCTTGTACGGCTCTGGCAGCCGCTCCGCCATCTCGTCGATCTCGAGCGGCGTGCGAATTCCGGCGACCACGTCTTCGCCCTGAGCGTTGACGAGGAACTCGCCGTAGAACCGCTTCTCGCCGGTCGACGGATTTCGGGTGAACGCGACGCCGGTGCCCGAGTCGTCGCCAAGATTTCCAAACACCATCGCCACGACGCTGACGCCCGTGCCGAGGTTCTCGGGAATCCCATTCACGCGGCGGTAGTCCTTCGCCTTTCGCAGCGTCCAGGACTTCCAGACCGCTTCGATCGCGCCCCACAGCTGCACGATGGGATCGCGCGGGAAATCAGCGCCGGTTCGATTCCTGACCAGCGCCTTGTACTCCTCGACGAGATTGCGCAGATCGGTTTCGCCGAGCTCGGCATCGGTTGCCGCACCGGCGGTCATGCGCTTCGCTTTGAGCAAATGCTCGAAGTCGTGGATCGTGACGCCGAGCACCACGTCGGAGTACATCTGAATGAACCGGCGATAGGAGTCGTAGGCGAAGCGCGCGTTCTGACTCTGGGTCGCGAGACCCGCGACGGTGCGGTCGTTGAGTCCGAGATTGAGGATGGTCTCCATCATTCCCGGCATCGAAACCGGCGCACCCGATCGCACCGAGACAAGCAGCGGATTCGTCGGATCTCCGAGCTTTTTCCCGGTCGCTTCCTCGAGGCGTGCGACGTTGCCCTCGACTTCAGCGCGCAGCTTGTCCGAGTACTTCCCGGTGTTGAGGTATTCAATGCACTCGGCGCACGCGATGGTGAAGCCGGGCGGAACGGGCACGCCGAGGTTGGTCATCTCGGCGAGATTGGCGCCTTTGCCGCCGAGGACGGCCGTCATGTCCCGGGTGCCTTCGGCGGCTCCGTTGCCGAAGAAGAAGACCGATTGTGCCACTTGCTTCAGCAGCCGCAGCCGAAGCGGAGCTTCTCCGGGTCGGCGGGAGGTGGCGTCGGATAGTCCCCGGAGAAGCAGGCGTGACAGAATCCAGCCGGTCCGCCGGGCACTGATTCGAGCATGCCATCGAGAGTGAGATAGCCAAGCGTATCGGCACCGACTTCCTGGGTTATCTCTTCGATGGACATGTTGGCTGCGATCAGCTCTTCGCGCGTGGGAGTGTCGATCCCATAGTAGCACGGACCCGTGACCGGTGACGAGCTGACGCGGAGATGAACCTCGCGCGCACCAGCAGCACGCACCATGTTGACCAACCCCCGAGTAGTGGTGCCGCGCACGATCGAATCGTCGACCATCACTACGCTCTTGCCGTGCAGGACTTCGCGCACCGCGTTGTACTTCACCTTCACCTTGGCGTCGCGGCCAGCCTGGGTAGGCTGAAGAAACGTCCGACCGACGTAGTGATTGCGAATGAGCGCGAGCTCGAGTGGCAATCCCGATTCCTCAGCGAAGCCGAGCGCAGCAGAGTTCGAAGAGTCGGGAACGCTGAACACGAGATCGGCGGTGGGCGCCGGAAAATCTTTCGCCAGCCGCCGGCCGAGCTCGCGACGGGCGCGATCGACCGAGCCGCCGAACACGTAGCTGTCGGGGCGTGAAAAATAGACGTACTCGAAGACGCATTTCCGCGCGTCCTGCTTCCCGAGCGGGAAGATCGAGCGCATCCCGGTCTCGTCGATGGCGATGATCTCCCCGCGCTCAACCTCGCGTTCCAGAGTGGCGCCAAGAAGATCCAGCGCACAGCTCTCGGAAGCGAAGATGGTGGTGTCACCGAGCTTGCCCATGACGAGCGGTCGCCAGCCGCGCGGATCACGCGCGGCGAGAAGCGTGTTGCCGACCACGACTACGAGACAAAAGGCGCCCTCAACACCCTTAAGCGCGTCGGCAAGCCTGTCCTCCGGCTTCTCGGAGTTGGACCGAGCCATGCGATGGACCAGAACCTCGGAATCCATCGTCGAGCTGAAGATCGATCCGGCGTCCTCTAGCTCCCGCCGAAGCTCGCTGGCGTTGGTGAGGTTGCCGTTATGCGCGAGCGCGATGTGTCCATCACGAAAGCGCGCGAGCACCGGTTGCGCATTCTCGATCGTCGACGACCCCGCGGTGCTGTAGCGGGTGTGGCCGATGGCAATGTCGCCGCGCAGGGTTTGCACGTCCGGCGCAGTGAAAGCCTCGGAGACGAGCCCCATGCTCTTGATCGCTCGCGCGCCGGTTTCGCGGTCGACCGCGACGATGCCGGAAGATTCCTGCCCCCGATGCTGGAGCGAGTACAGGCCGAGATGCGCCAGAGCCGCAGCGTGATCATTACCGTAAACGCCGAAGATTCCGCACATGCTAGTGTGCCGCCACCGGCGCGAGCTCGTCGAAAGTCGCGTGTTCAGGTGTTCGCGCCATGATTGTCGGGATCGCGTTGTGATAGGCGTCGCTCAATCGCGAGAGCGGGGCACGCAGCGCGCCGCTCGGCAGCTTGATCTCGAGCTTGTCAGAGGCGGCTCTGACAACCCCAATGCGCTCTGCCGGGGCGTGGTGGAGCGCGGCGATCTGCATCACGCGCTCTGGATTCGGCGTCGAGACGATAATTCGCGACTGGGTCTCGCCGAACAGCAGCTCACGGTTGCTTCTGCCGGCGTTATCGGAGATGTCGAGCTGCGCGCCGGTCTGGGCGTCGCGGTTTGCAATGCAGCATTCGGCGACGGCGACCGCGAGGCCCCCGTCGCTGCAGTCGTGCGCCGAGGTGATGACACCTTCGCCAATCGCATCCAGCACTGTGTCGATCGTCGCCTTCTCGTGATCCAGATCACACGAGGGCGGTCGGCCGACCACGGTGTCGTGGATGGTGGCGAGGTATTCGCTGCCACCGAGCTCACCACCGGGGTCGCCGATCAACACGATGGTGTCGCCGTCGTGCTGGAACGTGGAGCGAGTTGCGCGGGAGACATCGTCGAGGATGCCGACCATCCCGATTACAGGAGTGGGGTAGACCGCCCCGGCAGGACTCTCATTATAGAGGGAGACGTTACCGCCGGTGACCGGAGTTCCGAGCGCGCGACAGGCTTCGCCCATTCCCGCCACCGCCTCGCGAAACTGATAAAAAACTTCGGGCCTGGTGGGATTGCCGAAATTGAGGCAGTTGGTGATCGCCATCGGTCGCGCACCGGTGCAGGCGACATTGCGCGCAGCTTCCGCCACCGCGATGCGGCCGCCGACGTGCGGGTCGAGGTAAACGTAGCGGCCATTGCAATCGGTCTTGACCGCGATTCCCTTGTTCGTGCCGCGGACTCTCAAAACCGCGGCGTCACCACCGGGGCCGATTACGGTGTTGGTTCTTACGGTCGAATCGTACTGGCGATATGCCCACGCCTTGCTGGCAATCGTCGGAGCGGCGAGCAGCCGTTCCAGCGTCCACGCCGGATCCGCCTCCTCGGGCAGCTCGGCGATCGAGAGTGGGTCGATGTCGCGAAGCGCGTGGACCTCCGCGGACTCCCGCGCTTCCGGCGTGTAGGTCGGACAATCGGTGACGAGTCGCGATCCCGGGAACTCCGCGACAACCTTCGTTCCTTCGGTGACGCGATAGACGGGCTCGGCGATGACTTCACCGATCACCGCCGCCGTCAGATCCCACTTCGCCAGGATGTCGCGCACCGCGCTTTCCTGACCTTTCTTCGCCACCACCAGCATCCGCTCCTGGGATTCACTGAGCAGGATCTCGTACGGAGTCATTCCGCTCTCGCGAGTCGGAACCTTCGTCACATCGATGGTGACCCCGACGTCGCCGCGCTCCGCCATCTCGGCTGAAGACGACGTGAGACCGGCCGCGCCCATGTCCTGAATCGCGACGATCGAGCCACTCTTGATCAGCTCCAGGCTCGCCTCGAGCAACAGCTTCTCGGTGAACGGATCGCCGACCTGAATCCGCGGGCGCTTGGCGTCGCTCGCTGCCGAGAGGTCTTCAGATGCGAAGGACGCTCCGTGGATGCCGTCGCGACCGGTGCGCGCCCCCACGGCCATGATCGGATTTCCCACACCTTCCGCTTTGGCGCGAATCAGATCGCTCTCGTGCATCAGCCCCACACACATCGCGTTCACGAGTGGGTTCGTCCCGTACGGCCGGTCGAACACGATCTCACCGGCGACGGTTGGAATGCCGACGCAGTTCCCGTAGTCGCCGATGCCCTTGACGACGCCGGCGAATAGATAGCGCACGCGCGCATCCTCGAGGCTGCCGAAACGGAGCGAGTTGAGCATCGCGATGGGCCGGGCGCCCATGGTGAACACGTCCCGCAATATTCCGCCGACCCCCGTCGCCGCGCCCTGGTACGGCTCGACCGCGGACGGATGGTTGTGCGATTCGATCTTGAACGCGACTGCGAGTCCGTCACCGATCGAGATCACGCCGGCGTTTTCCCCGGGGCCCTGGAGCACGTAGGGTGCGGTGGTCGGAAGGCCGCGCAACACCGGACGAGAGTGCTTGTACGAGCAGTGCTCGCTCCACAAGGCGCTGACGATGCCCAGCTCGGTGAAGGTCGGCTGTCTCCCGAGCATTGCGACGAGCCGGTCGTATTCACCGCTCGTCAAACCATGCTCGGCGACCAGTGCCGGAGTGATTACCGGATCGCCGGGGCGCGGAGAGACCTGGGACATCAGGCTGCCACCCGGCTGAGGATGGAC